>JACMPR010000378.1 GCA_014377385.1 Ferruginibacter sp. | reverse complement strand
CGGTTGGTATAGCCATATTCTTTTTATGGTTTGAAGCAACGAATGTAGATTTGATTGTGAAAATTTACAAAAGATATTTTTTATTCAGCAATATCAAAAGCTTATACTTCGCCGTTGGTATTATTTTTCTTACCACCACCTGTTCAAGAAGTAATTTTCCTTCTACCAATACTGCTGATACATTCAAACCAACGAACCGGCTGCCTGGTTACAGCAATCTAAATGATTGAGCAGCGCATCCATGAAAAAAAATTCATCAGTGATTGTACCAAAACAATTGCGAAGCAGCTTCAAACCAGACTTATCCGCAGGTGTATTTTTCATTTATCCAACGAGCCTCACTAACAATGGACGTAGAGGCTGGAACGCGTATAATGACAGCGACTTTATCAACCAAAAAATAAACGGGTCGGGTATTCCTTATCAGGCTGAGCGTATTCAATGAAAGCTGCCGGATATTTGCGCCATGGTACCGACAGGGCCATTTAAAATCTCTCGATATTCTTATGGAGTCGGCAACTTTTTTTTTGATAGGGCCTAAGCCGATATTTAAAAAGCTTTTGATTTTTATCTTAAAAATTATAATAATGGAAGACCTGTTATTGTTGCTTCACACAGCCAGGGTACCCTGCATGCCCGCAGACTAATTGCAAAATTTTTTGAAAAGAAACCGTCACAAAAAAACTTGTTTGGGCCCGTCTTGTTGGGTTTTTTATTCCTAAAAATCACTTTGCTTTTATACCCATATTTTCAGGTTCCATTTGAACCGGCTGTACTGTTATCTGGCGAAGATTCAAATCTGGCTACGAACCGGATTATGTGAAAACAGAAAAGTTTAAGGCGGCGGTTGTAAATCCATTGACTTGAACCTCAGCAACGGGAATTGGTACATGTCGAAAATAATATGAAAGGGTTGTTAAGAAACTACGAAAAATGGCACCGCATCTCATCATCTCTCAGGTTTGCCATAATATCTTGTGGATGAGCCAACCAAGTGTTATCGGAGAGTTCCTACAGTTTGACCAAAATTACCAGATTGGGGGATATCAACCCATTTTATATGAATATCAGGTCAAACATTGGAAAGAGAATCAGCAGTTACTTAAAATCGTCATAAACCATAATGTGCACTTATCTCCAGCATTCGGTCAATAGGTTTGCGGGCAGCCAGTCTTAGGGTTTCATCCATCTTTATTTCTGGGAGTTCATATTTTAGACACAGATATAATTTATCTAATGTATTTAATTTCATATACGGACAGTCGTTGCATGCACATGCATTATTTGGGGGAGCAGGAATAAATGTTTTTGAAGGATTAGACTTTTGCATCTGGTGGATAATTCCGGCCTCTGTTACCACGATAAATTCTTTGGCGGCAGATGTCTGCGAATACTTTAAAAGTCCCGTAGTGCTCCCTATATAGTCTGCTAACGCCAATACAGGTTCTTCACATTCCGGGTGAGCGATAACTTTCGCTTCGGGATGTCTTATTTTAAGTCTGGTTATTTTTTCCATGCTAAAAATCTCGTGAACCATGCACGCTCCGTTCCATAAAAGCATATTTCGACCGGTTTGCTTGTTGATGTATGCACCCAGATTTTTATCCGGCGCAAAAATGATTTTTTGATCAACAGGCAGGCTTTCAACAATTTTCTGCGCATTGGAGGAAGTGCAAATAATGTCACTAAGGGCTTTCATACCTGCGCTGCAGTTAATGTAGGTTATCACCAGGTGATCGGGATGCCTGTCCTTAAAAATCTTAAAAAGAGCCGGTGGTGCTGAGTCACTCAAAGAACAGCCAGCATTAAGATCGGGTAATAATACTTTTTTGGAAGGATTCAATATTTTGGCCGTTTCCGCCATAAAATGTACTCCGGCAAAGACTATTATATCCGCGTCGGTACTTTCTGCCTTTTGAGAGAGCCCCAGGCTATCACCAATATAGTCTGCTACATCCTGGATATCCGGCTCCTGGTAATAATGTGCAAGGATGATGGCATTTTTTTCCTTTTTCAATTTTTCAATTTCTGAAAAAAGATCCAGGCTTACAAGTATCTCCACATCCAAAAATCCCTTTTCAGAAATAATCATTTCGCGGATAATTGCATTGTTGATATCTACCATAATATGTATTAATACTACTTATTTATATAATCACCTATTACTATTAGGGCTGTTAATAAGTGGAAACAAACTTTATGGCTGCTATTGTAAAATTAAAAAGTTTACTTTATCCCCGCTCATCCACAATGAATTAACATTTTTGAAAACACCCGATTGGTATTTCTAATCTTACTCCTGCCGGTTTTCCTGTTTGATAATTAAAAATAACTAACAGCTGTTAATAAATCCGGAGGGGGAAAAGAAAAATAGCTTTTTCTTAAATACCCGTGTTAACACATGAGGTATAACTTCAGGCATACCAACACTTTTATTTTTCGAAATAGAAGCCAGACTACTTATACCCTATTTTATCCTGTTAAAAATTTAATAAATTGGCAGATATCCACCTAAAACAACGTTTATGCACAATTGTTATGTTAATTATGATTTTCACCTAGTAAAAACAGCCAAATTACCATCACTAAAAACCGTACCACCTGTAATAAGTTACCGTACGTAAAGGTTTCCTATCAGGTTTTTTCGGCGTTAATATGCTTTTTTACCTATTTTTGCCCTCCAAAAATCTAACAAATAAGTTATATGCAAATTATTCAAAGTATTCGTGATAAAGGTGCGGCTATAGTAATCGTTGTAATTGCCCTAAGTTTAATCGGGTTTATATTAATGGATGCCAAACAGGGAAGCAGCAGGCTTTTTAGCTCGCTTTCATCTAATGTTGGAAAGGTTAATGGAGAAAGTATAGAATTAGGTGAGTTCAACAAGCGTGTTAAACTGGCTGAAGATATGCAGCAGCAAAGGGGCGGAGGTTCACAAACTTACCAGGTAAGGGAACAAACCTGGAACCTGATGGTAGCAGAAAAAATATTTTTTGCCGAGACAAAAAAGCTGGGAATTGAATTTACTTCAGACGAATTGCGTGATGTATTATTAAGCAACGATCCCAACAACCCGCTATTAAAAGAACCGGGAATGAAAGATTCTGCTACCGGCAAACTGGATGTAACAAAAGCGCAATCAGCGTTGGCAAATATCAAAAAATTCAAGGGTGAGCAGCGAGATGCTGTAGATGCACAAATAATTGACCCGTTGAAAATATCTTCAACCGTAACTAAATATACGGGCCTCTTAAATGCAAGCGTTTATTACCCGGCCTGGATGCAGCAAAGAGAAACAACTGAAGCTAAGAACTTCGCTTCCATTTCTTATGTAAGCCTTCCTTATTCTGATATATCAGACAGTACCATTAAAATAAGCGATACTGAAATAAATGATTATGTGCAGAAACACAAGGATATGTTCAAACAGGAAGAAGGACGGAATATTTCTTACGTATCTTTTAGCCAGTTGGCGGGCAAAGAGGACACCGCAAAGACAAATACCATTATTGCAGAATTGAAAGACGCATTTGCGGCAGACAGCAATGCAAAGGCCTTTATAGCCAGGAACACTTCTACGATCGAATTTCAGGATGAATACCTACCTAAATCAAAAATTACGGCTGTTGTAGCTGACACTATTTCCAAAATGTCCGTGGGTTCAGTGTACGGTCCCTACCTTGATAAAAATAATTATGTGCTGGCAAAAATGCTGGGATCAAAAGAAATGCCTGATAGCGTTAAAGCACGACATATACTTATTCCGGTAAATGATCCGCAAACAGGCAAAGCCATAAACTCTGACTCAGCTGCTCACAAGCTGGCGGATAGTATTTACAGTGCAATCAATGCAGGATCAGATTTTGCTGCCCTTGCATTACAATATTCTTCAGATGGAAGTAAAACGAAAGGGGGGGATCTTGGTACATTTGGATATGGTACCATGGTGCCGGAATTTAATGAATTTAGTTTTACTAAGTCGGTTGGATCCAAAGGAGTGGTAAAAACACAATTTGGTTACCATATAATTGAAGTGTTAAGCCAAAAAGATTTTAAACCTTCGTACAAAATTGCTTACATGGCCAAAGAAATTATGGCCAGTGATGTCACTATTAACAAAGCGAGCCTTGACGCAACAAAAGCCTCGGCAGAGAAAGATGCGGCAAGCCTGGAGAAATACGTTTCTAAGAATGGCCTCAAAATGACTAAGGTGCCAACCATGATAAAAGAAAATGATTTCTCTATTAGCGGATTACAGGATGCACGTGGTCTTGTTCAATGGGTTTTCAAGGCCAAGAAAGGCGAAGTAAGTGAGCCATTTCCAATTGGAGAAGAGTTTGTAGTGGCGGTAGTGGATAAAATAAATAAAAAAGGTGTTCAGGACGCAACTATGGCAAGAACGGGTTGCGAAGCCATCATCCGAAATAAGAAGAAAGCTGAAATACTTATAAAAAAAATAGGTACGGCTGCCAGTCTTGAAGCGATTGCTACAGCAAATAACAAGCAGGTTCAACAGGCAGGTCTGGATTCATCCTTAACAATGACGTCGCAAATAATAAATGGATTAGGAGTTGAAGGGAAAGTAATTGGGGCCGCGTTTAACAAAGAATACCAGGCTAAGCTCTCGCCTGCAATTGAAGGCACGAGCGCTGTGTACGTTATAAAAGTGAATAGTGTTCAGGCAAAACCAGCTGATACTTCTGAAATGATTGCAACACAGGTAAGTACCAGGAAAGCAGCTCTGCGCACCCAGCTTAACAATTGGTATGAGGGACTTAAAAAACCTGCAGACATAAAAGATGATCGCAGCAAGTTTTATTGATAATTTTTAGAAAGATAACTAAAGCAGCCGGCCCTTATTAAGGCCGGCTGCTTTAGTTAATACCAGGAAATGTGTTTCGAACGCAGTTGGTCATGTGCAGGTGTATTAAGAAGCGCTGGCATCATTTAATTATCCAATCTCGACAGCGGGGTATTAACCCGGTAATTTAAATTGGGCTAATTTTACATAATGAGCGAATTGTTTAGAAATAAAGTGGCAGAAAGTGGCATTATTACATTGGATCTCGGCGATTATTATCCAAAGGAGAACGTAGTAGTTTTTGATATGAAGGACTATCTTTTTATGGAACTGATTTTAAAAGAAAAAGATTTCAGAGAATCATTAAAAGCGTTAGACAAAGGAATTTATCAAGATAAGATCGCGGCTATCACCTGTTCTGTAGATGCGGTAATACCTATGTGGGCTTATATGCTGGTAGCAAGCTTATTGCAGCCGGTTGCAAAAGAAATTGTTTTTGCTAATGAAGCAGCAGCAAAGACCAAATTATTACTTAAGAATATATCAGCCATTCCAATAAATGATTTTACAGACAACCGCGTGGTTATAAAAGGTTGTGGCGAGATGCCCATTCCTGAGGAAGCGTATATAGAAATTACAAAAATGTTGCGACCGGTTGTAAAAGGCATCATGTATGGCGAACCCTGTAGTACGGTACCGGTTTTTAAAAAAGAAAAAAGTCTGGATCCGCATGCTGCCACAGCGGGAAAGGAAAGCTAAAACCACCCTCTTTTTCTGAATATAATTAGCATGACCACCGGCACAATAAACATGACTGCTACCGCGAGGTAAAATCCAAGTCCATGATGAGCAAACGGAATGACGTCAAAGTTCATCCCAAAAACACCACCGATGACAGTAGCAGGTGCCAGCAGGCAGGTTACAATTGCCATTACCTTCATAACCTCGTTAAGTTTTAAATTTACTGTATTAAGATAAAGGTCTTGCAGGTTCATCATCATATCCCTGTAATTTTCGGAGAGATCGTTTGCCTGGATGACATGATCATATACATCTTTAAAATATTTTTCAGTTTTTTCTTCTATCAGGGCATAATCGCCGCGTAAAATACCGTTAACAATTTCTCTTACCGGAGCAATATTTCTTTTAAGTACAATCATTTCTTTGCGCAGCATATTTATTTTTACCAAAGTTTTCTTCGATGGGTTTCTCATAATATCTTCTTCCAGCAATTCAACCTTTTCGCCAAGCTTTTCCATCACGATAAAAAATTTATCTACTATCAGGTCTATCAAAGAATAAAACAGAAAATCAGCTCCGTTCTGCCTTACTTTACTACCGCCTATTTTCAGTTTATCGCGGAGGCCATCGAATACATCCCTGGTAGCATCTTCCTGGAAACTGACTACGAAGTTTTTTCCAAGGATGATACTTATTTGTTCAGCTTCCACAGTGGATTGCTTTTCATTAAAATATAACATATACAACAAGCAATAAACAATGCCGTTAATGTCATCCATTTTTGGTCGCTGGCCAATACTCAATATGTCTTCCATATTCAGCTGGTGAATTCCAAAATGGTTGCAGACTTTTTCTACATCATCTTTTCTTAAACCATCTATATTGATCCAGCTGTTGGACGGCGTATTAAGAAAAGCGAAACACGCTTCTACTGTTTTTAACTCAACGCACTTTGCCGAATTGCTGTCAAATTCATACACAATGATCTTTATTTCTTCCGGCTCTTCCCGCAACGGTGCAATCGTTGGATTTACCTGCAATACTTTTTTGGTACGCAAAAGATCAAGCGGATTCAAAATATAATCGAGGTATTTTCTTGTCGTGTCCATAATTTCTTATTACGTGGAAGTTGTTATAAATATCCAAATAGTAAACCAATAAAAAAAACCGCAGGTTAACTGCGGTGTAAAAATTTAAAAGGAGGCGCTTTTAGGATACCGGGGAAAAGGTATTACATCCCGGATATTTGTCATCCCGGTTACAAAAAGCACCAGTCTTTCAAAACCCAGGCCGAAACCAGCGTGCGGGCAGGCGCCGAATCTTCTTGTATCCAGGTACCAATCCAGCTCCTCTGCAGGAATGTTCATTTCTTTCATTCTTTCCAACAGCTTATCCATGCGTTCTTCCCTTTGCGAGCCACCTACGATCTCGCCGATGCCGGGCGCCAGGATATCCATTGCAGCCACGGTTTTCCCATCATCATTCTGACGCATGTAAAATGCCTTTATTTCCTTTGGATAGTTGGTAAGAATCACCGGTTTTTTAAAATGCTTTTCTACAAGATAGCGTTCATGTTCACTCTGAAGATCAACACCCCATCCCTCTATCAGGTATTGAAATTTCTTTTTCTTATTATGGTTGCTTTCTTTTAAAATGTCTATTGCTTCGGTATACGTTAATCTTTCAAAATCATTGTTCACTACAAAATTCAATTTTTCCATTAACCCCATTTCACTGCGTTCCCCCAGGGGCTTTTGCTTTTCTTCTTCCTCCAATCGTAACCCTAGAAATTCCAGGTCCTCCTTATTGTTATCAATTGCATAGCGTATTATAAACTTAATAAAATCCTCTGCAAGATCCATATTATCTTCCAGGTCGTTAAATGCAACTTCAGGTTCAATCATCCAGAATTCTGCCAGGTGGCGGGTTGTGTTGCTGTTCTCCGCACGAAAAGTTGGTCCAAAAGTATAGATCTCACTGAAAGCCATAGCCGCTAATTCACCTTCAAGCTGTCCGCTGACGGTTAAATTGGTACTTCTTCCAAAGAAATCCTCTTTAAAATTTATGCTGCCATCTTCTTGTTTCGGAGCTGTTCCGTCTAAAGGGAAGGTGGTAACTTTAAACATTTCGCCGGCGCCTTCAGCATCACTCGCAGTAATGATGGGCGTATGCATATATACAAAACCACGGTCGTTGTAAAATTTGTGCACAGCATATGCAAGGGAATGCCTCACCCGAAAAATTGCCCCAAAAGTATTGGTACGAAAACGCATGTGGGCAATCTCGCGTAAAAATTCGAGGCTGTGTTTTTTAGGCTGTAAGGGAAATTTTTCTGCATCACTGTCGCCCAATATTTCGACTGAAGTTGCTTTCAATTCTACCTTTTGGCCTTTTCCCAAAGACGGGACCACCTCACCCAAGGCTTTTATGCAGGCCCCGGTCGTAATGCGTTTCAGAGTAACATCATCTAATGTTCCCAATGCCACTACTATTTGAATATTGTTATTTGTACTTCCATCATTTAACGCAATAAATTGGTTGTTGCGAAAAGTGCGCACCCAGCCCATGACTGTTGCATCATAGTTGATTTTATCCGAATCCAGTAACGTTTTTATCTTTATACGCTTATTAAACATAATTTAAAAATTAAGTCGGCAAAGATAGAAAAATTGCCCTTGATTCATTGATTTTAATCAATCACAAAACCCGTTTGTTATTTTCCGTTGCTTTAAGAAACCATTGTCCGGAACGTAAGATTTATGCGGGCGGTTTTTATTTTTGTTGCAGGAGGTAGCCGATGCAGCCAATGGGTTTGTGTAGCATCTTTCATAACGAGTAAACTTCCGTTTTCTAACAATAGCGAGACGATCTCTTGTGTTTGCTTGTGCTTAAAGGAAAATTTTCTTTCTGCTCCCAGGGTAATGGAGGCAATCGCCGTATTTTTTCCCAATGTTTTTTCGTCATCACTGTGCCATCCCATTCCTTCCTCCCCATCATGGTATAGATTTAACAGGCAGGAATTAAAAGTGGCGCCGGTTTTTTCTTCTGCAAGTTGTTTTAGCTCCAGTAATTCATTTGTCCAGAGCAGTGCTTGTTTTGTTTTATTGGAATAAGTGTAAGAAAAGCCCTCGCTTGCATACCAGGCAACTTTTCTTTTTGTAATAATGTGTTTACCAAACATGAAGGCTTCGTCATTTTTCCAATCGATATTTGTCATCAGCGCTGTAAAATAATCATTGGCCCTGGGTTGAGATAAAACAGCTCCATGATAATATACAGTTCCATCTTTTGGCAACAGGTTTATTTTTTCATCCATATGATTACTAAACAGGTTCATCCCCTTAATAGATTTTTTTAATCGTGACTCATCCGAATTCAGGCATTTTAGAAGGGGTCAATCTTTATGTTGTTTTAACAGCAGTAACACATCATTGTTTATATTTCACAAAAAAGAACTGGAACTGTCTAATGGTTGATGGTAACGGAAATTCAGGTAGCAATTTCAGCCACGGTTTGTGAGGCCTCCCATCCGATTATGGCTTTTTTCCTTTTGCTTCCCCACATGTATTCTCCAATACCACCCGATGATTTAATAACACGGTGACAAGGAATAAGAAATGCGACAGGGTTATGTCCGACTGCAGATCCTACGGCTCTTGAGGCATTTGGATGCTTTATGTGCCTCGCAACCTGTCCGTAACTAACTAGTTTCCCGATTGGAATTTTTAGCAGGGATTCCCAAATCTTCATTTGAAATGCGCTGCCCTTTAAATGTAATTTAAGCTGGGACAAGGTTTCCCAGTCAGCCGAGAAAAAGGAAAGGGCATTTTGTTGAATTGAGTCAGCTTTTTGCCTGAATGCTGCGTTTGGAAACATTGCCTGAAGTGTTTGTAGTGCTGCTAAATCATCTTCAAAAAAAGCAATGTGGCAAATTCCTTTTTCTGTAGAGGCTACCAGGATGTTTCCAAAAAGGGTTTCCGAAAAACTATAATTAATAGAAAGAAGCGAACCGCCATTTTTATATTCGCCGGGTGTCATGCCTTCCATTTTAATGAAAACATCGTGGAGGCGGCTGCTGCCGGAAAAGCCCGTGTCGATCGCCGTATCAAATAAAGTTGATTGATTTTCTTTAATCATTTTTTTTGCGTGCCCGATGCTGATGTACTGTAAGAATTGTTTGGGGCTTGTTCCTGCCCATTCGGTAAACAATCTCTGAAAATGAAAAGGGCTTAAATGTACTTTCTCTGCAACTTCTTCCAGGTTGGGTTGCGATTTGAAATTAGTTCGTATATAACCGATCGCTTCTGCAATACGATCATAGTTTATAATATCCTGCGCTTTCATTTTTTTTATTTGATAACACAAAAATAGAGATGAAGAAGAAGCTTGCCTACCCGGAACTTGCGGTTTTTTATGGAGCCCCAGGTCATTAGCTGAAAGCCCGGGGTGATGATTGGCAAATGTTACTAACGAAGAAATTGTCAGATTAAGCTTGTCGAAGTGTTGTCGGTGGTGGATTTTTCTTACTAGTCGGGCTTCGATCACTCAACACTGCGGGGCTATTGACACAGATGCAAAAAAATTCGCCGCGAAAAAAATGCATACAGTGAGTATGGAATTTTTTTGCCTGTGAAATTTTTGCACCCACGCTGGTTCAAAACCTGTTAGGTCTTTGCTTGGTTTTCGACCACCGCAATTTTGCGGTGGTAAACTTCTAATAATCGAATCATTCTCATTTGCAAAGAAGTTAAAATTCTTTTTAAGAGTGCCTCAGCCTCCAAATATCGAATTAATTAAAATTTTTAATAATTTTTAGGTCCGCTGTAAGATCTTGATCCTGATGATTTGCTACTGCCGCTCTTATTATTTCTGGAACTACCGCTACTACTGCTGCCGTTACTATTATCATTCGGCCTGCGATTATTACTATTACCCTGCTGCCTGTTACCTTGTGGCCGGCCGCCACCCTGTTGTTGCCTACCGCCTTGTGGGGGAGGCGGAACTTTTGAATTGGAAAGATCTATATGATAAGCATGATGAATATCTCTTGGAATTTCTTTACCAATCAGTTTTTGAATGTCTTTCAAATAAGAAACCTCTTCGGCTTCACAAAAAGAATAAGCAATACCACTTAAACCAGCCCGACCGGTTCTGCCAATACGGTGAACATAAGTTTCAGGCACATTTGGCAATTCATAATTGATCACATGCCCTAATTCATCCACATCAATTCCTCTTGCGGCAATATCCGTTGCCACCAGGATACGGGTGTCCCGGTTCTTAAAATTAGTTAACGCCCGCTGCCGGGCATTCTGGGACTTATTACCATGAATGGCCTCGGCTTTAATTCCGATACGAACAAGATCTTTAACCACTTTGTCGGCACCATGTTTTGTCCTGGTAAAAACCAACGCCGTTTCAATGCTTTTATCTTTTAAAATATCGGCAAGCAATAAACGCTTATTATTTTTTTCAACAAAATACAGCGACTGTTTAATAGTATCTGCTGTAGATGATACCGGTGTTACTTCAACCTTTTCGGGATTGCTAAGAATGGCATTTGCCAGGCCCTGAATTTCTTGTGGCATGGTAGCAGAAAAGAAAAGCGTTTGGCGTTTTACGGGTAATTTAGTAATCACTTTTTTTACATCATGAACAAATCCCATATCAAGCATACGGTCGGCTTCGTCCAACACAAAAATTTCCACATCTTTTAGGTTGATATATCCCTGGCTCATAAGATCCAGTAGCCTGCCGGGTGTAGCCACTAAGATATCAACACCTCTTTGCAGTGCTGCCGTTTGTGGTTGCTGGTTAACTCCGCCAAATACAACCAGGTGTTTTAAACGAAGCCCACTGCCATAAACCTGGAAGCTTTCCTGTATCTGTATGGCCAGTTCACGTGTTGGTGTAAGTATGAGTGCACGAATTGGTCGCTGGCCCGCATGCGCTGCGTGGGGCTTTGACAATAACTGGAGCATCGGTATCGCAAAGGCTGCTGTTTTACCGGTGCCCGTTTGGGCACATCCTAACAGGTCCCTTCCTGCTAAAATAAAAGGAATGGCACCTTGTTGAATAGGGGTAGGTTTTGTGTAACCTTCTTTTAGAACCGCATTTAATATGGGCTCAATGATTTTTAAGTCTGTAAATAACAATGTAAATAGGTATTAAAATGAGTGCGGAAATGAAGTTAAAAACTTCATCATCAAAAACGAGATCGCTTTAAAAGCTTTATTGGGAATGGAGTATTATCAATAAAAACTGGCTTAAAATGCCGCGGAAATAAATGAACTGTTACAAATGTACGGGTTATAATCGGCATTTGTGTTACGGCACAAATTGTAGGTAAGAGGAAAGGGCGATCTTTATTCCCCTGTTGCATAATTTAACCAGGTAAATGTGTAGGCTTCCAGCCATATTTTGTTTAGATAATTCGGGAAAACATACAATAAACGGCTGCTAATTTTAAAATACCTTTCATCATAAAAAGCAGGCCTCAAACACAAAAAATCTTTTTTTATCCAAAATCTGCGTATCATTGCATTGGAATCGGTTGAGAAGATAACCCTTGTCTAATTGCTTCAATCATGCAGCCTCTTCCATCAGCATAAATTTTCAACTACAATTTACATTCATTTTAGAGCGGAATTTTTGAAAAACGCATTTTCTCATATTTTATGTACGACATATCTCAACTGAACGACCTGCTCGTTCCTGAACTGCTGGATATAGCAGAAGAACTAAACATTCCCAATTCAAAAAAACTCAATAAACAGGATTTGGTGATCAGCATCCTGGATAAACAAGCCAATATGAAATCAGACAATAAAGCCTCGGATGGTGACAAGCCAAAGCGTAAACGCATTTTGAAGACAGACGCCCCTGCTGCTCCCGTGGCTACTGTTCAAAAAGAGGCTGCCCCGGAAAAAGCAGAAGCACCTAAGAAGGAAACGCCTGCGGGCAAGCCTAAAAAAGCAGAAATAGAAAAAAAACAACCTTCCAAAAAGTACAAACAGGAAATTGAAGAAGACGAAGATGAGGACCTGCAACCAATAACAGATCAACAGACTACTATACCGGCAGCCATTGCTCAAATGCTCCAGGAAGAAGATATTCAGCAGCCGGAAGTATCTATGGAAGAACCTGTTTCACAAAACAAGGAAGGCCGCTCATACCAGCAGCAGCAACGCAGAGACCAACCGGCGTTTAATATTGAATTTGACGGTGTTGTGTTGGGTGAAGGTGTCTTAGAAATGATGCCGGATGGATATGGTTTTTTACGCAGTAGTGATTACAATTATCTTTCATCGCCTGATGATATATATGTTTCCCCTTCACAAATAAAATTATTCGGTCTAAAAACGGGCGACACTGTTTACGGTTCTGTGCGTCCGCCAAAAGAGGGGGAAAAATATTTTGCTTTGCTTAAAGTAGAAACGATAAATGGAAAAAGCCCGGAAGAAGTAAGAGACCGTGTTCCTTTTGATTACCTGACACCGTTATTCCCTTTCGAAAAATTAAATCTAACAACAAGATCGGATAATTACAGTACCCGGATAATGGATCTCTTTACACCAATTGGTAAAGGTCAGCGTGGTTTGATCGTAGCGCAACCCAAAACCGGTAAAACGATGTTGCTGAAAGAACTGGCCAATGCTATTGCAGAAAATCACCCGGAATGTTACCTGATGATTGTGCTGGTAGATGAAAGGCCGGAAGAGGTAACAGATATGGAACGAAGTGTAAAGGCAGAAGTTATTGCTTCCACTTTTGACGAGCCCGCAGAAAAGCACGTGAAGGTTAGTACGATTGCTTTGCAGAAAGCAAAACGCCTGGTTGAGTGTGGCCACGACGTCGTTATATTATTAGATTCTATTACCCGTTTAGCGAGAGCGCATAATACCGTAGCGCCATCCTCTGGTAAAGTATTGTCCGGTGGTGTGGAAGCAAATGCGATGCAGAAACCAAAACAGTTTTTCGGTGCAGCACGAAAAATAGAAAATGGCGGTTCGCTAACCATCATCGCTACCGCATTGGTTGATACCGGCAGTAAAATGGACGAAGTTATTTTTGAAGAATTTAAAGGAACAGGAAATATGGAACTGCAGCTGGAGCGTAAATTATCTAACCGGCGTATTTATCCTGCGATTGACATTGTAGCATCTTCAACCCGCCGGGACGATTTGTTGCTTGATAAAGATACTTTCCAGCGCATGTGGGTATTACGCAAGCACATGGCCGATATGAATCCGGAAGAAGCCCTGAATACCTTGTTGAAAAATATGAAAGGAACAAAAGATAATGCGGAGTTTCTTACTTCAATGAACGGATAAATTTCAATTACAGCTGAGTTGATATTGTAATTAACAGGTGCAAGCATATAAATATTTTTGAACCGCCTTTATTTTAAAGGCGGTTTTTTTACTTTTACTTTTTATATCTTACTTTTTCTAAAAGGCTGAACATTTCAGAAAGATAGTGTCTATAAAAAAAATCAACATACAGGAATTTCTTGCGCTCATTAAGCGATATCCTACATTGGATGTACGTAGTCCCGGTGAGTTCAACCATGCGCATATTCCAGGAGCATATTCACTTCCCTTATTTTCGGATGATGAAAGAAAAATTGTAGGCACCGCATATAAGCAACAAGGGAAACAGGTTGCTATTAAATTGGGTCTCGGTTTTTTTGGCGTGAAGATGAAAGAGATGGTAGACGAAGCGGAAAAGATTATTACGAATTACGCAACGGGTATACATGGTAATGGAATTCAAAATTCTTCTATTCTCGTTCACTGCTGGAGAGGTGGGATGCGTAGTTCAGGTGTTGCATGGTTATTAGACCTTTATGGTTTTGATGTGTATACTTTAGTGGGTGGATACAAGGCTTATCGAAATTGGGTATTAGCTCAATTTGAAAAGGAATATAACTTAGTTATTATCGGGGGTTACACAGGAAGCGGTAAAACAGGATTATTGAAGGAAATGCAAAAAAAAGGCCAGGCAACAATAGACCTTGAAGGACTTGCCAACCACAAGGGGTCTGCTTTTGGCGATATGGGTAAACAGCCAACACAGGAAATGTTTGAAAATCTTTTGTCGGAACAACTGCAGCAAGGAGAAACCTGCGGAAATACTATATGGATCGAGGACGAAAGCCAGCGAATAGGATTGATGAACATCCCCAACAATTTTTGGAAAACCATGCGAACCAAACCCGTTTCCTTCTTAGAGATACCGTTTGAAGAACGCCTTCACTTCATCACAACTGAATACGGCTCTATTGAAAAGCAGAAACTTGTAAATGCAATCATTCGCATACAGAAAAGATTGGGTCCATTGGAAACGAAAACCGCTATAGGATTCTTAATAGAAAACAATTACAGGGCATGCTTTGAAATATTACTGAAATATTATGATAAATCTTATGGTAAAAGCCTGCAAAAAAGAGATAACCTGCACCTACTTCTTACTAAAATTAGCTGCCCCACGGTGGAACCCATTTCAAACACTGATAAACTACTGTCATGCGTCACGTCAAATGCTTAATTATTTCCCTGGTCGCTTTTTTTCCTTTACAAATATTCGCACAGTCAAAACCTATGGATGACATCGATATAACCGGCCTTTGGAAAGGGACTTTATATAATGATAGTACGCGGCAGGATTATAAATACGAGATTGGAATAAGTGAAGAAAAGGGAAAGCTGAGCGGCTTTAGCCATACCTGGTATAATGATAAAGATTATTTCGTAGTAAAAAAAGTAAAGATCAAAAGAACCGCCGGAAAAATAATTATTGAAGATGTTGATATCATTGCGTACAATTACCCGGAAAGTCCGCCGAAAGGCGTAAGAAGACTACATGTTCTTACACTTCAACTCCAGGATAGTATATTAGTCTTGTCCGGTATCTTTAGCACCAACCGTACAAAACAATTTGCGCCCGCCACCGGTAATGTAAAGCTGCAAAGAAAAAATGATTTCAGAAAATATTCAGACCTGATGGCACATTTGCAAGAGCTTAAACTGGATGAAAAACTTTCGTTCGTTGCAAAGGAAATTGCGCTCACAAAACAGGAAGAAGATAAAATATTAAACAAAGCCGCTCCAGCGGTAATTTCTTCGGCAGCTACAAAATCCGGGGTTAAAGAAATTGCCATAAAGGCACCTGATAAAAAAAAGGTTGAAATAAAACCCATAGCTGAATCTAAACAGGAACCCACGGCAAAAGCTGCGATAGAAGCACCGCAGTCACCGATCGCTAAAAATGCTGTACCCGCTGCAGAAGTACTCACCAGAAAAAACGTTCTGCAGGAAACCATGTTTTTTAAAACCGACAGCCTGGAACTTTCTTTATATGATAACGGTGAGGTTGACGGTGATACGGTGAGTGTTTTAATGAATGGGATTGTTCTAATGGCAAAACAACGGTTAAGTACAAACGCCATCCGTAAAACTATTTATATCCCGGCTGAAATGGATAGCGTTGAATTAGTGATGTATGCAGAAAACCTGGGTACATTGCCGCCCAATTCGGGACTGTTAGTGGTGCGTGACGGAAGAGATACTTATGAAATAAGGTTTAGCGGTGACCTTCAAAGAAACGCCGCAGTCATTTTAAAAAGAAGAAAAAAATAATGTCAGCAGAAAATATAATCGAAGCAGGTGAATCCATAAAACTCACACAATATTCCAGGGGCGCAGGATGTGGTTGCAAGATCGCGCCAAATGTGCTGGAAGTAATTTTACAAACGGGCCTCGCTATTCCCAAGCATAAAAATTTACTGGTAGGTAATGCCAGCAAAGATGACGCTGCTGTATATGATATCGGTAATGGCCAGGCTATTATTTCCACTACAGATTTTTTTATGCCCGTTGTTGATGATGCATTCGACTTTGGAAGGATTGCTTCGGCCAATGCTATCAGTGATGTATATGCGATGGGCGGAAGGCCTTTATTAGCAGTGGCCATACTTGGCTGGCCGGTTGAAAAACTACCGGCTTCCCTGGCGCAACAGGTATTGGATGGGGCACGCAAAATTTGTGCAGAAGCCGGCATTCCATTGGCTGGCGGACATAGCATTGATAGTGCAGAACCCATATTTGGTCTGGCAGTTACTGGCCTGGTGGAAATTCAACACCTGAAAAAAAATAATACAGCAGGCGAAGGAGATATTATTTTTTTAACCAAACCACTTGGGGCCGGAATTTTATCAACCGCACAAAAAAGAGGATTGCTCAGGGAAGAACACCGTTCGGAAATGATTCATCAGATGACATCACTGAACACATTGGGAGAGACATTAGGGAAAATACAGGAAGTAACTGCAGTGACAGACGTGACAGGATTTGGGATACTCGGACACCTGATTGAAATGGCAGAAGGTGCTGGGCTTTCAGCTGAATTGTATTACTCACAGTTACCTGTAGCTGCCGGTGTAAAGGAATACCTGGCGCAAAGAATCGTACCAGACGCTACTTTCAGAAACTGGAACAGTTATAGCGCAAAAGTTAGTTTTGAAAAGGGCGTAAATGTGATGGAAGCTTTCAGTCTTTTACCGGATCCACAAACGAACGGTGGCTTGCTTTTTAGTGTCAAAGCTTCAGCTGTAGATGATATACAAAAATTACTAACTTTAAAAGGGTTGAGCAATTTTATAGAGCCCGTAGGAAGATTTACAGAGAAGAAAGAAAAACTGATAGAGGTAAAGATCTGAAATGTTGTTAGTAAATGCACACAGCTTGTTGTGCTGAATTTAATTAAAATCTTTAAAAGATCAGGTGCTGCTTGTTCTTAATTTTCTCATGCGTCATTTCATTTACTAATTGAACAGAAGGCAATAATTTAATTGATTGTTGTAATAGGGTCAACTCATCAATACTGACAGACTCTCCTTTCACCAGCCATAAAAAATCCAGGTGTTTAAACTCCGGCAGCAGGTACTCTCCATCATATTGATTGTGGTACAGGTAGTGAACCAGGCAGCAGCCCGGCACTTCATATTCATAAATCGAAAAGAAATAATTGCGCTCCTTTTTTCTTAGTTGAATTTCCAGCCCGTTATTGATGCGGAATTTAAATCCCAGGCGTTCGTTTATATGCCAGGTAAACTGGTAATCCTTAACCGGTGCAACAATACCAAATAGATGAGTGCATTCAAAAAATTCTTCAGCGAGGGTTTCGTTGTCTATTTTTAATTTCATAATTTGGTACTTGCCGCTGAAAAGATAAGGAATGGTATTAAAGTTGGGAAAATGGTAAAATACCAGGAAAGGATTTTTCCGCCGGTTTCCTGTTAAAACAATTCGTTTTAAAATACGATCTCCATTTCCATTTCTTCGGTACCCCTTTTTAATTTCACTTTTGTTGCATCCCCTTTATTAAATTTATTTAAAGTTTGCATGTAGGTTTCCACATCATTAAAAGGATGCTCACCCAACTGGTAAATTACATCGCCTGTTTTAATACCAGCTTTCTGGGCTGGCCTGTTTTCACTTACGCCATCCACTCTTACGCCATTACCGTCGAAAGAATAATCCGGCATAATACCTAAAGTAACCCTGAAGCTGCTTCTGCCGATCGTCGCATCTCTTGTTTTTGTAAAAGACAATTTCCCCGTTTGATCGGTGGCGATTAATAGTTTCCAGATGTATTTTATAATTGCCAGTTCGCCTGCAAAATTTATCTTATCAGCATCGTCCGTTGGTTTATGATAATCACTGTGTGCGCCCGTAAAGAAAAAAAGTACCGGAATCTCTTTTTTGTAGAAAGAGGTATGGTCACTTGGGCCGGTGCCGCTGCTGTCTAGTTTCAATTTAAAATAATCATCGTCTTTTTTTATCAGTGCTCCCCAGGTGGGAGATGTACCATAGCCTCCGATAGTTATTGCATGTGTGCTATCATTTAGCCTGCCCACCATATCCATATTGAGCATATAGTTCACCGTTTTAAAGTCAATCGGGCTGTGCTCTGTAAAATATTTGGAACCATACAGGCCCAGTTCTTCGCCGGAAAAAGCAACGAAGGCATAATTATATTTTTTTAAAACGGAATTTTTCAGCCATTTGCCCAATAAAATTAAGGCAGATACGCCGCTGGCATTGTCATCAGCACCATTGTGTATCATGGGCGTGCTGCCACTGTATAAAGAATTATGATCTTCTCCATAACCAAGATGATCATAATGTGCACCTAATATTATTGTTGAAGCCGCATTGTTATCAATGTACCCAACCACATTGTGTCCGTACTTTATTTTTTCTGCGATGTCAATGGTTAAAATTCCTCCGCCGGTAAAAGTTGATTTATCTGTGATGAAAATAACCGGAATTTTTAAACGCTCACTCTTGTCTTTTGCATCGAACCTGAAGTCATCTTTAATGTTCGAGGAATTATAGATCACAAAAAGAGTTCCTCTATCAGTTTCTGCTTTTTTAGCCGCGGTATAAATATTTTCTTTCAGATCAAAATGTGGATTGGTCTTGTTAATTTCCAGTACATCGTGAAGATCGTAATATGTTAATCCGCTCTGTGACTCATCCGAAAACTTTAAAGCAGTAATATTTCCTGAAAATGCCAATGGAAAATAATCTACATTAATTTTTGCAGGCTTACCGTGTACATACAAAACAGTTTCTTGTTTTATTTCCCGTCCGTCTTTTACTTCAAATTCCTGGATAAAACTTCTATTCAATCCTACCGTTGTTAAACCTGCGCTCTTGAACTTATCCGTAATAAATTCATAAGCCAGCTTTTCGCCAGCGGTGCCCGTACGTCGTCCTTCCAGTTTATCAGCTGCCAGGTAACGCACTATTTTTTTTATTTCTTCCAGTGTTTTACTATCGTCTTTGTCGGGCACTTGTGCAAATAGGGACCGGGCAAATAACACAAATAGCAGTGAGATATATTTCATTTAATTAAAATTATCGACGGCAAAGTTAAACAACCATCTATGTTAAAGCAATATTTTATGTTCCCGATACGGCATGTATCTTTCTTTAATTCGTAAAGAATTGAATCCCGCTTAGGCTATTTTTGCAAATACCCAAAAAATTGTTATATACATCGGTGAGCAAAAGAATAAATATAGCATTAGTAGGAAATCCCAATAGCGGTAAAAGCTCTCTTTTTAATGTACTTACCGGGCTCAATCAAAAAGTAGGAAATTTTCCGGGTGTTACAGTCGATAAAAAAACCGGTATCAGCAGGATCTCTGAAAACCTTACTGCCAACTTTATTGACCTGCCGGGCACTTACAGCCTTTATCCAAAACGGGCAGACGAATGGGTTTCCTATAAAGTATTGTTGCAACAGGATGACACGGTAAAGCCCGACATGATCCTACTGGTAGCAGATGCCAGTAATCTTAAACGCAATTTATTATTCTGTTCACAGATAATTGATCTGAAGATTCCTGTTGTTGTAGCTTTCACAATGATGGACCTTGCGAAGCAAAAGGGAACACAGATAGATATACCCGGACTGGAAAGGGAATTGGGTGTACCAATTGTAACAGTTAATCCCAGGAAAAATAAAGGGATAGGTGCCTTAAAAAAGGCGCTTGAATTATCTGCAGAAAACCTCCAGCAGATTCCGGTAAGAGATTTTATTGATGCTGAATCCCTGGCGCCCGCGGCTACGGGTGCAGTAAAACAACTGTTCCCTAATATCAGTAATTATACATCAATTCATTATCTGATAAACCACGAACATTTTATCCTGGCCGCTTCGCTACAAATAGAAATTGAAGATATAGAGAAGCGCCATCAATTCAATCCAACCAGGATCCAGGCGGAGGAAATCATGCAGCGGTATGGTCGTATAAAACACATCATGCAGCAAACGGTTATTGAAAACGATCCTTTGCAGAAAACCCTCTTTACAGAAAAATTAGATAATCTGCTTCTTCACCGCACCTGGGGTTACCTGATTCTGCTGCTGGTTTTATTTATCCTGTTCCAAAGCATATTTTGGGTAGCTAAGTATCCGATGGATGCCATTGAATGGAGTTTTGGTGCTTTGGCGGGATGGTTGTCAAACTCATTATCCAGCGGCTGGTTCAGCGACCTCCTGATAAATGGTTTTGTAGCAGGATTGAGTGGCATCATGCTTTTTGTGCCACAGATCATGATCCTTTTTGGATTGATAACCTTGCTGGAAGATACGGGGTATATGGCAAGGATCAGTTTTTTGACGGACAAGCTTATGCGAAAAGTTGGGCTGAACGGAAAAAGTGTGATGCCCATGATTAGTGGGTTGGCTTGTGCTGTGCCAGCTATCATGAGCGCCCGAAATATTGAAAATAAAAAAGAGCGGTTGCTCACCATCATGATCACTCCATTGATGAGCTGTAGTGCCAGGTTGCCCGTGTATACCATTTTAATTGCACTTGTTATACCCTCTAAATTATATGTTGGTTTTTTAAGCCTGCAGGGCCTGGTTATGATGGGTTTATACCTGTTAGGTACAGTGATGGCACTGGTAGTAGCCTGGGTGATGAAATGGTTTATAAAATCAACTGAACGAAGTTATTTTATTCTGGAATTACCAGTTTACCGGAGCCCCCGATGGAAGAATGTGCTTTATACTATGATTGAAAAAGCAAAAATATTTGTGTTTGAAGCAGGTAAAGTGATCATGGTAATTAGCCTCTTATTATGGGCACTCAGCAGCTATGGCCCACCACAAAAAATGAAGGCCGTATCGCGGCAGTATGATGCGATGATTCAGCAGGATACAACAAAAAAACTTCAATTAATAAAAATGAAAAAGGCTGCTTTACTGCAGGCTTCTTTCGCAGGCACAATAGGAAAAGCAATTGAGCCCGTGATCACACCGCTGGGGTATGACTGGAAAATAGGCATCGCATTGGTGACATCATTTGCTGCACGGGAAGTTTTTGTGGGCACCATGGCAACTTTATACAGTGTTGGGGAAGATATAGATGAGAACAATTCAACCCTTCGTCAGAAAATGAGTATGGCTTTAAGGCAGGATGGTACCAAGGTTTACACACTGGCCACGGGACTTTCCCTGCTTGTTTTTTATGTGCTGGCCATGCAGTGTATGAGTACCATCGCGGTAGTGAAACGAGAAACACGTAGCTGGAAATGGCCCATTATTCAACTGCTGTACATGACGGGACTGGCTTATTTTATGAGCTGGGCGGTGTATGTGTTGTTTAGATAGCAGCAGTTTTTTAAATAACTATTTCTTTAAACCTATTCGCCTGCTCCCCATTTTTTTTGGAAGCTCCTTCATTCGCCTAAATTTCCGTTGAATCGTATATTTTACTCAACCAGGCATACTGTTCCCAGGCATTTTATTAATTTCTTGCAATTGCTCCGCAAAGTTATTTTGCTGAAGTAATTGTATTTTTATTTCAACAAAACGCCCTCAGGAAATGCGTTTTCACTCAATCAACCTTGTATTCTAACCAGCTCTATTGCTTCCGTTGTTGTATTTTTTCCAGCAAGAAAGTAAGTGCTTACCAATCAACCGCATAACTGATATTATTTTTCACTTGCGGATAAATTTTTCTGTAAAGTTCATTTAATACATCTTCTTTTCGGGGAGCATAATAACTGCTGTTATTTATCAACTGCCAGTCACGGTTTGATAAAGCACGACTGTCACCAGTGTAACTTCCTTTTTCCTGCTCCCACCTGTAGTCATCTCTGAAAGACCGGTAACTGACGTTTTTACCAGTTGCAATGTCCTTTATATTTACTTCCATATCTGCTCTGGCGGTAAAACTCATCCTGGTAACATTCAACGTAGCATAAACTGTATTGTAAATCGCTTTTCCAGAAGTATCGGTGCCTGTTTGAATCTGTGCATTTACGTTTCGGGAATAACTGTTGGTAAGTGGATATGGGATATTCATATTTGCCAGGCGAAGATCAATCACCCAATCTGGTTTTATATTATCTCTTCTTGCTTGCCAGTCTGTATAAAACCTCGCCGGGTAACGGTTGCTGTTGTTTCCTAATTCCCTTACCAGTGTTTGCTGAAAATATTCGTTGCTGTAATTATAGCCGGAGTTTCCCCATCCGCTGTTGAAGAAAAAGGAATTGTCTTCTACCGGGTTTATCACCACATTTACAATGCCCTGTTCATAAGCCCGGTCCATATTTAATTTTGCATCCTTATAGCCAGGAATATATCTCTCGGATTTCTTGAAATTCGTATAAGCTTTTTTTGCGTTTTCCCTTCCCGGCTGATCATAAAAACTATTTGCATAAACATAATATGCTTCGGCTGCTGCCTGTTTTGTTTCAAGGAGTGCTGTGCTGTAACTTTTTGGATCAACAAGTTTGAAAGAAGCAGAAGAGTTAACTATCGCTTCATAGGCGTTTTGTAAATATTCGTATTCATTTATTATTTTATCCCACCGGTTTAGCTCTTCCGAGGTTTCAAAGGACTTAATTTTTGCGAGGTGATTTTCTGTGATGGCCCGATACAAAACCGGTAATGCCTGGCTGGCATTTTCATCAGAGTTATTTTTATTAAGTTTTTTAACGGCATCCTGTAATGCTTTATCAGCATCGGATCTTTCCAGGTAATTTTTACTGCTGCCGCAAGATGATAAAACTGCCAGAGCAAGTATGAAAGGTATTAATCTTTTCATTCTATAAAGTTTAAGTACGGTTAGGACTTTGCTAATCGTTAAGCGTTACATTCCCCCTGATAAAAACGGACGTCTTACATTTATATTAACAATGGAGACAGCCCCAACATCTATTTATAACCTGATATGATCAGCACATTCTCATAATCCAGGCTAATTCATCCTAATTTCATAACCATTTATCTTCTTAAAATTACCGTCCAGCCTAAAAAAAATAAAATATTTGTTGCACTAAATTCCCCAAAGTCAATGTCAATAAAGATTTGCAGCGGAAGCTTCCCTTGTTTAAAACCTACTACCTTAAAATAAATGGTATTATGTGTTGCATAGTACTAAATATTTTATATCTTTGTGTTATCAAGATGAAAATTAGTCTTTGTTCCGGACAAAATCTTAAACCAATCCTGATAAAGTATAGCCATGAATTTTAAAAAGTAAAGCCATGAATATCGACAACACAGCAAGCCAGATGCGCAAAGGAGTGTTAGAGTTCTGCATCCTTTCTGTAATAAAACAAGGCGAGGCTTATCCATCAGATATCATTGATAAGATGAAAGCAGCCAACCTTAATATTTTTGAAGGAACGCTCTATCCTTTGCTCACGAGGCTTAAAAATGCAGAATTTTTAACATACCGCTGGGTAGAGAGCAACAGTGGTCCTCCCCGCAAATATTTCTGCCTCACGGATAAAGGCGCAGAATTTTATAAGGAACTGGAATCTACCTGGAATGAACTCGCCAACGCGGTGCAGGCATTAACAGCAAAAGAAACCAGATAAATAAATCTTCATTGTCAATAAAAGTATAGCCATGTTTTTTTGACAACACTCAACTAGAAAAACAAAATTTCAAGTCATGATTAAGGTCCACCGGATCGAAGCATGACAAAAAAACTAATTATTTCGTCATGAAACAAGTAATAAATATCAACTTTCACGGGCGTGTAGTGCCCATAGAAGTTACTGCTTTTGAAATACTTAAAAGTTACACAGAAAGCCTTACCCGTTATTTCGCAAATGAAGAAGGCAAAGAAGAAATTATCAATGATATAGAAAGCAGGATTGGTGAACTTTTCCAGGAACGCTTAAAGAACGGATCGACCTGCATTACAGAGGATGACGTAGATGCGATTATCCGCAGTATGGGCCGCCCCGAAGATTTTGAAACAGAGGAAAGCATGCCTGGCGCCGCGGAAAAGGCAAAAGCAGCAGCAGGTGCTTTCAGCGCATCTTCTACTCCGGCATTTGGTTCAACCGGAACCAACAGGCGCTTATTCAGAAATGAGAATGACAAGGTGATTGGCGGCGTATGTAGCGGATTAGCCAATTATTTTGGGATAGATGTAGTGGTGGTGCGAATCATTTTTGTTGTGTTGGGTATTTCATTCGGTTTCGGACTTATCACTTACCTGGTGCTGTGGGTAGCCGTGCCAAGTACCGCATCTACTGTTATCGGAAGTGTAAAGAAAAAATTATACCGCGACAGCGATAATAAAATAATTGCTGGTGTTTGCAGTGGTATCGCTAATTATTTTGGAATAAATACCTGGATACCGCGTGTATTGTTCTTACTTCCTTTCTTAAGTTTTATCTCAAGGTGGGGTCGCTGGGGTGATGGTGATTTTCCTGATTTTTTAAGAGTTGGATTCAGCCCGGGCGCACTAATCGTGTACATCATTTTATGGCTGGTGATACCGGAGGCATTTTCAACAACAGAAAAACTGGAGATGAAAGGTGAAAAAGTAGACATGAATTCCATTAAGAATTCGGTGATGGAAGAAATGAAAGGCGTGCAGCAACGTGCAGAAAAATTCACCAATGAAGCCAAAGCTTTTGCACAGGATAAAGGCAAAAATTTTACTTCGGAAGTAGGAGGTGTAGCCAGGAGAGGCGGTCGTTCGTTGGGCGATATCATTGTTTTACTGTTTAAAGTATTTGCTTACTTTATCCTTGGATGTTTGGGTTTCGCGTTTGTAATGGCATTATTTGGTTTGGGTATTGCAGCCATTGGATTGTTTCCCATGAAGGCCTTTGTTTTATCAGATGGCTGGCAGAATATGTTCGCCTGGGGCACCCTGATATTCTTTATTGCAACCCCCATCATCGGCATCATTACCTGGATCGTGCGCAAGCTTGCTAAGATCAAAAGCAACAGGAAAACCATGCGCCTTTCTTTTACAGCACTTTGGCTCATTGGATTGTTTTGTTTTATTGCTTTAATCGTATCCGTTAGCAGGGATTTTCGTTCAGGGAATTCATTAAATGCAGAGGAGATCATGTTGGCCAATCCTTCAATAAATAAACTTGAAATTACTTCTGTATCTCCGGAGCAAAAGTTTTACAGGAACCGCTGGTTTAAAATGGAGCCCTTCGGCCGCCTCGACGAAGACACGTTGATGGTGCAGAATATTTCAATCCACATTGTAAAATCGCCCAACGACAGTTTCAGGGTTACAATGCTTAAAATGGCAAACGGGCGCACAAGGCGTTATGCAGATACGCTTGCTGGTTTGATTACATTTAATGCGTTTCAAAAAGATTCATTACTTGTTATTGATAAAGGACTTCCGATCACAAGAAAGGATAAGTTTCGCAACCAACGCGTAGTACTAACCATTTTTGTACCAGTTGGAAAACAAATACGGGTAGATAGAAATGTCGGATGGGGTGGTGGCAATGTTAGTTTTGGTCCCTGGAATGACAACGACTGGAATATAGATTTTGAAGACGTGGAAAGTGGCTGGGATCATAACGTGGATTACATAATGAAAGCAGATGGATTGTATGACCTAAAGGGAAAACCTGCTGATGAATGGAAGCACGCAGTTAATGACAACGACGAAGAAAACATAGACTCAAAAAGAACAGACAGTAATGGGGGTAATAGAAACGACGATAATTATCGATATAACAGCAAGCAAGTTATGCCACGTGATTCTACAAAAGATCAAAAGCCAGCGCGTCTGCAGCTGCAAAAAAACGACTCTTCTCTGAAAGAAAAGATTCCATCAACGACACAGGAAGTAAAAACAGGTGGTAAGGTTTCTAATGATCTGTCTGATCAGCCCATTTCTTACAGCCTGCCGGGCTACAATCCGCTACTGATATTGAATTAAACGCGTTTCAATAGTTGAGTTGAAGTAAATTGAAGCCAAAGATCCCGCCCTTATAGGCGGGATTCTTTTTGCCCTTAAAAGGAGTACCGTTACAAAAATGATTTCAAAACAGCACCACATCATTTATTAATTTTAACCATGAAAGATAATTTTTCTGCCCTTGCAAGAGCTTACGAAAGGTACAGACCACATTATCCGCCCGAATTATTTAAACTTATAAATGCGCCAGTTAAATAAAATGAGCTGCCTGGGACTGTGGTACCGGTAATGGACAAATGGCAATTGCACTTTCTCCCTATTTTTAAAAAAGTATATGCAACAGCTATCGGTAGTGAACAGCTAGACAATGCATTGGAGCTTACCAATATCATTTACGCCGCAGAACCTGCAAAGCAAACCTTCCTGGATAATAAGTCTGCCGATCTGGTTACTATTTCACAAGCACCGGACTGGTTCAATCTTGAAAAACTTTATGACGAAATGAGGCAAATATCAAAAAGAAGCGCTTTAATTGCGGCCTTTACATATAATCTTTTAAAGATCGATGCTGTAACAGATGAATTAACCGGTCATTTTTACTTTTAAACCTTGCAGTTTTACCGAAACGAAGAACGCCGTAATGTTGACGACGGCTACACCAGCATATCTTTTCCATTCCTGCAAATCGTGTCACCGGATTTTTTTATAAAAGCAGATTTGAATAAAACAATGCTGGCGGGTTACCTTAACAGCTGTAGTGCGGTTCAAAAGTTTGTTTCAAAAAATAACTATAATCCTGTGAAAATGCTCCTGGAAAAAATAAAACGGCACTGGAGTATGAATGAGTTTAGAACCGTTACTTTCCATTGAAACTTACGATGAGAAGAGCATTTTAAGTTATAACCTTTTCGAGGTGATTTCATAAATTTTTTTATATACAGCTTCCTTAGGTCTGCCCATAATAATATATTTCTGCGGCGATTTTAATTTACATTTGCGGACTAAATTTTTAAAAATGAAAAGTACTCCTTTTACAGAAAAACACCAGGCACTCGGAGCAAAAATGGCGGAATTCGCAGGGTTTAATATGCCCATTTCTTATACCGGCATCAACGACGAGCACGCTGCCGTAAGAAACAATGCCGGCGTTTTTGATGTCAGTCATATGGGAGAATTCATGGTAAAAGGCCCCCATGCCCTTGAGCTTATACAACGCGTTACAACCAACGACGCCTCAAAACTTACCGCAGGAAAAGCGCAGTATAGTTGTTTACCAAACAATGAGGGCGGTATTGTTGATGACCTGCTGGTTTATTGCCTGGAAGAAAACAACATTTACATGCTGGTAGTAAATGCCGGTAATATTGATAAAGACTGGAAATGGATCAGCAATCAAAACATCAATAATGCAGACATGGAAAATATCTCTGATAAAACCTGCCTGCTTGCTATTCAGGGGCCTAACGCTACAAAGATCCTGCAGAAACTAACGGAGATAGATATACTGAATTTAAAGTATTACACTTTTGAGAAAGGAAAATTTGCAGGCGTAAATAATGTACTCATTAGCGCGACAGGGTACACAGGCGCCGGGGGAGTTGAGATCTACTTTGAAGATAAGGAGGATGCAGGAAACAAAATATGGGACGCAATATTTGCTGCAGGTGCTGCACAGGGCATAAAGCCCATAGGACTGGGTGCAAGGGATACACTGCGTTTGGAAATGGGATACTGTTTGTATGGCAATGACATTGACGACACTACTTCTCCAATGGAAGCTGGTCTTGGCTGGATCACAAAATTCAGCAAAGATTTTATCTCCCGTAATATTTTTGAAAAGCAAAAAGCAACCGGCCCCAGGCAAAAACTTGTTGGTTTTGAAATGATTGAAAAAGGAATAGCCCGGCATGACTACGAGATAAAGGATTTTGATGGTGGAGTAATTGGCAGGGTTACTTCCGGAACACAATCCCCTTCACTCGGGAAAGCGATCGGTTTGGGATATGTAGATTCGAAATATGCAGGTATCGGAAATGAAATATTTATTAAGGTGCGGACCACGCTTTTGAAAGCCCAGGTAGTAAAAATCCCTTTCGCATAATCGAAGTCTTATGGCAGTAATTTCTTTAACAAGCCTGGTGGACGCCCCGCTGCAACGCGTTTTCGATCTTAGCAGGAGTATTGAGTTGCACATCATATCTACAGGCAGAACAAATGAAAAGGCAGTAGAAGGTGTAACAGGAGGATTAATTGGATTAGGTGAAACAGTTACATGGCAGGCCTTCCATTTATTTAAACAAAGAAGATTTACTTCAAAAATAACGGCCTTTGATCCGCCATTTTATTTTAGAGATGAAATGCAAAACGGCGATTTTAAAAAATTTGAACACGATCATTTTTTTAAATTAGTAAAAGGCAAAACAGAAATGAAAGATAGGGTCATCCTTGAATCGCCATTCGGATTATTGGGTACGATCGTTACACGCCTGTTTTTAAAACGTTACATCACAACACTTTTATTGGAGCGTTGTAAAATAATCAGGGACTACGCAGAAACAGACAAATGGAAAACTATTTTAACGGATAAAAATGGATAAGAAGAAACCCCAACTATATACCTGCCTTTCACCGGCGTTGTTGCATTTATACGACGTCAGCGACAGTATCGTGGTAATCATCGATATCCTGCGGGCAACGTCTACTATTACCACCGCGTTAAAGAACGGTGCAAAATCAATTATACCGGTTGATAGCGTGGCTGAATGTATCCGGATCGGAAAACAGATTGCTGCCATCACCGCAGGTGAACGGGATGGCCAGATCGCCGAAGGATTGCAGTATGGCAATTCGCCATTTGAATACCCGGAATCATTTGTAGCAGGAAAAACATTGGTACTCACTACCACAAACGGAACCAAATTATTGCACATGGCACTTGATAGGGGTGCCAAAGAAATCATCATTGGATCATTCTGCAACCTCGATACGGTATGCGATTATTTAATAAAAAAGAACAAACCGGTGGTACTTGCCTGCGCCGCCTGGAAAGACAGGGTGAATATTGAAGACAGTTTATTTGCAGGAGCTGTTATTAAGAAAGTGAAAGAACAGTTTACTATAAATTGTGACGCCTCCCAAATAGCTGAAACAATGTTCACAAATGCATCATCCGACCTGTTTGAATTTATGAAAGAAAAGGAAGCCTCTCATTATAAAAGATTGTCGTCTTTTGGATTGGAGAAGGACATTATGTTTTGCCTTACACCCAATACATCGAATGTGTTGCCTTTTTACACCGATGGCAAACTGATTAAAAAGCCCGGCATTATTTAGTACCGGTATATTGCCAAAACTGTTTGCGTTCTTAAACCTTTACATAAAATCTTGCTTTTAGTCCTGGTACAAAAATGGAGTGAATCGCAGGTTTTTTACATTTCTTTTAAAGATCGGCGTATTTAAATCTGATCATGAGTTGGTAATTTTCATTAATAACCTCACAAACGTTTCCTCTCCTCAGTTATTTTCCATTAATTTTGCAAATTGATCTTTTCTGAACGGACATTTACCCACAGCAAAGCTTAGATGCAATTAATAATCATTATTAATTAAAAAAGGACCTTAAGTTTGGCATTACCACACATAATAAAGCATATCTATAATAATGGTACCGATGAAGTGATCCGGCGTGGAAAGAAAATCCATGCAATGGGATTTGTAGAATTGGTGGAACACGACGAACTGATGGGCGGAATTGTATTTCGCGTAAAGGACGATAGCTATAGTACTTTTTATAAAGTGTATATCCAGAAATATGCCGATGCCAAGTTAATGACGCTCCGCTGCGGGTGCCCATATAACCTTGGGGATATTTGCCGGCATCAGGCTGCCGCACTTTTCCGGTTGCAGGATATGGTTGATAAGAACATGCTGGGAGGCACTAATATCCAGTACAATCAATACCATACCGTTGCTAAAATGAAGCACATCGATCTCAAAACGATCAAGATGCTTTCCTCCCCAGCCACTTATGACGAAGCAGATAACATGCATCGGACGGTGAAAGCAACTATTTTAAAAGCAGAAGATGAACGGGTGGAAGCGGAACTAGTTTACAATGGTCAAACATTTCCGCTTGTTATTCAAAAAAATGAAGAACGTAATTTTGATACGTCTTGTCTGTGCAGTGAATCAATGCACCCGCTTTGCGAGCATAAAGTATTGCTGTTTCTCCAGTTATTGAATGCTTTTGGTCCAAACTATTTTGAGACGATCCGCAACTGGGATAAGGAAAAAAATAAATTGCTGCAGATATATGGGTACAGCCTTAAGGACGATATAACTGGAAAATTTGAATTCACTTATAAAGACGGTAAGCCATTTTTAAAACTGCTGGATGCAAGTATTAAGAGAGTGGCCGCCGGTTCATCCTCTTCTTCAGAAACAACGTTAAGGCCAGCATTCTCAGTAACCGCAACAGCGCAGACTTCTGAAGAAATAATAGTAGAAGAACCTGCACTTAAAAGACTGGGTGTGGTTTTCAATTTTAATGCGAAAACATACCCGGGTTTTACCATTGAAGCGATCCAGGGCGATGCCGACGAAACATTAAAAAAATATATCAATAAAACAGAAGCCCTCGATCTTACCAAGTTTGTAAATACAGATCTCTTTAGCGAAGATGATAAGCTATTGTTTCAACAAGTTAGAAAGTTGCAGGATTCTGAAATAAACAAATACCTCAACCGCAATTCCCCATTTAGTGGTATTTGGGAAAACATCATTCACACAGATGGGGATGATCTTCCGGAGGAAACAAAATCACTTATTACAGAATACCTTCAACCTAAGCTCAAGAAAGTATTTGAAGAGCAGGCACAAAATAATTTCGTTTACTATTTACCCGAAAGCAAGCCTTTTAAAACTGTTAATCTGGTTGGGATAGAACTGAGTGACCAGCTCATCGCACCTATATTTAAAGTACTCGCAGTAAATGATCATTTTGAGATTGCCTGTTCATTAAAATTAAATGGCGAAATTGTGCCGTTCAGTAAAAATGAATGTGCCAGTAGCCTGGTTTTTTTATATGAAAAAGTTTTGTACCTGTGGCAAAAGCCTGAAGATGTATTGCAGGCAGAAAAATTTGTCAAGCAAGGAAATGTCAAACTCAGCAAGTCTAACTGGGCCGAAAAGATGCAAAAGCTGATCCTGCCATTAACAAAGGAATACCATGTGGAGTTTGATAAAAGCCTTGTGAAAGAGATTAAAAACGGTGTACCCGAAGTAAAATTGCAACTGCTTGAAAAAGGCGACTATCTTGTATTTCAGCCAATTTTTTCTTACAATGGATTTGATACCAAATCATCCGACCAATTAACGATTACGATACCCGACGGAGATAAAATACTCATTATTCACCGCAATAAAGATGCAGAAAATACATTTATAACAAAACTTGAAAGCCTGCACTCCATGTTTGTGCGACAGGGTGAGACCAACGGCCTTGTTTTAAGAGGGGCTGATGTTTTGCGTAATAACTGGTTCTTCCTTTTTGTGGATGCCATGAAGGAAATGAAAGTGCCCGTGTATGGTTTTGAAGCACTAAGGAATTTCAGGTTTAACACAGCGAGGCCAAATACACACATTCATGTAAGCAGCGGTCTTGATTGGTTTGATGCCAAAGTAGAAATTGAATTTGGAGAACAGCGGGTAGGCATTGCTGATATAAAGAAAGCGCTCGCCGGTAAACAGTCATTTGTTCAGCTTGGCGATGGCACATTGGGGATTTTACCCGACGAATGGCTGAAGCGATATGCACTGCTTTTTAAAGTAGGTGACGGGAAAAGTGACCGCTTGCGTTTGTCGAAATATCACATGAGTGTAATTGATGAATTGTATGAAAACCGCGATGAAACAGAACTGAGTTTTGCACTTGATGAGAAATTTGAAAGACTGCGGGAATTTAAAAATATCCCGGAGATCCCGGCGCCTGTTTCGTTACAGCCCATTTTGAGACCTTACCAGGTTGCAGGTTACCAATGGCTTAGTTATCTCAATGATGTTGGCTGGGGCGGTATCCTGGCAGACGTCAAGGGTTTGGGTAAAACCGTTCAGGCATTAACAATGCTGGATTATTACAAAACAACATACGGAGGCCTGAAAGCAATTGTTGTTTGTCCCACAACCCTTATTTACAACTGGCAGAATGAGGTAAAGAAGTTTACGCCCGAACTTACTTACCATATACATCATGGCAATAACCGCACAAGGGATCCCGAAGAGTTACAAAAGCACAATATCATTATTACAACGTATGGTACACTCCGCAGTGACATTCACATGTTACTGAAGATACTGTTTGATTACGTTGTATTGGACGAGAGCCAGGCCATTAAAAACCCTGCATCAAAAGTTACCAAGGCGGCTTCCTTGCTTACTGCAAAAAATCGGGTATGCATGAGCGGTACACCTCTTCAAAACAACACATTTGATATTTTTGCGCAGATGAACTTTCTAAATCCCGGGTTACTCGGCAGCATGGAATTCTTTAGAAACGAATTTGCAACGCCCATAGATAAATTCGGGGAGCAGGAACAAAAGGACCACCTCCGCAAATTATTATATCCTTTTATTTTACGTCGTACAAAGGAGCAGGTAGCAAAAGACCTTCCGGAGAAAACAGAAACCATCCTGTTTTGTGAAATGGAAAAAGAACAGCGCAAGATTTATGATGCATACAGGAACAGCTACCGCGACAAGATATTGGGAACAATTGACCAGCAGGGAATTGATAAATCGCAACTGACTATTTTACAGGGATTAATGAAACTGCGGCAGATATGCGACAGTCCTTACATATTAAATGAAGAAGAAAAATATCCCAATCATTCAATAAAACTAGATGAACTGTCGAGAGAAATTGAAGAGAACATCGGTGAACACAAAGCCCTGATCTTCTCACAATTTCTGGGAATGCTGGCACTTATTAAAGCAAAGCTCACCGAACAAAATATCCAGTTCGAATATTTTGACGGAAGCACTTCACCGATAGATCGTGAAAAAGCAATTCAGAATTTCCAGAACAATGATGATTGCAGGGTATTTTTGATCTCTCTTAAAGCAGGTGGAGTAGGTTTAAACCTTACCGCAGCAGATTATGTATATATAGTTGATCCATGGTGGAACCCGGCTGTGGAACAACAGGCCATCGACCGAACGCACCGTATCGGGCAAACCAAAAATATTTTCGCTTACCGCATGATCTGTATTGATACCATTGAAGACAAGATTCTTCAGCTGCAGGAACGTAAAAAAACATTGGCAAAAGAACTGATTGCCGATGACAGCAGTTTTGTAAAGGCTCTGAGCAAATCAGATGTGGAATACCTGTTTAGCTAAATAAAAATTCCCTTCGCATGAGCGTAAGGGAATTAAGCAGTTGAGGTAAGCTGCAATTTTAAGAAGTTATAAAGTTTTTTAAGCGCTCAAATTCCCTGTTGTTATTTGAGAAAAACAAGCTGTTTAAAGCAGCCGATAAGGCTTTTACTACAGATGACATAACAGTAACATTTTGTGGTTCATTTCTTTTCATAAAATTTGGATTTAACGGTATTTCAAAAGTACAAACTCGCAAAGTCTGTATCAAGAGTGCTTTTGCTGAATTAGCGAAATAGTAATTTCCGCACTAAAACTGCTATTTCACCATGGGCGATTTCCAATTTCTGCGGAAACGCTGCCCCTTCTTGTAATATTTTATTGGATACACTTCGGGATTCTGGCGAAGCTTATTAATGAAATTCTTAACGAGCTGTATTAAGGGGTGCGTATGTGCTGTGCTGCTTTGATTGTTCATAAATTTGTTTTGTCTGGATTTTACTCTTGACAAAACGTGCCTACATGCAAAATTATTGTATATGTAAGGAGTAAGAAGCCGGGGAATTTTGATTTATAAGTTTTGATAAACCCTTTTTCGATTTGGATATTTTAAATGATATCGGCGAGGAAATAAACAATTATATCGGGCATGATGTTTTTGGAACAAGCTTCCATCCTTTTTATTTAGAGATATTAAGTAGATAAAAAATGCACAGTGAGCCTTAATTACGTTCAACTTTTGAAACGATCCCGTAAATTGAGGATAGAATTTTGGATCTGCCAAAGGCTGGTTGCAGTATTAAACATCTTTGATTAAAAATCCGATCATTAACTTTCTTTATGCGAACAAAAATTTTATTGATTATCTGCTGGTTTTTTTCAGTCAGTGTAATAGCCCAGGAAAAGCCCATTGTTTTTAAAGGAGCGCTCATCTATCCCATTACCGGCGCACCCATTCAAAATGGGGTCCTTGTCGTACATAAAGGAAGAATCATCAGTGTTGGTACTGCACAAACCACCAACATACCTTCCGATGCTGAAATAAGGGACGTTTCTGGTAAAATGATTATGCCCGGTCTTGTTGATACCCATTCACATCTCGGCGGCCCCGACGGTGGCGATGCCTCTTCACCGCTTAGTCCGGACACCAGGGTATTGGATGCTGTTAACCCTACCAGCGATGGATTTAAAAAAGCATTAGCAGGCGGTATCACAACCATTAATTTAATGTCGGGCTCCGGCATGTTAATGAGCGGACAAACTATTTATGTAAAAATGCGTGACGGCAAACTCATCGAAGACCTGTTAATAACAAATGAAAAAGGTTTATATGGAGGTCTTAAAATGGCCAATGGTACCAATCCGATGCGGGGTATTGCAGGTTATCCTGCCACCAGGGCAAAGAGTGCCGCTTTAATTAGAGAACTTTTTACAAAGGCCGTTGAGTATAAAAAGAAAATGGAGAAAGCCGGAAAGGATTCTTCTAAGATGCCTGAAAGAGACCTGCGCATGGAACCTTTGGTAGAAGTGCTCAATGGCAGGCGTGTGGTGCATTTTCATACGCATAAGGCAAACGATGTATTGACGGCAATCCGATTGGCTAAAGAATTCGGTTTTAGAATGGTGCTGCACCATGTATCAGAAGGATGGAAAGTAGCAAGCGAGATTGCAGCTGCAGGATTTCCCTGTTCGATCATTACCGTTGATGCACCCGGCGGCAAACTGGAAGCCATGAACGTGTCCTTAACAACCGGTGCTGCTTTGGAAAAAGCCGGCGTATTAACAGGGTTTCATAGGGATGATGGCATTACTGATTCCAGGTTGTTTTTGCGATCTGCGGCACTCATGGCAAGAGAAGGTATGAGCCGCGAAGAAGCCCTTAAAGCAGTTACGATCAACGGTGCAAAAATGCTTGATCTGTCAAGCCGGGTGGGTTCCCTTGAAAAGGGAAAAGATGCCGACCTGGTTATTTTGAGCGGCGACCCTTTTAGCGTTTATACAAAACTTGAACAAACCTGGGTGGAAGGAATAAAACGATTTGATATCAGCATTCCCAAAGACAGAGCCTTTCTTACTGGCGGTTTTGAGGTGTATTCGGCAGACAGATCCGAATTTCATGAACATCGGGAAGAAGAGTAGTTATCGGCCGTCACCTATAATCCATCGCTGACAAGGCAATAGAAAACAAACAATTCGGAAATATAACAATCGATCCAAGCATGAAAAAGCTATTTACTTATATAACAATGCTGGTTGCAGCGCCGCTGTTTTCGTCAGCACAGCTCGCTGTAAAGGCGGATATTATTTATACCGTTTCGGGTAAACCTATACGTGATGGCATGGTGCTGGTAAAGGGAGGAAAAATAGAATATGTTGGCCCGGCAACAGTCGCTGTTCCTGAAGGATATAAATTGTACACTGCAAAAGTAGTAACGCCAGGGCTTATTGACGCCCGCACATTGGTTGGCATATCCGGCTCACTTAATATTCCTACAGACCAGGATCAGCTTGAAAAATCAAGCCCTATACAACCTGACTTACGTGCCATTGATGCGTATAATCCGGATGAAGCACTTGTAAAAGTTTTAAGAGAAAATGGCGTAACCACGATTCATACCGGGCATGGTATAGGCGCACTCGTTAGTGGACAAACAATGATCGCCAAAACAAAACCGGTAACGGTTGAAACTGTAACGATTGTTCCTTTAAGTATGCTGGCAATGACGATTGGCCCATCTGTTTCCGGCAACTTTTCTTCTCCGGGTACAAAGGCAAAACAGATGGCAATGATTCGCACTGAACTGATTAAAACACAGGCTTACATAAAAAAGCAACATGACAAGGACAGCAGCAAACGCCCTTCTGCAGATCTTAAAATGGATATGCTTGCTAAATTACTAACGGGCGAAATTAAAGCGCTTATCACAGCAAATACCGCGAATGACATTATGAACGCCATACGCCTGCAAAAGGAGTTTAAATTTAAACTGGTTATAGACGGTGCTGCAGAAGCATACCGTATCATTGATGAGATAAAAGCATCCAATGCGGGGGTTATCCTGCATGCCACGATGGCCCGCAATGCCGGTGATATGGTAAACATGAACCGGGAAAGTGCTGCGATTCTTACTTCTGCCGGCATTCCCGTTAGTATCGAAAGCGGCTACGAATCATATGTACCCAAAACGAGAATCGTTTTATTTGAAGCAGGCCTTGCAATGGCCAATGGTTTGCCTTTCGACGAGGCACTTAAAAGCATTAGTCTCAACCCCGCAAAATTACTGGGCATAGATAATCGGGTTGGGAGTATTGAAGTAGACAAAGACGCTGACGTTGTTTTATTCAACGGTGACCCATTCGAATATTTAACTAAAGTGTGTACCGTAATTATTGATGGGGAAGTGGTGAGTGAGCAGTGCAGGTAAATAAACTCCCATGTTTTATTTTTTTGCAGAGGTCTCCTGAACGGGTTCCTTCACCTAATCATTCAAAGGGTAACTTAATATTCTCATTTCAGAATAGCTTCTTCTTTTTTTAATTGTTTATCCAGCACAAAAGTTCCGAACGGCAGCAAAGAAGCTATAAACGCACCAAGAAACCAAATGAAACTTTTATTCAATGCTTCTTTAGTTTGCCAGGCGAGGGCAACAAAACCTATAAACAAAAAACCGTGCACATAGCCAACCAGTTTTACTGCCATTGGCACACCGGCTAAATATTTTAATGGCATTGCAATGCCTAACAATACGAGAAAGGAGATACCTTCCGCAATGGCTATGCGGCGGAACCAGTAGAGCATTTTTTGAGCGTTCATGTATAGCTATATAGTTAGGACAAAAGTAATTCATAAATATTTTAAGCGGATTAAAAAAGGTTTGCCACAAAGGCGTAAATCCATAAAGCAATATAAATTTATTTTAGTCCAGCTTTGAGGCACCGTACTTTTGTGGCCAAACCAATAACGGGTTATCTTTAGAAACAGTCTTTGAAGCTTCATTAGCCTGGTTATTTTTGATAAAAGAAAACAATCAATGGAATAAAGTGTATTGTAAAAAAATCTATCGAAACATCTCATTACCATTTAAACATACACGCCTCAAAATCTCAATATGAAAAGAAATATTTTATTTATATGTACAGCGTTCTGTTTTTTTGTAGGGTTTGCCCAGCAGCCGGTCTTCAACTGGGGAGAGTTGCGTAGCAAACCCGAAACGCCTGCGGAAGTTCAGTTATTGGGCTACACAACAGCGGGATATTATATCGTAAGTAAAAAGGAACCTTCTGCCGCACAGGCCCAATCAATAATACGATCAGCATTTTCCCCGGTAATTACTGTTGAATACATCAATAATACGGGCGTAAGAATTTATAACAGGGATGTTAGCACAGGCCGGGCCGATGACTATGTAAATACGGTATATTTTAACGATATGCTCTATGTTATCTCGGCACTGTACAACAAAGAAGCAGGTAAAAATGTGTTAACCGCCAAAGCCATCAATGCGGATGGTTCCGAAAGCAAGCCAGTAGAAATAGGTTCGATGGCTGCTGCAAAAATGTCGCAACGCGGTTTGTTTTATGTTGCAACATCGCCAGACGGATCGAAATTACTGGTGTTGTCGCAACCGGAATACGTAAAAGACCAGAACGAAAAGATAGGCCTTACCTTATTGGCCGGCAAGTTCACTCAATCATGGACCGGCGACCAGGAGTTTCCGTATGCCTGGTCAAAATCGGTTGACAACCGGCCTTATGTGAGCAATAGTGGCGTTGCTTTCCTGCTCAAGCAGATCAGTGTAAAGGGAAGCGATGATACCTGGTCTATATTTTCAACTTCTACCGGAAAGACGCTGAAAGAACACAAATTGGGATTCAACGGGGATAAAAAAATATCCTCTGTTGTTCAGGCATTTTCTCCTGAGGGAGATTTTACTATTGCCGGTTATTACAAGGAGGAGGGTGGAAAAATCAGGATAAGTATGGGGGATAAAGCCAACGGAAGTTTTTTATACCGTGTTGATGCGGCGGGGGAACAATTGAAAACTGCTATAATTAACCTGTTCGCAAAGCGCAGCGAGATCGTCGCAAGGAGTATTGTCTTTAATGAAAGGAATACAATCCTGCTTGCAGAAAAATATACGATCTCTGATCGTGCCGCCGCCAGAAGTGCCTCTTCACCACAAACAAATGAAACCATGTTTGCCCGCGATTATTCATACAACGGCATGGATATTTACATAGATGGTTTTGATGCCGCAGGAAAGCCTGTTTATACAACCGCTATAGATAAAAATAATTCTTCCAAAAACGACCTTGGCTATTGGCTGTCATTTTTTGGGACCATGGTAAAAGGAAAATTACAGCTTGTGTTTATGGATAACTTTTCCCGGTACGATGATAAGAAATTTTCCATAAATACACCCAATATAATTGTGTACACATCGGTAGATCCCGTTACCGGCAAAGCAGAAAAGCCTCAGCCGGTTTCAAATCCTGGTTCGGTTGGTGGTAAGGGCGGTGATAGTTATATGAGGCCGGATGTGTTTTTAAAAACTGGTGATGGGCAGTATATCATTCGGGCGGAAAACAGTAGCAGTTACAGGATGGGGACAATGGTTTATTAGTAACTATAAAAAGCGGAAAGGAGGGATAACGCTAAATAAAAATATTGCAGAATTTTATGAGTCAACAAAATGATTAAATGAACAGGTATAGCGCAATAATGCAAGATTTCTGATAGATTTTACGTTCCACTAAGGAAGAAATAATGAAGTGGTCGCAATTTGTGGCCACCTCGTTTTTTCTTAAAATATTCTTCAGCCAAACATTCTTCAGGCGATATTTTCATTTTTTTCTTTTGCGATAAATGACTTGTTATGAAAATAAAGTAACATGAAAGCCATAATTATTTCCTAAGGCTGCCAAAAATTTAGCATTTGTTTCCAAAACGGAATATTATGTTTATTTTGGAATTATACAGAAATGCTGCTATTCGAAATTTAGATAGAGATACTATATGTAAGAAGCCAGACAAAATAACCAGGGCATCAAAAGGGTTTAGTCAGTCAGACTTATCTTTTGATTTAAAAATGACATCAGGTGCTTATTCGAAAATCTTAAAACAACGAAACGGAAAAAAAGTAATCAGGTTCGTGGGATACAAACTTGGGCTGTGGAGTAATAAGATTTGTGAGACATATACCTGGGCGATGGAAGTACAAAAATCAGTAAAACCATTATTTTGTAATGCTGGGTTGTGCGTTTTACGGGCACCCAACTTTTAGACGATTTAAACCTCAAACCTTCAAACTTTAAACGATTAATAATCAATCACCTGCTCTTCCATTACCGGCAACTCCCGCCAATCGTATTGCTGGTTGCGTAGTTGGGGGTCAAAGCCGGCCTGCCTGATTGATTCCTGTATGCTGGTGCTGGTGAAACGGTGAGGGGCACCCGCAGCGCTTACCACATTTTCTTCTATCATGATACTGCCAAAATCATTGGCGCCTGCATTTAGGCAGATCTGAGCAACCTGCTTTCCGACGGTGAGCCAACTGGCCTGTATATTTTTTATATTGGGCAACATGATCCTGCTGAGAGCGATCATGCGGATATATTCCTCCGGTGTGGTTAAGTTGTGTACACCACGTATTTTTGCAAGCAATGTATCCGCATCCTGGAATGTCCATGGAATAAAAGCAAGAAATCCTTTTGCATCTGCAGGTTTTCGGCTTTGCACCTCTCTGAGTTTAACCAGGTGTTCAAATCTTTCCTGCAGCGTTTCTACATGGCCAAACATCATCGTTGCCGAAGTAGTGATGTGTAATTTGTGTGCTTCATGCATGATGTCAAGCCACTCCTGTGCTCCACATTTTCCTTTACTGATCAGGCGCCTAACCCTATCCGTTAGTATTTCAGCACCAGCGCCAGGCAAGCTATCCATCCCGGCTTCCTTCAATGCCATCAGTACTTCCCGGTGGGTACTTTTTTCAAGCTTGGTGATATGCGCTACTTCCGGGGGACCGAGCGTGTGCAGCTTGATGTTCGGATAAAGCGATTTCAATTCCCTGAATAAATTTACATAAAAGGAAAGCCCGAGTTCAGGGTGATGCCCGCCCTGCAATAATAATTGATCGCCACCAAATTTGATCGTTTCTTCAATCTTACGCTTATAGGTTTCAATATCAGTTATATAAGCATCTGCATGACCAGGGATGCGATAAAAATTACAAAACTTACAATTGGCAATACATACATTGGTGGTATTTACATTGCGGTCAATCTGCCAGGTCACTTTTCCATGTGGCACCTGCTTCTTCCTTAATTCATCTGCAACAAACATTAATTCCGTTAATGCAGCATTTTCAAATAAATAAACGCCTTCTTCTACTGTAAGGAATTCAAAGGCAAGTGCTTTTGTATATAGTTCTTTTGATTGCATTTGTAATGGTTGTAGTGTTTTTAATTTTAGCTTTTAGCCTGCAGCTTGCAACTTCTTCCAAATCATTAACAAAATTAAGCCCATTAGGTTGTATATTGAAAATTGATCGCATGAGATTTATTACGACTATCTTATTATTATTCTTCGTACCTGTTAGTATGCAGGCACAAAAACCCGTTCGCCCCGATGCAAAACTCATTACAAAATTTCCGTTTAAAATGTATAGCGGTGGGGTAATGATCATAAAAGCAGCGTATGAAAATATTAAGGACAGTTTCAATTTTATTTTAGACACAGGGAGTGGCGGCATATCGCTTGATTCTTCTACCTGTTCAGAATTCAATATTAACCTGGTACAAACTGATACCAGCATTACCGGAATCGCAGGAACACAAAAAGTTTCCTTTGCCTTTAACAGGTCATTAAACTTACCGGGACTAAAATTAGAACGAATGAATTTTCACGTAACGGATTATAATGTGTTGACGAGTGTTTATGGCGAAAAAATAGATGGCATTATGGGATTTAGTTTTTTTAGTAAGTACATCGTAAAAATAAATTTCGACAGCATGAAGGTGGAGATTTTTAGTCCGGGTAAAATAAAATACCCCAATGGCGGAACTACCTTGCACCCGATATTTACTTTTTTACCCGTTCAGTACATGAGTGTAAAGGATAAGCGCAAGGTTGATTTTAATTTTTATTTTGATACAGGTGCCGGGCTCTGTTTTTTAATGAGCGACCAGTTTGCCAAAGACAGTTCCATTCTTTTAAGTAAACGAAAACCTGTTACCACGCAGGCGGAAGGCATGGGTGGAAAACTGCAGATGCGCCTAACCGTTGTGAAAGAAGTAAAACTGGGGCCTTACCGTTTTCGCCAGGTACCAACCTATTTATACAAAGACGATTTTCATGTCACCTCCTACCCTTTTACCGGCGGGCTTGTAGGCAACGAATTATTGCGGCGTTTTAACATGATAATTAATTATCCCGACCGGGAGATACACCTGTTACCAAATAACCAATTCAATGAAACCTTTGAATACGGTTACACAGGATTTAGTATTTATTTTGTAAATGGAAAGATTATGGTAGATGATGTTATAAAAAATTCTCCTGCAGACAAAGCAGGTTTTCAGCTTGACGATGAGATCATAAGCGTGGGTACTAATTTTTCAAACAATATTCAGCAGTATAAGGATCTTTTACAGGAACCCAATGTAAAGATCCAGGTCATTATTAAAAGAAAGGGCGCCCTTAACACGCTTATTATTAATACCGGAAGTATTTTATAAGTATTTGAGTCATTAGCCATAAGCAGCAAGTTGTAAATAAAACAAGTTTCATATTTGGCTTATGGTTGAAGAAGTGTTAACAGCTCCTGAGTAAATTGTTTTATAGTGTGCTTTTACTCGCTTTATATCCGCTTTCAAAATAATTAACCAGCGAGTGAATTGCAGCGAAGAGCATATAGCCACTTCTCCCCTAACTTTGCCCCATGATCAAATTCGAAAAGTTTAATCTTGATAACGGTTTGCGTGTATTGGTGCACGAGGATAAAAGTACTCCCATGGCAGTGGTAAATGTATTGTATGATGTGGGATCAAAGGATGAAAATCCTCAAAAAACAGGATTCGCCCACTTTTTTGAACACCTGATGTTTGGCGGCAGCAAGAATATTCCCGTGTATGATGAACCCCTCCAGGTTGCAGGCGGTGAAAACAATGCCTTTACTACCAACGATCTTACCAACTATTATTGCCAGTTGCCGGCAGAGAATATTGAAACAGCTTTTTGGTTGGAAAGCGACCGGATGTTAAGCCTGGCATTCGGAAAAAAGAGCCTGGAAGTTCAGCGTAAAGTAGTAAGCGAAGAATTCAAGGAACATTACATTAACAAGCCTTATGGCGATGTATGGCATAAGTTCCGGGAACTTATATATACAACGCATCCTTACAGGTGGATGACCATAGGAGCTTCGCTGCAACATATTGAAGAAGTAAAACTACAGGATGTAAAGGATTTCTTTTTTAAACATTACACTCCCTCAAATGCAGTTTTGGTTGTAGCTGGAAATGTACAGGTGGCGGCAATTAAAACGCTTGCAGAAAAATGGTTTGGCAGCATACCTGCAGGTGTCAGGTACGACCGGAATTTACCAAAGGAACCTAAACAGGAAGCACCGCGTTTCCTGGAAATAACATCCAACGTGCCCCTGGACGCCCTTTATAAAGCCTGGCATATTTATCCAAGAACCGATCCCCGTTATTATGTGGCCGACCTGATAACGGATATCCTTAGCGGCGGCGGATCTTCAAGGTTATACCAAAGCCTTGTGAAGGAAAAAAAATTATTCAGCAATATTGACTGTTATCACCTGGGTAGTACAGATGCCGGCATTATCACAATTGATGGTAAACTGGTAAAAGGGGTGGATATAAAAGTAGCCGATGCCGCTGTAATGGAAGAATTACGGAAGCTGCAGCAAAACGGTATTAGTACGACGGAGCTGGAAAAAGTGAAAAATAAAACAGAAAGTGCGATGGCATTTGAAGATATGAGTGTTATGAGCAGAGCCCAAAGCATAGCCATGTATGAATTATTGGGTGATGCAGACCTCATCAATTCAGAACTTTCGAAATACCAGGCAGTCACCGCTGAACAGATACTCGAAGAAAGCCGGATCATCTTTGATGAAAAGAATTGCAACACCATGCACTATCTTTCCGAAAACAGAGATGCGTGATGGTAAACGACAAATACCCGGGTAAGTATTTACCGGTTAGAATTATTTGATTGAATAAAACCTCTTCCGGACTTGCTGCCTGCAGATTTTTTTTTACGGGATTTGGGTGGGCCGGGTTGGAGGGATTTTCTAATATGTGAATGGATAAGCACAATTTAATTTTTTTTACAACTTTCAAACGACTTCAATTTTAAAAACAAATAATAAAAAAGTGATTGACAGAAAAATACCGCCACCGATTAAAGATGCGATCGAATATAAATTAGACTTAAAACCCTATGAATTTTATTCACTGGATAATAATGTACCTGTTTATTCGATAAATGCCGGTGAACAGGACGTGTTACAAGTAGAGATGGTTTTTTATGCTGGCAATTTTTTCGAGGAGCAAAAAGGAATTGCAGCAGCCACCAATTTTATGCTAAAGAATGGCACTGCAAAGCACACGGCTTTTGAACTTAATGAAGCTTTTGAATATTATGGTTCATACTGCAGCCGGTCCTGTTTTAATGAAACCGCAGTATTGTCACTACACACTTTATCTAAACACATTACAAAGCTGTTACCGGTAATGCAGGAAATGCTTACCGATTCAATATTCCCGGAGGAAGAACTCGCCACCTTTAAGCAAAATTCAAAGCAGCGATTGAAGGTTAACCTACAGAAAGCAGAGTTCGTTGCAGGTCGTTTGATAGACAGTTACCTGTATGGCGAAAATCATCCATATGGTACCTATACAAATATGGAGGATGTGGATGCGCTTACAACGGATGCGCTAAAGAATTTTTATAAACAGCATTATCTTAACGGAAACTGCGTAATCTTTGTCGCAGGACTGATACCCGTAAACATGCAGCAATTGCTGAATGACTATTTTGGGAAGCTTAGCGTTGGTAAACCAACAGGAGTTATACCTGCCATAAAACCAATACCTGCAGCCGACAAAAAATACCATATTGAAAATGACCCGACAGCTGTACAAGGCGCTGTCCGCATTGCAAGCCACTTTCCGAACCGGCATCACCCCGATTTTAAAAAGGCAGTGGTACTCAATAATGTATTTGGTGGATTTTTTGGTTCAAGGTTAATGAGTAATATACGGGAAGATAAAGGCTATACCTATGGCATTCACAGTTACTTCCAAAATCATATCACAGAAAGTGCCTGGGTCATTAGCACGGAAGCAGGAAAAGAAGTTTGCGATGCAACGATCAGGGAAATTTATAAGGAGATGAAAAAACTGCGGGAAGAAAAAATTGACGAAGAAGAATTATTACTGGTGCGCAATTACATGATCGGCGGAATTCTGGGAGAACTGGATGGTCCTTTCCAAATCATTGCCAAATGGAAGAACATCATCCTGAACAACCTGGATGAAAATTATTTTCATGAATCAATCAATGAAATTAAAACGGTAACTGCCTTAGATTTACAGCAACTTGCCAACAAATACTTATCGCCGGAGCACTTTTATGAACTGGTGGTATATTAATTGATGATTTACATGCGATAATTTGAAAATAAGGGTGCAATTCGGAGGAAACTTTTTTTAAGAAGTTTGCCTGAAATCAAACGTTTTCGCAGTAACCCCTTTTAGATATCGAAGAAAAAGTATATTTTTGCGAAGTTTCAGCTGAAACCGCTCTACATTCTCATCCTTTGATAAGATCATACACTTTCATCCATCTGATTCTTGCGTCAAACATATCACCGAAAACCCTGATCCCAATTTCCGCGAAAAGCAACATGCTGTTTAATCAACAAGTGTATGAAGCATCATTGCTCAATCGTATTTACTGCGTTTTTTTATTTCTTTTTTACTGGTGAGGTAAAAGGAGAAATTTATATAAACAATACATTCTCCAGCCTGCGAGATACATCCGCCAACTTAGCAAAAGGAATCAATACTCTCAATGAAATTATGTTGTGCAACCGGGATGACAATGATGTGTATAAAGCGGATAAAGTCCAGCATGGCTTCGCGGGAAAGTATGAAGCAAAATCTGCTACCCCCACCTCACTAAATTTGCAGATGCCACTGGAGGCAAACCCACCGTTAATCACTTACACAAGCATTGCATCGCCAACCTGCATTTATTCCGGGATGTCGCTTACGGGCGTAGTTATCACAGATGCCACAGGTATTCCTCTTTCAGGTACAAACAGGCCAAAAATATATTATCGTAAAAATGCAGGCAGCTGGTTTTCAAAACCAGGTATAAATATTTCAGGTACTGTTACCAACAGTACCTGGACTTTTTCAATCGTTGAATCAGATATGGGTGCGCTTGTTGGAGCGGATATCATCTCCTATTATGTTATTGCAGAAGATCTCAATCCAACTGTAAATGTTGGCTCAAACCCTTCAACAGGCTTAGTAGCAACGGGGGTAAATAACGTAATAACAGCCCCTACAGCTCCGAATACCTATACACTGCGGTATAATTTAATTGGAACTTACACCGTTGGAACGGGAGGCAATTTTACAAACCTTACAACGGCAATTAATGCTTATAATAATGCGTGTTCATTAGCCGGCAACAGCATCTTTGAGTTAACTGATAATAGTTATCCTTCAGAAACTTTTCCAATAAACATCCTGCTTCGTGCAGATGCAGATGCTGCCCATACGCTCACGATAAGACCCGCGTCTTCTGCTTCACCGGTAATTACGGGGGCAAGTAGTAATCCTATTATCAACCTCTCCGGCGCAAAATACATCAGCTTTGATGGCAGGCAGGGAGGAACCGGAACGGTAAAATCCTTAACTTTTATCAACACCGGAATTGGTACTACTTTCCAGTTTGTAAACGATGCCCAAAACAACAATTTGAAATACTGCACTGTAAAGGGTCAACGCAACAGCGCTGCAAGCGGAACTGTTTTTTTCGGCCTGGCAAATGCTTCGGGAACCGGCAATGACAATAATACCATCGACAACAACAATATTTCGGACGCAACATCACAATCCCGCTATGGAATTTTTTCAGGAGGAACCAACTTTCGGGAAAACAGTAACAATGCTATAACCAATAACAATATTTCAAATTATTTTAATGCCTTAAATAACTCCGGCGGTGTTTATATAGCATCCAACAGCAGCAATTGGGTAGTGACGGGCAACCGATTCTTTCAAACTTCCAGGAGAGTTTACACTGCAAATAGTTTAGAACATTTCGGAATTTATATCACTGACGGTACGGGGTACACGATAAGTAACAATGTAATTGGGTATGAAAACGCGGCAGGAACAGGAACTACAATTATGATCGGAAATAGCGGAGATCTGGCAGGATTTCCAACTGCTTACACAGCAGGGGCAGGAACTTCAATCCGTTACTTTGGTATTGCCTTAAGTCTTGATTTATTTGGTACAACTTCAACAGTTGATGGAAACACGATAAGCGGTATTGCGATGTTCACCTCAAGCGCTGTAGCAACTTCAGTTGGCATTTTTTGCGGTATTTATGTCGAAAGCGGGGCGGCTGATATCGGAGCAAATGTTGGAAATACAATCGGGGCCGCAACGGGAAGCAATGCGATTTATGTCGCCACCACCGGTTCCGGCGGCACAGTTGTGGGTATCCGCGCAGCCTGTACCGGCGTAGCTGCCATACAAAATAATATGATAGGTGCTATCCTTGCATCTGGCACCAGTGCGGGAGTAGCCGCAAGTTTTGTTGGAATAAATTTTGCCGGGATCTGTAATTTTACCGTAAGCAACAATTTCATCGGGAATGGAACTGACGACAATCTCCAGGCAGGGTACGCACTTTTGGGCGGCTTTCTTTCCAGTACCGGCATCCTAACGGCAACGAATGTAGGTATAACATCAATTTTCAAGGGAATCAGCAGTACCAGTGTAGGCAATACGCTTAACATTTCCGGCAACACACTTCGTGGATGGAAAATGTCGGGCAGAACGGTTAATAATACCGGTATTGAAAGTACAGGTGCAATGACAGGTCCCACGCCTTCTGTGAATATTAATAATAATTTTATTGGTACTGCTGCAACAAACTGGCTGAATGCAACGGTTGATAACAGTGGCTTCCTGTATGCGATAAGCGTTAACAATACCGCCGCAACTACCAATAATATTAAGAACAACGATATCAGGGGTACATTTTTTGGAACACAAAATGGCTCCGGCGGTGGATTGATCAGGCTTACGGGGGCTACTGCTACCAATAATATTGCTACCATCAATGGAAATACCTTTTCTAATTTAAATTTCCGGTTCGCTACAGCTAACCTTTATTTTATTTTTACCAGTTATTCTATTGCCGCTACCGGTCGGCTTATCATTGATAACAACAGGATCGCCGGTACTTTCAATGGAACCGGTGCAGCCACCTATAACATGATCCATTGTTCAATGAATAGTGCTTCCGGGGCGAGAGCGGAAATTACCAACAACAATTTTTCAAATTTTACAGCAGCCAGTGGCTTCGCATCCAATGTCTATGGCATATACACGAACTTCGGCTTAAATCCATGCATTCTCCAGGTAGCCGGAAATACATTCAGTAATCTGGCTTCAGGAACTGGAAACATCGTAGGTATTGAGATCGCCGATATGACCGGAACTGCATCCTGCTTCAACAATACGATTTCCAATATAAACTGCCAGGCAAATGTTGAAGGAATTAGTATGGGCACATCCGGCGCCTCGGGGCAATTTAATGTGATGAATAATACGATAAGTGGAATCGTTTCTACCGGCACCGGCGGATTTATTTTTGGGATATCCGGCTACCTGTCGTCTGTTGTAAATACTACCCAGACCAATATTTACAGCAACATAATGCAAGGCTTTTCTTCCACGAACAGCATTGGTATCATTTCAGGAATACACCTTGATAACGGGCAGGCCTCGTCTAATTTATCAGTCACTTCGAACAAGATATACAATCTCAGAGGAACGGCATCGGGTAGCCGTGTTTATGGAATTAATAATTACCCAACCCTGGCAGGTAATATAAGTTATGCTAATAATTACATAGGTGATCTTGACGCTCCCTTTTCCAGTGTTGCTGGAGCGGCCATCACAGGCATGAAACTGTTGATGGTTGGCGGACAGGCAAATGTCTATTACAACACCATTCACCTAAATGCTTCCGGTAGTTCTACCCAGTTTTCTACGGCGGCTGTGTTTGCAGATCCTGCGACACAGATAACCTTCCGTAATAATATTTTTAGTAACGTGTCAACCCATGGTTTATCCGGTAAAACTGTTGCCTATTGGCGCGGAGACAACAATACAGGTACTTATGATGCCGCTTCTAATAACAATGTATTTTATGCAGGTGCTGCATCAACTCAAAATCTTATCTACCACGATGGCACCAATAGCGATCAAACAATAACAGCTTACAAGACGAGGGTAACGCCAAGGGATAACCTGTCGGTTAGTGTGCTTCCGGCCTTCATCACAACAACCGGTTCGGATATTAATTTTCTTCACCTAACCACAAATAGCAACTGCGCCATTGCCAGCGGAGGAGATAATTCCGGAATTTTACTTGCAATCGATTATGATGGGAATAGCCGTAGCACGACCGCTCCTTTTTTAACTGATATTGGTGCGGATGAAGTTACCAAACTAAACAACTGGACAGCTGCCAGCAGCAGCAATTGGAACGATGCAGGAAACTGGAGCGATGGAACTGTGCCAAATGCTGATGCAGTGAATGTTTCTATTTCAACCCCTCCTGCAGTACAACCCGTAATTGCTTCAGTTGACAATTTCCAGGTAAGTAACCTTATTATTCAGCCAGGCGCAAACCTTACGAATAAGGGTTTGCTAAGTATTGCAGGAGCTGTTTATGCCAATCCCGCCAGCATCAACAATATTCAGGCGGGTATTGTGGAAGGTTCTGTTCAGCTGAATGGAAATTGCTTAACACCCCAGTCATTATCAGGGAGGATTTTTATTAACAATAGCGTAAAGAATTTAACTGCCGGCAATGATGTAAATATCTTAGCTGCGGCAGGCGGGCAGGTGATTGTGAGCGGGGCTTTATCTTTTGGAACTTCAACGGGCAAGACACTAAACACAGGTGATAATCTTACACTGGCTTCTTCAGCTGCAGCCACCGCGAATGTAGAAGATATCACCGGTAATATTATTACCGGAAAAGTTACCGTGGAGCGGTATATCAATACCGGGCTGATTGCAGTCGGAAGGCACCTGAAATCCTGGCAATTTTTATCTACGCCCACTTCCGGCCAAACAATTTTTCAATCCTGGCAGGAAAACGGCACTACACCGGCAGGTTATGGTACCATCATAACGGGAACGGGAAGTGGTTTTGATGTGGCAACTTCAACGCCTTCTATGAAACATTACAACAGCGCCGGAAATTCCTGGATTGGGATAACGAATACAGGTAATCCCATCAATGATCAAAAAGGCTACTTACTTTTTGTAAGAGGCGACAGGACTGTTACTGCGTATAACCAGGATGCCGTACCCACCATATTGCGTACCAAGGGAACTTTGTATCAGCCATCCGCGCCACCTCCCCCGGTAAGCGTTCAGGCAGCACGTTTAGCATCTGTTGGAAACCCATATGCCTCAGCTATTAACCTGGTATATATGAAGAACAACGGATTATTTGTAAACTTAAACAACGATGTAACCGTTTGGGACCCTTTACTGGCTGGCACTTATCTTTTGGGCGGTTACCAGACATTATCAGCAGCCAACAATTATGAACCAACGGCAGGCAGCACTGCAACTTCATATTATCCTGCGGGTGTTTCGTCTCCATCTATCCAAAGCGGGCAGGCCTTTTTCGTTCGATCTTCCGGGGCTGCCGGATCCGTAACATTTACGGAAACATGCAAAATAAGTTCCAACAGGCTTGTTAACCGTATATCGCCGGTAGCAAGGGAGCGCCGGTATTTCCGTGCTACGCTGTTTACACACGGTGCAGTGATCGCGGATGGAAATGCCGTAGTTTTTGACCCTGCTTTTGATAACGGTATAAATGCAGACGATGCATATAAATTTCCCAATGCAGGCGAAAATTTCGGCCTTGTTCGCAATGGCCAAAAGCTTTCCGTTGAAGCCAGGAGGCCAGTTAACAAAACGGATACGCTCTTTTATTCGATAACCAACCTGCGTAAGCT
>JACMPR010000377.1 GCA_014377385.1 Ferruginibacter sp. | reverse complement strand
AGATATTACCTGCCCTGCTTTATCAATAAGTTCAAACAGGTAAGTTCCTGCCGGCTTATTAGTAAAGTGCAACTGTAATTTTCTTCCCTGTATTGGATTGGGATAGATTGAGACTACGGCCTTTTCACTTGCGCCCACTGTTTTTACAATATTGCTGAATAGCGTATGGCCCTTACTATTTAAAGCTTTTATCCTGTAAAAATTATCTCCGGCTAATGGAAACTGATCATTTTGCTCAAACAAAGAATTTTTATTGGAAGCAGTATTAGAAATTGCATTGAAATGATTCCCATCAGCACTTCGTTCAACGATATATCCTTCAATCTCCTCTCCGTTGGTTACCTGCCATTTTATTTTTGTTCCGGCACTACTATTGTGCGTAGCCGAAATTTTTATGCTGCTTATTGGTAATGTTTCTCTTGAAAACCTAAAAATGAGCAGGAACCTGTCGGCCGCAGCCGAAGCCGCATCGGAAGTAACAGACATGTCAACCAATGCCGTGTCCGTTAAGTTTACAGACGTTTTTGTGTTAAGGAATTTATCTACCAAAACGCCCGATACTGTAGCTGAAATGTTTTTTGGTATGAACATCAGTTTATATGTTCCCTGGTGTACGCCCGACATATTGTAAAAGAGTGTATCACTATTTTGTATGTTTGATCTTGCTTCAACTGACAGAGCAGTACCATTTCTGAGCAGGCCAAAATTCTCGGACGTGTTGGTTATTTTCGCAGCGTCATCGGCATCTACCCGGTTACGGTAGTTGTTGCTAAAAACAGCCCTATTTCCATCAGCAAGTTTTGTTTGCCCATTTACGATATAAATAAGGTTGGTACTTAACATTGAAAATGCTTTAACACTATTATAATTAAAACGGTTTGCCAGCGTGCTGCCACTCACCTTGTTTGATTCTGCAAAATCGAGCGTGCCACTTGTTCCGGTTGCCCTCACAAGAAATGCTACGCCTGATTGGATATTATTGTAACTATCAGTTGAATTATAAATAGTACTGGATGTTGCAACATTACCAGGTGTTGCAAGATAACCAGTTGCTGCTGCAATGGTTTGATAACCGCCAAATCCATATGATCCATACAGGGTAGGATCAAATAAATAAAAGTTTGGATCCACACCTCCGGTCCTGCTGATCACATTGTAATCAATGGCAGATGGATAGGGGTTTGCCACCGACTGGAATAGACCTGCACTGACGGCTGGACTTGAAATTGCGCCTACCTGTATGGTTCCTTTTGTCCTTAACCTGGTTGGCAAAGGATTGCTGTTGGGCCCTGAAAAATTGATGACAGTGCGGTCGCCTCTTACAAAAAGAAAATAACCGTTGGTATTGTGAATAGATGTAGTAGTTGGGTTTCCAACTTCTGCCCAACTGTTGGAAGCAGGTATATAATATTTCATTGCAGGAACTGTGGCCGTCGCATCAAATCCGCCGGCAACACCGGTAGTTCCTGATATTTGAGTTCCATAAGTGGGGTTAGGATTTGCGTTCGGAAATGTAGCTCCTTCCATCCATGATTGATTGATGGTTTGTCCTGATGCCGGAGCGGCAAGCAACTGCCAGCTTTTACCATGTGTTATACCGGTGGGAATATAACGTTCTATAATAAACCTGCCACTACCATAAGTAATGATATTTGCTTCATTGGGCACCGCCGCAACATTGGCTGTCTGACTTCCTGCTGATCTTAGCGTGATGTCACCTGAAACCAGGTTTAATTTAGAAAGGGTATTTAACCTGAGTTCATTTTCTACCACCAGGTTACTGTTAATTGATAAACCGGGTAAACCAAACGTATTGTTATTGGTAAGGTTATAAAAACTAATTGGATTGGAAGCTGTGTAGGACTGTGCAGTGCTGCCTTTAAATATAACCAGACCGGTGTTATGAACAAAGCTGCCATTTGTTTCCGTAAAATTGCCATTAAGCGTTATAACGGCAGGTGCCGTAACGGCACCATTAGCCAGTGAAAGATTTCCACCTGCTTCAGCGTTGTTATTAAAGGACCAGGCACCACCAATGCCATTAAATATAAGATCGTAAAATTTGTTGGAACCTGTAAGTAAACCACTGATCGTTTTGCCAGTGGTTGTTGCATAAAAAGTAACGGTGCCACTTGCATCTGTAAATGTTCCATTATTGGTCCAGTTTCCTGCCAGTAAAAGACTGCCATTGTTATTAAAAGCAGCTCCTGCATCAATGTTTACATCACCCGGTGTAGTTGCAGTCGCCGAAACGGCTACCGTTACCACAGCACCAGTTGCAATGTTGGTAACCTGGGCTTTTGATACTTGACAAAAAAGGAATAAAAGAGCAACCATATACAAACAGCAGGGAGATGATTTCCGCATTCGATTTGTTGTAATGATACCGAAAGTTGTATTTGTAAAAATTGCCATAATAATAGTATTAACAGGGCCGGAAATGTTGTTATACATACTGTATACAGTTCGCTTTAATTAGTTTTAGGGTTTTCCATTTTTACCGGCCTTTGTTTACGTTGTGCAAAAGCCTCCCGGGCCGGATCGGCTTTGGGAGCGGGCTCTGTGCTTATGATCAACGGACGTTTTGACGTTCGGGGATCAATATTTATTAAACGCTTTTCAACAGGAACAGCTATTACTGGTAACAGTGATTTTTGAATTTTAGCAGGTGAAGTACGACCGGCGCTTTGTGCATCCGCAGCACTAAATACCGATAGGCTTACTACGATCAGATAAAACTTTTTCATCGGAAACGATTTACTGTTTAATATTTGTTACGGTTAGTTCTCCTTGTAATACACTTGAGCCGTTACCATTTACCGTAGCAGAGTTGCCACTGCTCCAGGCTGCAACAATTGAAATAGTGTGGCTTCCTGCACTCAACGAAAGTGATTCCGAAAAACTCCAGAAAGCAAAAGAATTGGCCGGGCAGCTAAGGCGCTGGTATCCGCCATTCGGAGGAAATGCACCATCTGCATATAGTGCCACATCAATGAATGCAGCACCTCCGGTAAGCGCTGCCAATACACCGCCATCAGAAGCCACATTTACGACTGAGTTTGCAGGAACTGTCAGATTATATGAAAGTCCCGGTGCAAAGAAAAAGGAAGTGCTCGAACTTGATAGTGTAAAACCTCCCGTACCATAACTGGTAACTGAACTTTGCCCTAAAAGTCCAAAACTCGGCGCAGCTGCTCCATTTGAAGTTAGAAATTGGCCCGCAGTCCCTACCGCAGTTGAAGCATGTTGTGTACCGTTAGAATATATTATAGTGCCTGCTGCTCCAATCGTAGAAATATTGGTACCTCCATTTGCAATTGGCAAAATGCCCGATGTTGCAAGTAGCGTATTTAATGTTTTCCATGTTGGCGCTCCGGCGGCGGTATTCATTAATAAAGTGCCTGTAGTAGCGGAGGGTGCCAGTAAACTTACGGGTGTTGTACCTGTGCCGTACATTAGGTTGTTGGCAGGAATATTTGAAATGCCCGTGCCTCCGTTGGGAACCGGTATGATACCGGTAAGTCCGGTCGCATCATTAACCAGTTTCCAGGCAGCACCGTCATAATAGTAATATCCAGCTACAAGATCGGTTTGATATACAAGCGTCCCTTTTAGGCTGGTTGCTGTAATGGCTGTACGTTGAGCCTGCGTCATTTGAGGTGCCACGAAGCCGCCCGCGGTTGAAGTGATCTGGTAAGCAGGATTTTGACTAAAAGCGTTGCCACCGCAAAAAAGCAGTGAAATCAGCAATGCCTTTTTTAAATTACTGTAGAGTTGTTGTATCATAAATTTTTTAATTGAGTTTGGATGACTGTGGTATGCCCGATTCTAAAAATTCTTTGATGGAAAGATGCTGCAAAAACATCAACATAGGCTTCTGAACAGGAATGATTGCATTGCAGCGGTTAAACAGATAATGGATATAAGGAAACTGACTAAAGATGACCTACATTAAAAAAAACGTATTATGCAACGGTTGGTTTTGGAGAGGAATTTTCGAAATGTTGGTAAAAATAACGCATTACAGTTTTATTTACTAATGTTTATTAGAATTTATTAGAAAAAATTGTATCCTGAACGTCGATACCTGCAGGATTTTAAGCAAAAGTTCTTAAAAGCAAACTAGTAACTGACCATTTAGATACCCAGGAACAATACAATGGTGAAAATATGGCTGTCAGACTTGTCATTTGCGAATGCATTTATTAGTCGTGCATTTGTTATCTACAGGTTAGGTAACTATCTTTCAAAATCTTGAACCACTTCCTAATAAAATCATCGCCCAGGTTTTCTATTTTATAGCAACAAATTGCGAAAAAGGGATGTTTCAGCTTGAACAATATAATTGAGTTGAGATTCCGGAGTAAGATGATTGGGGAAATCGGAAGTTTCAACATTGAGAAGGACCAAAAATTCCTGAGGCAGTCTTTTCTTTCTAAAACTGTAAACAAAGACTTTGGTGGTCCCTGGTGGCAGCTTTTGAAAATCCCCGTATTATTTTTCCAGGTGTCGGGTGTAAAATTTCGCTGAACGCCTATGCGACACGGTGTATGAGTTTGGCTATACCATCATCCACAATACCTGCTTTTGTTTTTTTTTACAATATTAATTATTTGACTTTAAGGTGCTTTTAGGTTACCATCAAAAGTTTCGGTATCACGCTTAAATTCTTTACGCAACCCTGATTTTAAAATATAATAATAATTTCCCTTTTTATTTTTTCTATTCTTGCTGAAACTGCCATAATTTTTATCAGTTTATATATCCCTTCTAAAAATAATATAAATGGAGAGGTATTTTATTTTTTGCAAACGAAAGAACGTTAATAAGGTTAAGAAGCAATCCCAATATTGAATCAAAAATCCTCTGGAGAGTCCCTAAAAAAAATTAGCCTCATAAATCATTGATTTATAAGGCTAATTAATTAAAATTGGTGCCCACGAAAGGAATCGAACCTTCACGCCCTTGCGAACGGCAGATTTTGAGTCTGCTGCGTCTACCAATTCCGCCACATGGGCTTCTTATTTAAAGTTTAAAATTTTGCCAGAATGGTAATCTCCAAACTTGACTAAACTTCACCCTGGAACGAATTAAAAGAGGTAACGTTACCGGGGCTGCAATATTACATCAATCACCTAACCTGTCCAAAATACGATTTAAATATTTTTTCTTGTAGTGATAGTCTTTCAACCTGAGGAGGTCTGTTTGACTGGTTGTCTCTTTATTATAATTATCCAAAACCGGGGTTACGTCTGCAAGAAGGCTGTCGAGATATTCAGTTAGCTTTTCTCTGGTAATTGAATCACCTTCGTCGGCAAGCGATTCATTTATTTCCATCATCTCCATTAAAAAATCCTGGGGCAGGTTGTATTTCTCCTCCTGCTCCAAAATTGCAACTGATAGTAAAAAATACTCCAGGGTCATTTCCCTGTCCTGAAAAATTTTAAAAGCCTTATTTATATCAGCAGATTGCTTCAAAGCTTCGTCTTTTTCCTCCATGGTGGCTTGTGTAAAAAAGTCCGGATGATTCTCCCGCTGTAATTCAAAATATCTTTTAGCCAATGAGGATCTGTCAACGGTAGGTGCAGAAGGAATGCCGAAAAGTTCGAAATAATTCATACCGCAAATGTACGGCGGTTAGTTGTTAGGTCTTGATCATTGAAAGGAACATGGTGCTGCCTTTTGCTCATTATTTTGGAAATTACCTTTTACATTTTACATTTTGGGCTAACTTGCCGGCCTAAAAGATCGCGATGTTGAAAATTGGACTTATAAGAGAGGGGAAGATTCCTGCCGATAACCGTGTTGCCCTTACACCTGCACATTGCAGGTGGATGATAAAAAATCAACCAGGGATCAAGATCATCGTTCAACCGTGCGAAACACGGTGCTTTAGTGACAGGGAATATACAATGGCAGGCGTGGAAGTTAGAGAGGACTTAAATGATTGCAATATCTTGCTGGGCATAAAAGAAGTGCCGGAGGATATGCTGATTCCAGGTAAAACCTACCTGTTTTTTTCTCATACCAAAAAATTACAGCCATATAACCAGCAACTACTAAAAGCGATCATTGCAAAAAAGATCACGTTGATCGATTATGAATGCCTCGAACATGACGATGGAAAAAGGATTATTGGATTCGGTTTTTTTGCTGGCATCGTTGGGGCGCACAATGGCATGGTAGCATATGGCAAAAGAACGGGAGAATATCACCTGGACAAGATAAACAGCAGCAAAAGTTTTCAGCACCTGATCCACACCTATTTTGGTTTAAAAGTGCCGAATATAAAGATAGCGGTAACGGGTAGTGGCAGAGTTGCACACGGTGTGCTGGAGATCATGAACCTTCTTGGTATAAACGAGGTAGAAAAAGAGGAATTTCTTAACAAAAAATTTACCTACCCTGCTTATATTCACCTGAAAGGTGCCGACCTCTACGCCCACAAAACCAATGGAACTTACTCAAGGGAGGATTTTCACCGACATCCTTCCGACTACACCTGCACCTTTAAACAATACCTTCCGCATGCAGATATTTTGATGAACGGGATATATTGGGAAAAAATGATACCGCGTTTATTTGAAAAGGAAGCACTGAATTCCCAGGATTTCAGGATAAAAACAATTGCCGATATTACCGATGACATGAATGGCTCAGTGCCATGTAATCTTGGCGATTCCACTATTGAAGATCCCGTTTATGGAGTAGATAAAAAATCGTTTTTAAAGACAGCACCATACCTGCCAGGCTCAATAGATATTATGGCCGTGGGCAACCTGCCAAATGAATTGCCTAGGGATGCCAGCCGCTATTTTGGTGAACAACTAATCAAACATGTATTAAAGGACCTGATCGAGGGTAACAGCCGCATCATTGAAAAAGCTACCATTATAAAGAACGGCCGGCTGACTAATTATTACGGATACATGAAGGAATATGCAGATTTGAATGGAGCCGATTCTAACATTTAAAAAATAGGGCGATCTGAAAGGTGTTCGTAACTTATACAGCTCAGTAATTTCAAAATTAATTGTCAAATAATTTCTTCAGCTTTAAGCAGTTTACGATTTACCAGGATAAGTGTGCGATGAAAGTGTGCACCGACGCGTGCCTTTTTGGTGCATGGATTGCCGATAAAATTACTTTATCAAATCTGCCGGTGAATAATATTTTAGATATTGGTTGCGGTACAGGATTATTGAGTTTGATGATTGCTCAAAAAATCACTGCAACAACAAATGCTATCGAAATTGATGAATCCGCCTCAACACAAGCGGCTCAAAACGTAGCAACAACGCCCTGGCATGAAAATATCAATGTTAAAAATATTACAATGCAGCAATTTGTTGCAAACAAACAATTCGATCTTATTATTTGCAATCCGCCTTTTTTCGAGGATGATTTAAAATCTTCGGACGAGGATAAAAATGCTGCCAAACACGATACCACCCTCAAATTTGTTGAACTCATCCCCTTCTTAAAAAACAACCTGGTTGAAAATGGCCATGCTGCTGTGCTCATTCCTTATCAACGAACCAATTACTTTGCAACTATTGCAAAACAACACCAACTTTTTATTGCGGAAACGTTGTTTGTAAAACAATCCCCTTCGCATCCCTATTTTCGTTCGATCTTATGGCTTACAAGAAAAGAAACCCGGCATGTAGAAGTGAATGAATTAATTATTCATGATGAGCAAAGAAATTATACGGATGGCTTCACAGCTTTACTAAAAGATTATTATTTGAAACTGTAGCCGCACACCTCAGCAGTTTATTTTTTGTAGTCTTACAAACCACGCGATAGCATGAGGCGGCAAAACACCGTTGCTCATTGTTTGATTTTTACCATTCTGCTTTTGCCGAGGGGCTTATAGCCAAATCAGCAAAATCTTTCTCCAGGAATTTGTAATAAGCAGTAATAGCTATCATTGCGGCATTATCGGTACAATATTCGAAAGCAGGTATAAAAACATTCCAGCCATTTTTTTCACCCATCAATGCAAGTTCCTTTCGTAACCCACTATTGGCGCTCACACCTCCGGCAATACAAATGTATTTGATACCAGTCTGATCGGCTGCCTTCTTCAATTTATTTAAAAGTATACTTACAATTCTTGCCTGCACAGATGCACAAATATCTGCCAGGTTATTTTCTATGAACTTTCTTCGTTCTTCTTCACTAGCAGTAAACACTTCTTTAAAAAGCAGGCTGCTTCCGGCATTTTGCAAAAAATAAAGAATAGACGTTTTCAAGCCGGAAAAACTAAAATCAAGTCCCGCAATATTTGGTTCAGGAAATTTATACGCTGCAGGATTTCCCATTTTTGCGTAGGTATCTATCAGTGGCCCGCCAGGGTAAGGCAACCCGAGGATTTTAGCAGTCTTATCAAAGGCTTCACCTGCGGCATCATCAATCGTTTTCCCGATTACTTTCATGTCAGTAGGAGAATTGCAGACAACGATCTGCGTGTGTCCGCCACTGACAGTTAAACATAAAAAAGGAAAGGCAGGTTTTTGATCCGCGATAAGGTTAGCCAGTACATGGGCCTGCATATGATGGACGGCTATCAGTGGTTTATCCAGGGCAAGGGAAAGTGATTTCGCAAACTGTGCGCCCACCAGTAAAGCACCAATTAAACCCGGCGCCTGGGTAAAGGCAATGGCATCCATTTCATGCAGCGTTCGATTAGCTGCTTTTAAAGCTGCATCTACAACGGGAACGATATGTTGCATGTGCGCCCTGCTGGCAAGTTCAGGCACAACACCGCCATACTGAGCATGTATCTTTTGAGTGGCTATAATATTTGATAATATTTTTCCATCAACACAAACAGCGGCGGCTGTTTCATCGCAGGAAGATTCTATGGCGAGGATGAGGGGCAAGGTAAAATGCTTTATGTTTTTAATTTATGATTCCGGTTACGCTAAAATAGAAGTTCTTACAAAAAAATCAATCTCTTACTAACTACGTATCGCCACCACCGGATCCATTTTTGCAGCCTTGGATGCAGGAAAAATTCCGGCGATGATACCAACGGTGAGGCAAACAATAATTGTAATGATAAGCATAGGAATGGAAATATAAATGGGGAAATCAAGTAGCCGGGAAGAAATTACGGTCCCAATCCACACAAAAAATAAACCAATGGCGCCTCCCATAAAGCAAAGCAAAACAGCCTCTAGTAAAAATTCAAACAGGATGGTGCCTTTTTTTGCACCGATCGCTTTTTTTAAACCTATCACAGGTGTTCTTTCCTTCACGGTTACGAACATGATATTTGCGATACCAAACAAGCCTACGATAAGGCTTATTCCTCCAATGATGGCGCCGACTACATTTAAAACAGAAAAGAAACCGGTAATTGCCTGGCTAAAGGCTTCCACGCTGTTCAATGAAAAATTATCTTCCTGCCTGGGTCCGAGTTTTCGTATTTGCCGCATTATGCCTCTCAATTCATCGCTCAGCGCTGCGGTTCTGACCCCTGTTTTTCCATTCGCTATAAGTATAGGGTTTGAATTTTCTTCTTTAAATAATTGTTTGCAGTATTTATAAGGAAGCATTACACAGTTATCATAATCCCAACCAATAAAATTTTTTCCTTCTTTTTTAATTACACCGATGATGGTTGTTTTTCTTCCTTTGACATCAATCTGTTTTCCTACCGCCCGCTCTGTAGTGCTAAACAAACTTTCGGCATTAGCAAAACCAATCAGGCAAACATTGCTGCCGGCATTAAATTCACTGGAGGAGAAAAATCTCCCGTCTGAAAATTTGATAGGCTGGATGTTCATCTGCGCTTCCGTAATACCATATACGCCCGCGCTTTGTATGAGATCATCGTTGTGAGAAATTCCACCCGCGGTTTGCATGAGGAAAGAAATATCGCCTACCAATACCGCCCGCAACTTAATCATATCTGCTTCCTCGTATTTCATCACTGGTCTTGCCCTGAATTTCCAAAATGGCTGGTCCGGACCTCCGCTATAATCCCACTTATCGATGTAGATCGTATTGTCACCCAGTGTTTTTACTTCTGACTGAATGTTGCGTTCCAGGCTGTTTACAGCTGCCAGCACTCCTATGATACAAAAAATACCGAATGCAATCCCTGTGAGACTAAGGGCGCTCCGCAATTTATTTGCCATCAATTCCTGCAAAGTAAGCCTGAGGGAATTAAGAAGAATATTGAGCGTTTTACGCATACCTCAAAAGTAAGATAAGTGGCTGGATTGAAGTTTAAAATATGCTGGGCGGTTACATGTCATAGGCTGCATGTTTAGAACGCAGCATACAACAACCTTTTTCAGGATGTTTTAACTAAAGCGGCACAAATCTTTTTTACCTGCTGCACACTACCTAAGTTTCAACTCACACCCATCGCTATCCCCTACCCCATCCGATCCAGTCATTAAAGTTCGCATAAAGCATCAATGCAAGTAAAAGGACCATACCTGCAATCTGTGCATATT
>JACMPR010000376.1 GCA_014377385.1 Ferruginibacter sp. | reverse complement strand
TTTGACCCACAACTATTAAGCAGGACGCAACAGCAAATTGATGCCAAACAACAGAGCATTGAGGGTTATAAAAGCAAAGCTGGAACTGCTAAAATACAGGCTTATGCTTTATTGCAGGGTCAGGCGCTTAAATTACAATCCTTGGACAATAAGCTCAAACAGCAGCAGCTAAAAGTTGCAAGCGACAGCATTGATTTGATTGCAGTAACCAATGAACTAAATGTTTATAAACGACAGATTGATGCCGCAAAAACAATGCTTGACAGTGGTGCAATATCGCTGGTCGATTTTGAAAAAAGAAGGATGAATTACCAAAATGCTATTGCAAAAAAAGTAAATACAGAAAATAAATTTTCACAAAGCAAACAGGAGCTGATCATTTTAAGGATTGAGAAAAACAGTACCGTACAGGAATACACGGATAAAATATCAAAAGCTGAAGGGGAGCGGTTCTCCTCGCTTTCAGCCGCAGCGTCTACAACAGCAGATGTGGCAAAACTTGAAAATACTTACGCCAGTTATGATGCAAGGAATAAATTGTATTACATAAAAGCACCTCAAAATGGGCAGGTTATAAAAGCTAAAAAGGCTGGTATTGGTGAGATATTAAATGAAGGGGAAATGATAGTGGAGATTGTGCCTTCCCAAATACAGTATGCAGTGGAAATGTTTGTGGAACCCATGGATCTTCCATTGATCAATCTTGGTCAAAAAGTACGGTTTGTTTTTGATGGTTTTCCTGCGATTGTATTTAGCGGCTGGCCAAAAAACAGTCATGGTACATTTGGCGGTATAGTATCGGCAGTAGAGACATCTGTAAGCACTAATGGTAAGTTCAGGGTATTGGTGGCTGAGGACCCGGCTGATAAAAAATGGCCTACCCAACTGAAAATGGGCGGAGGAGCAAACGGTATTGCATTGTTAAAAGATGTTCCACTTTATTATGAGTTGTGGCGGAATATCAACGGATTTCCACCTGACTATTATAAACCAATAACAAGCGGGGAAAAACCAAAAAAGTAAGGATTTAACCTGTCACGAATTATGAGAAGAAGTTTAATTGTGTTTATTTTTATTTTTCTTTCAATGGCGGAGTGTGTTGCCCAGAGCACATTACCAACAATTTTTACGCTCAGGGATTTTATAGATCAGGTAAAAAAATATCACCCTCTCGCCAAACAAGCCGATCTTCAAATTGATAAAGCCATTGCGGATTTACAGGCTGCAAAAGGTGCATTTGATCCCTCACTGGGATTTGATGCAAGCCGGAAAACCTATGATGGGAAAAATTATTATTATTATACCAATCCTCAGTTGACGGTTCCCCTGCCGGTCGGGAATATTAAAACAGGAATTGAAAATAATGGCGGTGATTACCTCACATCCGAAATTACAAAAGGAAAATCAAGTTATTTAGGAGTGGAATTACCGCTGGTCAAAGGCTTATTGCTGGATAAAAGACGAGCCGTTTTACAACAGGCAAAGATTCTCCGCAGACAGAGCGAACAAGAGCGTTTAATGATGTTTAATAACTTATTATTTGAATCATACGTTGCCTACTGGCAGTGGGCCGCAGGTTATCAGCAATACATTGCCTATTCAAGATTTACAGACGTAGCTGCTAAAAGGATGAGGCTGGTTCGTATTGTATTTTTAAATGGTGACCGTGCGATGGCAGATACGGTGGAAGCATACGCACAGATACAAAACTATCAATTACTGCAGGCTGAAGCACTTTTAAAACTGAACAACGCAAAGCTGGAACTGGCAAATTATTTATGGCTCGAAAATTACAGCGGTTACCAGTTGCCCGATAATTATTTTCCAGACAGTTTGCAATTTACAAATACCAGCAGTTTTAAAAACGTAGACGATTTATTAACGCTGTCTTCAAAACAAAACCCCATTTTACAAATTTACAGTTTCAAACTTAGCAGCCTGGAAGTAGAACGAAAGTTGAAATTTCAAAGCCTTTTGCCTTATTTTTCTGTGAAGGCAAACCTGCTTAATAAAAATTATTATGCACTAAAAAATCTCAGCTCGGGTTTCATGGAAAATAATTATAAATGGGGTATTGATTTTAACATCCCCTTATTTTTGAGACAAGCACGTGGCGAGTACAAAAGATCACAATTAAAAATTAAGGAAACCAACCTTGAACTAATTAATAAGCGGCAACAAACAGAAAATAAGATACGAAGTTATTTCAATGAATTTTATGCATTGGTAACGCAGTTACAAACAGCTGAAAATATGTTTGAAAATTACCTGTCTTTATTTCATACTGAAGAGCTAAAGTTTGCACAGGGAGAAAGTTCTCTGTTTCTTGTTAACAATCGGGAGACTAAAGTAATAGAAATATTACAAAAGCAGATAGAATTGTCGTTAAAATGCTACAAAGCCAAATACGCGATGGAATGGGCGGCAGGGATGCTAAAATAAATGCAAAAAGAACTCAACGTTGCATCCATAAAAATAGTTGGCTTCTCTTTAAAATGGCTTAACAAGCCAAGTGATAAACATTCAAGTCTCCATTAAAAAGGAGGAGAATACATGCGCCGCATGTTATTTTTTTATAAAACCGCATGCAAGTAAGGCATTTATTCTTGCCTTTTCTCCGCCATGTAAAAAACAATTGAAAGTTTTTCAATTTAAAAAAAGGCAGCGTTTTACCGCACCTTCGTTGCATTGCCTAACCCTCTCTTTTTCACCAGTATTATGTTCACCGAAATCTCTAGGAAACTGCCAAAAATAATTCATAAATTTTCTTTATGATAATCATTCAAAAGATATATGAAGTTATATGGATGCCAATGCACACTTTTGCACTCATAATTAACGTTAAAACCTAACATACCTTGACAAAAATTACAGTAGCAAAAGGCGATGGGATTGGTCCTGAAATAATGGACGCAACTCTTGAAATTATTTTGGCAGCAGGTGCGGATATAGAAATCGATGAAATTGAGGTAGGCGAAAAAGTATACCTCGCTGGCAATACTGCAGGCATTGCAAAAGAAGCGTGGGACGTTATCCGCAGAAATAAGGTTTTCTTAAAAGCCCCGATCACCACGCCGCAGGGCGGCGGCTACAAGAGTTTAAATGTTACCACCCGGAAATTTCTTGGGCTCTACTCTAATGTTCGTCCCTGCATGAGTTTGCATCCCTTTGTTAAAACCAAACATCCTATCATGGACCTGGTGATCGTTAGAGAAAATGAAGAAGATCTATATGCAGGTATTGAACACCAGCAAACAGACGAAGTAGTTCAGTGCTTAAAATTGATAAGCAGGCCGGGCTGCGAAAAAATTGTCCGGTATGCATTTGAATATGCAAAACAATACGGCAGAAAGAAAGTAACCTGTTTTACGAAAGATAATATTATGAAGCAAACCGATGGCTTGTTTCATAAGGTGTTTGATGAAATTGCAAAAGAATATCCAGAGATTGACAATGAACATTGGATAGTGGATATTGGTGCAGCAAAATTAGCAGACACGCCAGAAGCATTCGACGTGATTGTGATGCCTAACTTATACGGCGATATTCTCTCAGATGTGGCCGCACAAATTACTGGTTCAGTAGGGTTGGCAGGTTCTGCGAATATTGGTGAAGAATGTGCCATGTTTGAAGCAATCCATGGTTCAGCCCCAAAGAGAGCCGGACAAAATTCAGCCAATCCTTCCGGGTTATTGCAAGGCGCTGTGATGATGTTAACACATATCGGTCAAACGGATGTAGCAGAAAAAATTCAGAACGCATGGCTGAAAACGATTGAAGATGGCATTCATACCAACGACATTTTTAAAGAAGGAACGAGTAAACAAAAAGTAGGAACAAAAGAATTTGCAAAAGCTGTAATAGCCAATTTAGGCCAGAAACCATCTTTGTTAAAACCAGTGTCATACGACAATAGCACAGCACTTAATTTGCCAAAATATAAACGGAAACCCGCTGCTAAAAAAGAATTGGTAGGTGTGGATGTATTTGTGCATTGGCCAGGGAGCAATCCAGATGAACTCGCAAAAATAATCCAGCAGTTAGATACAGATAATGTAACACTCTCGATGATAACCAACAGAGGAATTAAAGTTTACCCTGAGGGATTCAAGGAAACTTTTTGCACGGACCACTGGCGTTGTCGCTTTAAGCCAACTGAAAATGGCGTAGTCACTAAAAAAAATATAATTGAAATATTGACCAACGCCCATGTCCACACCATTGACATTATTAAAACCGAAAACCTATATACATTCGATGGCGTAGCCACATACTCATTAGGACAAGGACAATAAAAATGAATAAATATGAACATACAACTTTTACAAGGCCAATTTGACGCTAAAGATGCCATTGACCTCATCACCAACATGATTCACATAAAAGTGAAATATCACGAGAATAAAATCAACAACTCATCAAGCGAAGAAGACATAAAGTTTCGGGAAACAAAGATTAAACGGCTTCAAAAAGAACTGTATGAATTCAGAAATAATATCGATGAGAAAAATGGAAATGTAAAATTGGATGCAATCATTCAAATAGGAATATAAATGAACCAGGTAACTTTAAAAGCTATTATTTGTTTGACACTTATGATTGTTTTACTCATCATGGCATTAACTACAGCAGATATAATCAATATCAAGCTTTGCGCCTCCTTTGGTATTATAGTAGGAGCCATCACATCTCATCATCTTTCCAATCAAAATATTTCCCACTATGATAAAAAACGAAAAACTTAAATTCATTGAAGGTACATTCCTGTATGAGGAAGCCAAAGAAGTTTTATTTAATATCTTCTCGGCAAAAATCAATTTCCATCAAATGAAAAATTTTAGTTCGCAGGAACGGTTTGGAAAGGATGATGAAATAGCCACAAGAAGAATACCGGCATTGAAAAATGAAATTGTTAAGTTGGAGAAAATACTTGCTGATGCAAGAACAAAAAAAAAGAAACTGATCATCAGTTCAGAAATAAATATTTCTCTATCTGATGATTAGCAGGAGTATAAAATCACAGCAGAGACAACATTTAGGCCAAATGGGGCACATTTGCAAGGCTGATAAAACCTGAAGACAATACAAAATAGAAGTAGAGCAGGATGACCCAAATTAAGTCGGCTCTGTTTATTTTAAAGCGGTATGCTATATCAAAACATAAAGAGACCAGGAAAATGTGTTGGTCCTGCACGGGTAGTGTTGCATTATTACACGAACATATGCAACAGATTAAAAAATAGCTTGAGCTATTAACACCCATAACCTGTCATTCCAAACTCATTTTCAGCATCTTCTATCAATAAACTTTAGCGGCTTTCTGAATACTTCCTGGAATTGAATTTTTTGCAGTTCTTCTGCTGTAATGTATTTTACGTGCGGACTAACGCGAAGCCTTGCCTGCAGATAAGCCCGTATCTTCCGATCGCATTCCTCTGTTGTATTGACGGGCAGTAAGTGAAGCAGCACTTCATCCATACCAATCTCATTTGAATATACTTCAGCGACAAAATCCTTTATCTCTTCCATTTCATTCAGCAAGTCAAACAAAGCCGGGGGGTAAAGCGTGGTCCCTTTATATTTAATCATTTGCTTTTTTCGTCCAACGATCGGGGATAGCCGCACGCTGGTTCGGCCGCAAATGCATGCATCCCTGTTATAAAAACATATATCACCTGTTTTGTAACGCAGCAATGGCATCCCTTCCACACCTAAGGTTGTAATGGTAACTTCTCCGGCTTCACCGGGAGCAACAGGTTGGTTGTTTTCATCAAGCAGTTCCAATATCAACAATTCAGGTTGAAGATGACCACCTCTGCCATCCTTACATTCGGTAAAGGCTGTTTGCATTTCCGTAGAGGCATAGGTTGAAAACAATTGAATGTTCCAGGCATTTTTAATTTTACTGCCGAGTATATTTAATGAAAAATCCGTGTTGCGTATATTCTCACCAATGCAGATCGCTTTTTTAACGGAAGAGGCATTGATATCTATGTGATGATCGTTTGCAAATTCAATCAGCTTTAGGATAAAAGAGGGAACTGCAACTATTGCTGTTGGCTTTAAACGCAGGATCGTTTCCCATTGCAAAGATGGTACGCCCGGACCCAGCCGTATAATTCCAGCACCTAATTTTCGAATCCCCGAATAATATGCCATGCCGGCCATAAACTGCCTGTCGAGGGTAAGCATGAGCTGGTAAATATCTGACGCAGATCCTTCAGCACAAAAGAAAGAGCTGTATTCGTTATAAGCCAGGCGGGTTAAGTCATTTTCCGTAAGTGCGATGGTAACCGGGCTTCCTAATGTGCCAGAGGTTGAACTGTACTCAATGACCTTACCGGGACCAACACATAGAAAATCACTGTTTCGGTTTTGCAGGTCTTCTTTACCGGTAGTTGGTAAACGTGTTAAATCTTCAAGTGTTTTAATATGGGCAATATTAATATGGTGCCGTGCAAATAATTCTTTATAAAAAGCAGAATATTGGGCAAGATATGATAACAGTTCCTGCAGTTTCTGTTCCTGCATAATCTTAATTTTGATTTGAGACTGGAATGCTATTTCACTTGAATACATGGTCATATTACAATCGTTGTAAGAAACTGCATTTAGCAGGTTTAGCAAAAGGTGGCCATACTTTTTCAACTCCGTCGGGTAACCGGTACCTAACCGAAATCATGCAAAATATTGATCAAATAACTACCCATTGATATAATGCAAACAGCTTCCGTTAGTTTTCAATGATCACCACTGCCGATGCCATTGTTTTTAAATGCGTTAAGGAAACGTGGATGTTTAGTATTCCCATCTGATTCATTAATATTAAAGTATTTCCTAGTAATTTAATCAATGGTTTTCCCTTGCCGTCGTTTGTGATCTCAATCTCATTAAATGCCGTGCCATTCATCCAGCCCGCACCAATTGCTTTGTAAAATGCTTCCTTGGCCGCAAAACGGGCGGCATAATGTTCAAATTTATTTTTCTTCTTTTCGCAATAGTCAATTTCATTTTGTGAGAACACGAGTTCCCTGAAACCTTCGGCCCGGGCCATCTTTTCCGACACCCTTTCCACTTCAATCATATCTATACCAACGCCTGCGATCATTGAAAATAATTCATACTGTTAATTATTATTTGTTCTTAGCTACCTGGAGCTCCAATTTTTCAATGCTGCAGATCTGAATAAATTGACAACTAATTTTCTTGCAGCTTATTATTACATTTTTTTATCTTGTCCGTAATATGCTTTTCTTCTTTTTTAGTTGCGATTACTTTGGTTAAAGCAACCTGGTAATATTGCAGGGCCTTTTTATATTGCTCTTTTTTATATAAATAATCGGCTGCTAATACATAAGTATTATAAAAGTTCGGGTTGCTTTTAATAAGACTGTCAACATTTATTGCACCGCCATCGGCAATACGTTGTTTAAAATTCCTAAAAAGTTCGAAATTTTGGAAGGCATTTGTCTGCAGAAAAGAATCTGCAGGAATGGTAAGAGTGCTGTCGCGTAACTCTACATCCTGCTGCATTCCGTGCATAGCAAAAATTTTATTCAAATCATACGCAACATACTCTCCCAATTGCCACGGCGAAGTGGATATCCACACCAGCATTTTTTTTGGCTCAAAAACAATAGAATGATGCGCAATCATTTGGTTTACCGCTTTTTCATTTCCAATTCCAATATCTGCACCATGTAAACCTTTCCTGTCGCGTAAAATATCAACTGTTTTTTGAACCGTATTGGGGCCGTTTGCATTCAACAGTTCCATCATTCTTTCGTAACGGTAGGGTGAAGCGCTTTCCTGAAGCTGTTCAATATTATCTTTAGAACTATCCAGTCCCTTGCTTTGAAAATGATTGGTACAAACAATGTAATCTTTATGCGAATCATAGACATCCAATGCGCCGGGTGTTTTCTCAATAACAACTGCTTTATTATCTGCTGCGGAGGCAATAAGAAAAGATTCAGACACGAACATTTTTCGTTTTCCTGCAATCGCTATAGCTTCCTTTATATTTTTTGCATATTGTAAGATTTCTCTTGTTACGAGCGAAACCGGAGTGGCTGAGCCGGAGGGTACATCAGACTTAGCTGCATTGATGGTTACCGCCAGGCCTTTCTCATTCATTCCTGAAACAACGCCAATAAATCCTCCCCATGTTACTGACATGAATTTGTAACCTTTGTCTGGTGCAACAAAAGCAACGATCTTATCCCTTGCAAATTTATCACTGACGTAAAAATCAAAGTTGCGGCCAATGATCATGTTGCTATCCCTTGATCGTGAATCCCAGGTGCCAAATGAAGTACAGCCTACCAATGCCATATTTTGCAACGTGTGCCCTATATCGTGTGCAGCGTGGTAATTTAAAATGCGTTGATAATTTGATCCGATGTATTGATATTTATCAGCAGCAGATTGAGAAACGCCATAAATTTCTTCCTTGTACTCTTCGGTAATATTTTTTTCCAGGTTGCGGTTGAACCACGCTATGAAATATTTTAAAAAATTGCGGTATGATTGGGAGGGCACCAGTTTATTTATCTGCTCACTAAAAAAATCTTCCTGCGCCACCACCAACTCTTTGCTTAATTTGCCATTGATGACACCTCTTTCAAAAGGCGTTCCTGATACATACATTTCAAACAAACCGCTGTTACTTTTTCTGAACCAGTTATTCTTTAAAGTGTAAAATCCCGGGCTCACTTCTGTGCGCTGCAATTGCAGGCTGCTTTTGTCTGTCATTTTAGGCGGGTGTGCAATAGCAACAATGTATAAATAAACAATACCACCACACAGTAATAAAATAACGAATCCGAAAACGTAGAGGACTCTTTTCCAGAATTTTTTTCTTTTAAGCATTTCTAATTTTTTCAATGATGCTATCGTGCCCTAACAAAGCATTGGTTGTAACAATAGCACTCATGGCCGAACCCAGGATTCCATGCAAATTGAGGTTTTGGCCTGTAAAGTACAAATTTGGCAGTTTCGTACGTGGTGAAATGAAGGTTTTTAACGCGTCTTGATAATCTTTCGTAATGCCATACAGCGAACCATCGTTATTGCCAATGTAGTCCCTGTAAGAAAGCGGTGTAGCTGTGTAATACGCTTCTATCTTATCCCTCAGACCGGGGAATTTTCGTTCCGCGCTGTCGAGTAATTTTTCAGCCTTGCGTATTTTAAAAGCGTCGTACGTTTCACCTCTGTTCTGTTCCTGGGAAACAATATTGTATGTATGCTCCCATTCCTTTACTTCATCATAGCGCATGTAGGCAAGTATGGTCATACCATCGGCATATTCCGGCGACTTTGAAGATGCCGCCACAAAAACAGCATATCCCATTGGCCAGTTATCTTCGGTGTAATCTGCCGTTGTCCAAACACAGCCATCATTAAAAACATAATAATTATGCCTGAAATATTTATGCGTATTTTTCTTGAATACAATGTTAAGCGTGAAAGATGAGATAGAATTTTCGAGGCTCTTCAACCGGTTGCGGTAGGCCTTCTTGATAAGATCAGTCTGCGTTAATTCCAGCGTTTTCACAGGGTGCATATTAGAAATAAACTGCCTGCCGTAGATCTTTGATCCATCAGCCAACTCAACATGGGTAACCACACCTCCTTCTTCCACGATCTTTTTTACTTCAGCATGCTTAATAACTGTACCGCCAAGTTTCAAAATATTCCTGCCAAGGTATTTTGCGATCTGGGAACCACCATCAACGCACTTCCAGGAACTTTCTATATAACTGTTAAGAATAAGTGCATGTACATACAAGGGTGTTTTTCCCGCCTGGCCTGCATACAAAGCGTTATTGCCGGCAAGTATCTCTCTAAGTTTAATATCGCTTGTAACAGATTCAATGAATGATTTTGTATCGATTTCCAACACACTGGCTTTTGAATTCATTTCATCACTGGATTGCAGGTTATACAATGGAAACTTGGAGCAGATCTCCTTTATTTTTTCACAGTAATAACGCAACCCTTTTTCTTCGTGAGGGAAATGAACCAGCATTTTACGAATGAAATTTTCGTAACCCTGCGCATATTCATATTCGGTATCATCTCCCTCAATCAAAATCTTATCAAACACGTCTTCATCCAGCTTTTGCAATTTGAGTTTGTCCATCAAACCCAGGTATTTAAAGATCTGGTAAAGATTTTGTCCTTTGCTAAGTCCACCAAGATAGTGAACACCGGAATCAAAAATTACGCGGTCCCGAACATATATCTGCAGGCAGCCACCAATCTGTTGGTTTTTTTCCAGCACACAAACTTTGTAGCCTTCCAGGCCTAGCAGGTTTCCGCATACGAGACCGCCCATGCCACTGCCAATAATAATTACGTCATATTCCTGCTGCATACTTTTCTTTCTCCTTATGTTTTAATACAAAAACAATATTGGATGTATATTTTGTATCATCTATTTCGCGACATTCCATTTTCAGGTCATCCGCTACCTGGTGAATCATTTTACCTGATAAAAAAGACAATCCATCAGCCGTGGTTTTGTTGAAGCCCATGAATTTTGTTGAAATGAATTCTGTGAGCTTTGTTCCTTTGTGTCTTTCCGCCAGGTCCTTGTTCCCATCCCTGATAATGATAGTGCCGCCCGGGTTGAGATGATGAATGCAATTTTCAATTACAAATTTTTGTTGTGCAGCAGGTAAATAATGTAGTATATCTGCCAGCACCATCCCATCATAATATCCAAATATGTAATTCGTTATATCTGCCACCTCAAAATTAATACTACTGTTCTTACTAAAACAATTTTTAGCGGTGTCAATTTTTCCTTCGTCATAATCAATGCCCATAACCATTCTTTCAGGAGCAGCAAAGTTCAACATGTAGCAAAGGAAGCCGTTACCGCAACCAATATCCAATATATTTCCGTGCTGTGGTAATAAGTCATGGAAGGCCTGGTAATTTTTTTCCATCCGGGTCTTAATTTTCATGTACCATTCAAGCATGGGCCCTTTATAAATATAGTTATACTTTAACCGCTCCCTGAAATAAGCGGTTTGCGCTATTTGTGCGTTGAGTGCCTGAAGTTCTTCCCTGAAATATTTTCCAACAAACCTGGTCCTTTCTGCATATCCATTTCCAAAGGAAATATTTTGTGGAGTTATCCGTGGTAAAAATTTAATACTGATGTTACCATTCTTCAGGAGGAAGTCACTTTTACTCATCGTATAGCCCGTGCCGTGTAAAACAATCGGAAGGATATCAATATTTAGTTTTTCCGCAAGAAAAAAAGCACCCTTATGAAAACGCTTCATCACTCCGTCTACCGACCTGGTTCCTTCCGGAAAAACCATGATCGAATAACCCTGTTGTACCTTTTTTTCCAGTAAGTCAATGCTGACCTCAGCGCCCTGTGAAATAGGATAAAAATCAGCCATTCGTACTACGGCCCCAAAAAAGGGAGAATTCCATACCCATTTATTTGTGAACAATATTAATTTCGGCGTAAGCATTACCACGCATAAAATATCAAGAAATGACTGATGGTTACAAATGATTACAGCTGGTTTTGAGAAATCCTCCTTTAGTAGATTAATGACCTTCTTTTTTACATTTGGCATAATGTACATCATCGACCAGGTAAACCGGCAAAGGATTACATGATATAAATATTTTGTTTTCTCCCTATTAAAAGGACTAAGTTTTAAAAGCACTCCTATTAAAACAAGTAAAAGGCAACCGAAAATGAAATAGGCAAAGGCAAAGGCTGAGATGATAAATCCGGAAAACGTCCAGGGGAATTGCTTTTTCTGTGTGCGCTTTTTTATCAATAAGTTAAAGAAAAACGGAATCAGGATCTGGGACATGATTACGACACAAACGATACCGATGATTGAGATGACAGCAATGGATTTTAATGCCGGATGTTTTGCAAAAATCAGTACGCCCAGTCCGGCAACAGTAGTAATCGCAGAAAGAAAGATGGAAGATTTGAACGACGCAAGATTTTTCTTTCCTGTCTTATATTCCTGCAACAGTCCATCCATGATAAACAGGCTGTAATCATCTCCCAGGCCAAAAATGAGCGCAGAAATAATGATGTTAACGATGTTAAACCGGATATCAAAAATACTCATCAACCCAAGTATCCATATCCAGCTTATCAGCATTGGTATAAAGGATACCAATGTCAATTCAATCCGGCCATACATAATAAGTAATACGACAAATACGAGTATGGATGTCATCAACGCAATAGAGGTGAAATCTGCATTGATGATCTCAACAAATCTTGAAGTGAGGTATTGTTTGTCAACAACGGTGATGTTGGCATCATTCTCAAATGCGTGGTAAACGGCTTCTGTATTTTCAGCAGCAACCTTTACGAGCGTAACTACGGTAACCTTTCCTGGCTTTTCTGTAATAAAATCATCCAGGAAACTTTTTCTAACGGTTGCCATTGCCTGCTGGTCTGCAGGCTCATAGTTCTTATTGAGAAGGTCTTTGAATTTATCGAAAGCTGTTGGTTTAAACCCTGCAACAGCACCTTCTTTTTCCAGGGTTGCCATCAGCTGCTGTTTTTTTTCTGGAGTCCAGTATTGATTCCAACGGGCGATCCTGCTTCTTTGCAATGAATCTGAAATAACCAGGGATGAAACGCCGGAATATTTTTTTACAATATTTTTTTCTTTTAGCGCTTCTATCCCGGTTGCCAGTTTTTCATTATTTATCAACGCCTCGTTTAATGTTTTTCCTTCCGTAACCAGGTACACTGACTTAAGCGCATACTCGTTTATTTTATTTAGTTTATTCTCTGCCTGCCTGAGGTTTGCCGACATGAAATTCATGTTAAGCATATCAGATTCAAAACTTACATTCCTCGCTGTATAAGCAAATAAAATGGTGAGTAAAAAAATACCGGCGATGATGTACTTATTGTATTCCGGGCGATAAGAAGCGATCTTATCTATCCATGAAAATTGCTTTCCGGTTTGCCCGGCCCTGTCTTTTTTTGACTGAATGAAATGCGGCAAAAACAGCAGCGATGATATCGATGCTCCTATCAAACTGAATGCTGCAAACAGCCCGAGATCTTTCAGCACTTCCGATTCTACAAACTGTAAGCAAAGAAATCCTCCAATGGTTGTAAAACTTCCAACCGTTAAGGGCATAGTGAGATCCTTAATAACGGTTTCAATATTTCCTGTATGCCGGTAATGATTGTATACATGCAAAGAGTAATTTACAGCGATGCCGAGTATTACGGAACCTGTACCCAATGCAATGATGGAAATACTTCCTTTAATAAAATAAATTGCTGCAAGCGAAAACAGTGCACCAAATATAACGGGGATGAGAATTACAATTGGTGCACGTTTTCTACGAAAATAAAAACCAAGGAAGAGAATGAGAAATACGACAATGCAACCCTGTGTTAAAGTGGTATCTTTTCTAAGCTGTACAGCATTGCCGAGAGAAACTGCTGTAGCACCAAAATAAGATGCCTCTATATTTTCCCATCCGGTATGCTTGTTTTTACCAATGATACTATCTAGACCTTTAAGAAATAAGGCATTTTTACCCGTGTTGTTTGGTGCGTATTTCGGCGTAAGGAAGAAGAGCAGGTTCCGGTGGTCTTTTGTCATTACATAACTGTCATACAATTCAAAATTTTCGTCGTATTGTAATTGCTGTAACTTTTTTAACCCGATAAAAGAGATACCCACGGGATCTGTACTGATGATATTTTTAAGCGCAATGCCTGCAGGCGATGTTAGCGTCCTTATATTTTGTGCAAGTGTTTCTTTTACTCTCCCCGCCTCTACCAGTGTATCAATTGTTTTATAGTCATTTTCGTTTAAATAAATGGGCAACCGTTCCGTTATGTTGTTGAAGAGGTCCGTTACCAGGTTATCATCAACCCTTGCATTGATCTTCGTAATATAGGAACCAAGCACTGACTGTACCTGTTCTGTAAAAATATCTGCAAATGCCACCAGGCTATCGGGCTGCTCAGTAACGGTATCCTTTAACGAAACCATTATCACCAGCTTATCAAGAAATTTGGAATTCTGAAAAACCTGGTTAAGCTTTTCAATCTTTTTATCTTTCGGTAATACTTTGGAAATATCTTCTTCAAAGTTTACTTTCAACGCAAAGAAACCAACAACTAAAAAACAAGCGGTGAACAAAACAAAAAACACGGAGCGGCGTCTTTTGAAATAATTATAAGTGAGTATAAAGGGATTGACCATGTTATAAGCTCTTATCCGGCAAGAATAGATTTTCTTTTAAACAATTTAAGTAATCCGAAAGTTGTCAGTCCAAAAAAAACAGCCGCCATTATTGCTAAAGTGATGCTTCCATAAATATATTGGGCCAGGTTGGTTCGGATAGACTCGCGGGTAATGTTGCTGCTAAATTCCAGGTGGCCCGGATGGTCTCCCATCCACAATGCGCCAATTTTATAACTGGAGAAAATAATTAAAGGTATCATAGGCGGCAGGCTAATATTGGCTGCAATGATCACCAATGCCTTGTTTAACTTTAAAAGGATGGCCAGGAAAATAGCCGTACCCAACTGTATACCCCATATAGGAATAATGCCCATAAAAATGCCAAATGCGACCGATGTCGATTTCAATAAATCTGAATGATGCGGTGCCAGTAAATGCTCCCTGAAAAATTCATACAGTTTTTTTTTATTGAAGAGCATGCGGAGAAAATCCCTTGGCTTTATGTAAAAAAAGGTAATGATCACCAGCGCTGTGTTGAGAATACTGATTCTTGTAAAATCTTTGAACGGCCTGAAATGAGAAACCCTTGTTTCCTTTGGAGCGTAGTAAACAGCCACCGGAACAGCTGCCACTTTTATTCCTCTCCATGCTCCTTTAACAAGCACTTCAATTTCAAATTCGTATTTGCGTGTGATAAAACGGATTTTCTTTAATAATTGTAACGGGTATAGCCTGTACCCGGATTGTGTGTCGGGCAATTTAATACCTGTTTCCACGCGAAACCAGAAATTGGAAAACTTATTTCCGAAACTACTTTTGCCGGGAACAGAAGCCTGGCCCATGTTACGGGCACCAATGATGATAGCATCGGGTAACTGTTGGAGTTTATCAATGAAAGCTGGCAGGTCTTTGGCAAAATGCTGTCCATCCGAATCTATAGTAATTGCGTAATCGTATTTTTCTGCCGCATACTCAAATCCCTTGCGAAGCGCCCAGCCTTTGCCAACATTTTTTTGATAGCTAATATATTGGACTGAAGGAAAAGCCCGGACAATTTCATTTGTATTATCTGTAGAACCATCATTTACTACGATGATATGGCTGGTATAATCTGCTACATCAGCGATTACCCCACCAAGTGTAGCTGCATTATTATAAGTGGGAATAACTACGCAGACCCTGAATGCTTCAAACTTTGCCCTGATGCTTTCTAAATTGCTCATTTATTGTATTGGTCATTTGGAACCGCACTTTCTTATTTTAAAGCTTTTGCATTGAGCCTTGGCGGGTTTTCGGGCATTTACAAAGATATTTAATTTTTTCATAAACCCTTTCGGTAACGAATAGCTCATGGATATCCAGGCACAAGGGATAGTGAATTTTAAGCCTGCGGGTGTCAACATTATATATTTAAAATACCCCATTAGCATAATATAATATATTTGCAAAACCGTCTGAAATAATAGTGGACGTGATTATATTCTGTATAAATGAAACGATTTAAAAATATTTTCTTTTACGCAACCGTAATTGGAGGATTCTCCGGCCTGATTTATTTAATGTATGTGCTTGGAAGTAAATTACAAACAAAAGGCACTGTGATTGTTGCAAGCTCAGAAAAAAATCAATTGCATCAATTTATTGATTCTCTTTCACATAACCTGCAACATCCGCTTGCCATCCTCCTCGCCCAGATAGTCACCATTATTTTAGTTGCGAGGCTTTTTGGATGGATTTGCACCAAGATCGGCCAGCCAACTGTGATGGGAGAGATCGTGGCGGGCATCGTTCTAGGGCCTTCTTTATTTGGCATGTACTTTCCTGAGCTATCAGCCTCGTTGTTTCCTAAGGCATCATTGGGCAACCTGCAGTTTTTAAGCCAGGTGGGATTGATTCTATTTATGTTCATTATCGGTATGGAGCTTGACCTTAAAATGCTTAAAAATAAAGCCAAAGATGTCGTCATAATCAGTCATGCAAGTATTATTATTCCTTTTTCGCTAGGTATGACACTTGCTTATTTTATTTATGAAACCTACGCTCCGGCAGGAGTTCAGTTTTCTTCTTTTGCATTGTTCCTTGGCATTGCTATGAGTATTACTGCATTTCCTGTACTGGCAAGAATATTACAGGAAAGAGGCATACACAAGACAAGGTTAGGTGCCATGGTAATCACTTGTGCAGCGGCCGATGACATTACCGGCTGGTGCCTGCTGGCAGCTGTAATTGCTATTGTTAAAGCAGGTTCTTTTGCAAGCTCTTTGTATGTGATGCTGTTGGCCGGCGCTTATGTTTCACTGATGGTAAAAATTGTAAAGCCTTTTCTTAAAAAAGTTGGGGATTCAAACGCATCACGCCAGCGGCTAAACAAGCCCGTTATGGCCATCTTTTTTGTAATACTAATGATATCTGCTTACCTCACAGAAGTAATCGGCATTCATGCATTGTTTGGCGCATTTATGGCTGGGGTTGTAATGCCCAACAACATGAACTTTAAGAATATTGTAATTGAGAAACTGGAGGATGTAACGCTCGTTTTATTGTTACCGTTATTCTTTGTTTTTACCGGCTTACGCACACAGGTAGGTTTATTAAATGATCTGCATTTATGGCTTATCACCGGTGCCATCATACTGGTGGCAGTAGCGGGTAAATTCCTGGGAAGTGCCTTAGCTGCTCGTTTCGTTGGCCAAAACTGGAAAGATAGCCTTACCATTGGTGCCCTTATGAATACCCGTGGGCTGATGGAACTAATTGTTTTAAATATTGGCTATGATCTTGGCGTAATAACGCCGGTGGTTTTCACGATGATGGTGATCATGGCACTTGTTACTACTTTTATGACGGGACCTGTGTTAAACTTAATAAACCATATTTTTAAAAAAGAAGAAGCCCTGAATGTCATTACTCACCCGAAAATAAGTGATCCGGTTTCTTAGCTGTATTATCATAATTTCAGCCGCTGCAAAGATTTTTACTGAACCTATATAAATTATTAACCTCCATGTTATTTATGAATGTTCTGTCGCCCAGGCAATCCGCCATGATCGTTTTAATTATAACCGTAGCCTTACATTCCTGTGCCTACTCAAAAAAGGCAGCATTCAAATTACTGGAAGAAGCTAAAACCAGGAGCTATGATATCATTGTTGTTCCTGGTGTACCGTTTAACACCCCGGAGTGGGATAGGGTGATGCGTGGCCGTGTTTACTGGTCTAAATACTTATATGACCTGGGTATTGCAAAAAATATTATGTATTCGGGCTCCTCGGTTTATACCGCATATTATGAAGGGGATATAATGGCGATGTATGCTGTTGCCATCGGCATTCCCAGGGAACATGTTTTTTCTGAAACAAGAGCAGAGCACAGTACCGAGAATATATATTATTCTTATAAAAAAGCGAAGAAGCTTGGTTTCAAAACTATTGCGTTGGCATCCGATCAATTTCAAACAAAAACCTTGCACGGCTTTGCCCGTCGAAAACTAAACAATGATGTTGGTATGATTCCCTGGTATATGCCGATTATTAAGAAAATGGCACCGGATATGCTTTCGCCCAAAATTGAACATGAAAAAGCCCTTAATCCTGCTTTTATTTCTATCAAGAAAAGAGAGGGGTTTTTTAAAAGGCTAAGGGGTACTTCCGGGAAAAATCTAGACGTGCATTTGTATGAATAATTTTAGAGATGAACGCTTTTAGAAAGCGCTCATCTCTAAAAAACAGCAGGCCTTATGCAAACACGGGTTTGGGATAAAACCACATGAGGTCAACGTCATTCTTTACGCTCTCACTAATATTTTCATCCAACTCTGTTTCAACAGCCAGCACCGTTGAACCTGCAATTAATTTTATTTTATAAGGATCTACTTTCATGTTTGGCGGTGTCCCATTTACCTGGGTGCTTACCAAACGAAAAATATCACTTGCTACCTGTTCCAGTATTTTCATATTTTGTCCCACTTTTTCAATCAATGCGTCCGGTTCGTAACTTGTATCGATGTCATGCTGAAAGTCACGCATGTACTGTAAGTCGTACGGATCAATATACCGATCTGAAAAACGTTCGGTTTCATATGGTGCCCAATCAATAAAGAGGTCCTGCATTACCCGGTTAAGTTCACCGAACCTTCTTCCCAACCCGCGGGAGTTTGAAAACAGTTCCTTCAGCAGCGACAGGTTGGTAAACGCTTTGTTGGTGAACAGGAGGGTAGGTACTGCCCAGTAAGTTGCCCAATCCCAGAAAATTTTCATCACCATTATCTGGGTATTACCCATGAGTAAATATTTATTCTGGTAAACCGGTATCCAATTATCGACAAGGCTTAGGTGCGACTGTTCGTAAACGTTGGCTCGTGCTTCTACATTTTCTCCATGGAGGTCTCTCACGATAAGGTCAGATAGCCAGGAATTATTCATAGCTATAAAATCTGTTCCCGGGGAATATAATGGGTCGAGGAATGCACCGGCTTCACCGGTTACGCCCCAACGCTCTTCTGCGCAATAAATTCTTCCGGTATGATGTGCATAATGTTTGAGTATTTTAAAATCGAGCAGGTTGTCTTTCTGCGGTTCCAGCATTTTATATCCACGTGGTTCATTTACTTTCAGCCACTCAATTGCCTTTTCATATTTATTAAAGGTGTCAAAAGGATGTACCGCCGGATCAGCAACAATACCAATACTCGTATTTTTTGAACCTAGTGGAATTACCCACAACCAATAGCCTTTGTCCATAAAATGCACCGTACTCAAATAACGAAGTCCTGGTTTAAGGTATGATTTCCACTCAGCATTGTCAGACCAGTCATCAATATCAATCACACCTTTTAAACGCCACCATACTGCATTAACATGATGTTCCATCGGCTTATGGAAATCCAGTTTGCGTTTCATAAAACTTCCCCGCCCGGTTGCGTCAGCAGCCCATTTACAGAATATTTTTACTTCTTCGCCTTCTTTGAGAAAAGTAACGGTATGGTTCCCTTCGGCAATATTTACATCTTTTACCGTAGCACCCAGGATTAGTTCTGTTCCCAACTCCTGTGTTCTCTTTGCCAGAAAATTTTCCAGCGTACCGCGATCGAGCTGGTGACTTGGTGTTGGCAGCCTTTCCCTCGGGCCCAGTTCTACACGGGTGGCTATATCATCTTTATTGTCGGAAGCGAAAAAAAAGCGCAGCCCATGTTTTGGTAATTCAAATTCTTCCAGGTATGCTTTAAGGCCCAGCACTTCCCGCAAGTAATGGCTTCCCAGCTCTACCGTAGATTCTCCTACTTTATGAGCGGCTGTTGAAGCGCCGCTGTCCCTTCTTTCCAATACAAGGATGCTGATAGCGGGGTCCATGCGTTTGAGTTGAATGGACAGTGTAAGACCAGCAAGGCCTCCGCCCAGAATTATAACATCATACTGACTTTGCATTTTGTATTTCTTAAATGTTTACAATATTTTTAAAATAAACTCTGCTGTATTAAGCTGATTTTTAAAGGTAAGATTTAGGATCAGCATTATTGTATTCAGGGATTGAAGAATTAATAAAATCTATAAAAAAACCTGCAACCCGGACCTTTTATGATCCTGCTCCTTTCTCCAATAACATAAAACTATGCTGTATACCTTTATAGTTATTGTAAATGAGTATTCGTTTAAAACTGTTTCCGCCGCAGGTTTTAATCATATGCTCCGGGACCATGTTCTTCTTAAAAATTTCACAGGCGATCCAGCAGCCAAACGCGGCGGCCGTAGGATGCTCACCGCTCAGGTGTTTAAATCTTGCGGTGACAACATTTTTGCCCGCGATAAGTTCACAGGATTCGTAAAAATGACGGAAGCGGTTATCGCCGCCCTCACCGCTCAGCAGCAGATCAGGCAATTCATTTGCCGGAAGGTGCTTATGAAGGAATTGCCGGCATTGTTCATTTACAATGTTTTCATCGGTTGTGTGAAAAATATGAATAGCACTTAATGAAGCAACAGCATGCCTGGGGTTATCACTCACAGTGAACATGGCAGCACCTTCCCCGGCAATACTTCCGGGTGAATTGGTTTTATACAATTCCCCGAGTGAACATGGGGCCTCTTTATACCATCCATCCAGCCTTTCAATATTATAATTACAACTTGCTATTTCATCCACTGCACCCAAGAGATAATTTTTTCCGGGGTTTTCCATGAGTAACATATCTACATCAATCACCGCATTTTCAAAAGAGAAACCCCGGTGAACGTGGGTTACATTGTAGCCTTTGTTTTTACTCAATAATCCCAATTGCCCGGCGATGGCGTTGGGTGTGCTTTGCACAAAATTGGTTGGCGTTAGGGTGCCTTCGTTGTATTCAATAATCTGGTTTAAGAACTTAACACAATCTTCCATACCGCCCATGGAAGTACCAATGATAATGCCATCTGCAGGCTTTTCTTTTTTTTGTAGCAGGGGCATTGCTGCACCTACGCCCAATCGCACAGCACGCCCCATTCTTCGGAGTATTCCCAATGGTATGCCTTCGTAGGTGGGCTCTACCGCGTATAATATTTTATTCCGGGGCTGGTTAAGTTTATGGATACCCACTGTAAAGAGTGCATCTTCCAAGAATGTTTGCTGTGCAGAAATGCAGGTAGTATCGTGTATAAAAAACATAATGATCAGGCCTTACTAAAGATTAATGAACTACAATTACCGGCAAAGCCAAAAGAATTTGACATCACATGCTTCACTATTGTTTTTGTATAAGACTGTACTGGTATCAAACCCGTGGAAGCAATGGGATCTTTATAATTTAATGCAGGATAAATTTCCTGTTGGGTAAGGTTTAAAATACTGTACACGGCT
>JACMPR010000375.1 GCA_014377385.1 Ferruginibacter sp. | reverse complement strand
AAAAAATTTCTACAGAAATTTAATGCTGTGGACGTTACGGAAAGTATGATGAATGTTAATACCAAAGTAGTTGTAAAACAGGGAGTGCTAATGAATTACCATGGAATCATCATTGAAATAAGGGGCAGCAGGGCAACCGTTAATATTGATAGTATGGGATTAGAATTGAGTGCTTTAATTGATAGGAAGAATTTGCAACCAGTTTAATTTAAATTTTGTAGATTTACGACTCAGCTTGCCTACCTAACATAGGAAAATAAAACTATAGTGGTTTAGATTTCGTTAATAAATTTAAGATGAAACTCACAGATAAAATATATATTTCCGGGCACTCGGGATTGGTGGGCAGCGCCATTGAAAGGTTGCTAACAAAAAAAGGCTATACAAATATTATTAAACGTACGTCTGAGGAACTTGACCTGAGGGACCAGCTAGCTGTCAGAAATTTTTTTTATGAAGAAAAACCATCTTACGTTTTCCTGGCAGCTGCAAAAGTTGGTGGTATTATGGCCAATAAAACTTATCCCGCGGATTTTATTTTCGACAATCTATCCATACAGAATAATGTAATTCATGCAGCGTATCTGTCGGGTGTGGAAAAATTGCTTTTTCTTGGCAGCAGTTGCATCTACCCAAAACAGGCTCCCCAACCTATTAAGGAAGATTACCTTATGACTGGGTTCCTGGAGCCTACAAATGAACCTTACGCTGTTGCGAAAATTGCAGGTATAAAGTTGTGCCAAGCCTTTCATAGCCAATTTGGTAGTCGTTTTATAAGTGTAATGCCTACAAATCTTTATGGCCCTGGAGATAATTACCATCTAGAAAATGCACATGTGTTACCAGCACTGATACGTAAATTTTATGAAGCAAAATTGGCAAATGACCCATCAGTCATTATTTGGGGCACCGGAAATGCACGCAGGGAATTCATACATGTAGACGATGCTGCAATGGCATGTTATTACCTGATGCAACGTTATGAACTTTCCGATATAATTAATATTGGTAGCGGGGAAGATCACACTATAACGGAAATGGCCATTATGTTAAAGAATATCATTGGCTTTAAAGGAGAATTGGTATTTGATGAAACAAAGCCTGACGGCACGATGAGGAAGTTGCTTGATGTTTCTAAATTAAATGCGCTGGGGTGGAAATCCACCATAGGTCTAAAAGATGGACTCTTGCGCACTTACGATAATTTCCAGGAAAATTACCTCCACTATATCCAACAAAAGGACAGAAGGTATCTCGAAGTCGCACACATATAGGCGTTAGTTACTATGTCTTCAAAAAATTAAGTCTCTAAGTCGATGCAGGGCCTCAAAAATCCCCATTGCATTTTATTATATTAATTACAATTTACCTTTCAATCACTGTTATTCTGTTTAATATTTTACTCCAACAAAGGATAAGGAGTCTCGTGTTTTATGTGTAGAATTTCCGGCATCTTAAATACAATGCTGCCCATTACGAAAATGGAAGGTTTGGTAAGGGAGATGTGCGAACTGCAGAAACATGGCGGTCCTGATGATGAGGGCATCTATTCTTCTGTAGACGGCAAAATTGTTTTAGGTCATAGGCGCCTTTCCCTGATAGACCTTAGTAAAGCCGGCCACCAGCCTATGCAGTACGAAGAGCGGTATTGGATCAGTTATAATGGAGAATTGTACAATTTTCATGAGCTAAAAGAAAGTCTTACCCAACTGGGCCATCATTTCAATACACATTCAGATACAGAAGTTATTCTCGCAGCCTACAGTCACTGGGGCGTTCACAGTTTTGCAATGCTGAAAGGGATGTTCGCATTTGCTATCTGGGATAGTTTAGACAAAGAATTAGTACTTGTTAGAGATGCGGCAGGCATTAAACCCCTTTACTACACCAGGGAAGAAAATGGAATCGCGTTTACTTCAGAAATACGAGCCATGAATGTGTTACCTGCTTTTGGGGAAAAAAATGAGAACTGGCAGGTTTACCTGATGGCTTACGGTCATGTACCCGAACCCGTTACTACAATCAAAAATGTTTATCCGCTTCCGAAAGGATATTTTTTAAAATATAATCTCTCGAGGAAACGCTTTTTGCTACAGAGTTTCAAACATTATAGTTACAACACAACCATAAGTGAAAAATCATTTGCAATTGACTCTATCAGGCATGAACTGGCAGGTGCTGTAAAGAGGCACATGCTTGCAGATGCTCCCATTGGTATTTTCTTAAGTGGCGGTGTAGATTCGGGCATACTTTCGCTTCTTGCTGCTGAAAATACGCGTGAACAAGTAAACACGCTTTCCCTTTACTTTGAAGAGGCGGCATATTCAGAAAAAAAATACCCGGATATTTTGATAAAAAAGCTGGGATGCAGTAATCACCAATATCTTTTAAAAGAATCAGTATTTCATGAAAGTTTTCCAGCAATCTTAAAAGCTATGGATATGCCATGTAGTGACGGTATCAACACCTGGTTTATCAGTAAATACGCGAAGGAACAGGGATTGAAGGCTGTACTTTCTGGCATTGGTGGAGACGAGTTGTTTGGTGGTTATCCGTCTTTTAAAAGGATACAGATCGCCTCGTTGCTGCATAATCTGCCTGCCTGGTCAATTGACGCCGTGAAAAACAGTGGCAAAAAGCAATTGAACCGGCTTTCTTACCTCAACATGGACGGTATTAAAGGCATTTATCTTTTCCTGAGGGGGCATTTTACACCTGTGGAAATTGCGAAACAAATTGGTGCTTCAGAAAAGGAAGTCTGGAATATTTTAAATGACGAGCCTGTTTTCCAGGACCTGCCTAATCTTCCTTTTAAAGAACAGGCAAGCTGGATGGAATTCAATATTTACATGCAGAACCAGCTTTTAAGGGATGCGGATGTTATGGGGATGGCTCATGGAGTGGAGATCAGGGTGCCTTTTTTAGATTCAGATTTTATAAAGCTGGCATTGAGTATTGCTCCAAACCTAAAATACGGCAGTACGAGGCCCAAACCATTATTAATTGATGCATATAAACACGATCTGCCGCAACCTATTTGGGACCGACCAAAAATGGGCTTTAGCTTTCCTTTTGCTGCCTGGCTTAAAAAAAGTGAGTATGTGCAAACACTGATGGAGAACAGCAATAAAAATTCTTTAGCAAATTATTACGCTTTTTTAAAGGGAGACCTGCACTGGTCGCAACTAATGTCGCTTATTATCATCAATAACCGGAATAATGCGAATTGAAGTAATGTTCCTCACGCTGAAAGTCTTTTCCTCTACCGGAGGAATTGAAAAAGTGTGCCGTATCGCAGGAAAAGCCATATTGGAAAATTGCACCCGTTATAATAAACGGCTAAAAATATACAGCATGTACGATAAACCGGAGGATGCTGCTGACAATCCTTATTTTCCAACGGAGATATTCACCGGTTTTAATGTGAGAAAACTTTCTTTTATTCGAAAGGTTCTGGTGCAGGGACGCAAAAGCAAGATTGTTATTTTAAGTCATGTTAATCTCCTGCTTGTGGGCTGGCTTATAAAAAAATTAAAGCCTTCTGTAAAGATTGTCCTCATTGCGCATGGTATTGAAATATGGGATCCACTGAGCAAGCGCAGAAAAAAAATGTTGAACTGCTGCGATGAAATTATTTCGGTAAGCAAGTTTACAAGGAATAAAATCCTTGAAGTTCAGGAGGTTGATCCATACAAATGTACAGTGTTAAATAATTGCCTCGACCCATTTTTACCCCTACCAAAAAACGTGGCAGGGAGCGCTGAATTAAGAAAAAGGTATGGATTCAATGAGTCTGATAAAATAATGTTTACGTTAACAAGGCTTGCTGCAACGGAACGATATAAGGGATATGATAAAGTAATGGAAGCGCTTGTCCAAATAAATAACCCCCGGGTAAAATATCTCATAGCCGGAAGTTATGACGCAGCCGAAAAAATATATATTGATGCGCTAATAAAATCGTTGCAACTCGAAGGCAGGGTAGTGCTTGCAGGGTTTATACAGGAAGAAGAAGTGGCAGCACATTTTACCATGTCGGATTGTTATGTAATGCCCAGCATAAAAGAAGGATTTGGCATCGTGTTTATTGAAGCGATGTATTACAATCTTCCTGTTATTGCCGGGAATGCCGATGGATCTGTGGATGCTTTACAAAATGGCGAATTGGGAATACTGGTAAACCCCGACAGTGTTGATGAAATAAAAAATGCTATCGAAAGCGTGTTAAAAAACAGGAATAGTTTTTTGCCCGACCAGGAAATGTTAGCGGCACATTTTAGTTATGAGAGTTATAAAATAAAATTAAATGCGTTGTTCAGCAGGTTACAGGCCTGGAAATTTGAAAATTGATACCGCCTCTTAAACGTACTACTTATTACCCGGTAATTATACATGTTAAATGAATAAGGAACAAAAAGCAAGAAAGGAAGAGGTGGGAGGGCAGTGGGACCTGGTCATAGAAGCTGGTCGTGCTGAGAAGAATTACTGGAATGACTTGTGGCGTTACAGGGAGTTATTCTATATACTCAGCTGGAGAGATATTAAGGTTCGATACAAACAAACAGTGGTTGGGGCAGCATGGAGTATTATTCGCCCACTGCTAACAACTATAATTTTTACATTGGTATTTAGTCGCGTAGCGAAATTGCCAAGTCCCGGAGATGTACCCTATGCCCTGATGGTATTTGCGGGAATGCTTCCCTGGCAATTCTTCAGTAATGCGCTAAGTGAGAGCAGCAATTCTCTGGTTGGCAATGCCAACTTAATTACCAAGGTATATTTTCCCCGCCTCATTATACCGGCAAGTTCTGTTATAACCAGCCTGGTGGACCTGGGTATCTCCTTTGTGATTATGCTGGCTATGTTTGTGTGGTATGGATACATGCCCTCTTGGCATATTATTTTTTTACCCTTTTTTATTTTATTGGCTTTTGCATGCGCATTTGGTATCGGCTTGTACCTTACAGCCGTAAATGTAAAATACCGCGATTTCCGGTACATCATTCCTTTTATAGTACAGTTTGGTTTATATGTGAGTCCTGTTGGTTTTAACAGTGACGTTGTTGGCCAAAAATGGCGTATGTGGTATTCCCTTAACCCTATGACTGGAGTAATTGATGGATTTCGCTGGTGTTTGTTGGGAAGCTCAATAGACTGGCTATCATTTTTAGTTTCTATTATTATCACCATTTTTTT
>JACMPR010000374.1 GCA_014377385.1 Ferruginibacter sp. | reverse complement strand
TTCATTAATCCAATGGGAGAAGACAAAAGCAAGCCAACGCAGATCTGGACACAGGGTGAAACCGAAGCCAACAGTGCGTGGATGGTTACCATTGACAAGCCGAATCAAAAATCCACGGAAGAGATCACGATGACCGTTCCCGACAAATATGTGACACTCAGCAATGGATTGCTTATAAGCAAAAAAAAGAATGCAGATGGCAGCAGAACAGATTATTGGAAAATGGATCTGCCGCATGCGCCCTATTTGTTCTTCATGGGCGTGGGTGATTACAGCATTACAAAGGATACCTATAAAGGAAAAGAAGTAAGTTATTATGTAGAGAAGGAATATGCGCCCTATGCAAGAGGCATATTTGGCAATACGCCGGAGATGATTAAATTTTTCTCAGAAAAAACGGGTGTTGATTTCCCATGGGCAAAATATGCACAAATTGTAGGCAGGGACTATGTAAGCGGTGCGATGGAAAATACCACGGCTACCTTACACCAGGAGAGTGCTTATCAGAATGGACGGCAACTTACTGATGGCAATGCATGGGAAGAAACAATTGCGCATGAACTGTTTCACCAATGGTTTGGCGATTATGTAACTGCTGAAAGCTGGAGCAATATAACCGTTAATGAAAGTTTTGCCAATTACAGCGAGTACTTATGGGATGAATATAAATACGGTAAAGATTATGCCGATGCACATCACAGCGAAGACATGCAGGGATACCTGCAGAGTGGCAGCGAGAAAAAAGACCTGGTAAGATATTATTATTCCAATAAAGAGGATGTATTTGACGCGGTGAGCTATAATAAAGGCGGCGCAATCTTACACATGCTTCGTAATTATGTGGGCGATGATGCCTTTTTTAAATCGCTGAACAATTACCTGACCACAAACAAATTTAAAGCAGGTGAAGCCGGACAGCTTCGTCTTGCATTTGAAGAAGTTACCGGGAAAGACATGAACTGGTTCTGGAACCAGTGGTATTACGGTAACGGGCATCCGAAGTTAAAGATTGATTACAATTACGATATTCCTGGTATGGCGGGTGTAGCGGAAGTGGTTATTCAGCAGACGCAGAAAACAGGAAAAATCTTTACTTTGCCTATCGCTGTCGATGTGTACACGAATGGCACAGCAAAGCGATACAACGTATGGATAAAGAACCAGACCGATACCTTTTATTTTAATGTAACCAGCAAGCCTGAGCTGATAAATGTGGACGCTGATAAAATATTACTGGCAGAAAAGACAGATAACAAATCCGACGAGAATTACATTAACCAGTTCAAATACGCAAAGAATTACCTTGATAGAAAGGAAGCACTTGACTATTTTGCAAAAAAGAATATGCCTGAAATTGCAAAGGGTTTACATGACAAATTTTCAAAACTAAAAATTAACACGATACAAAAAATTTCTTCCTCGCCATACAAAGCGGATCCGGTTGTTTTAAGCGACATAGAAGAGATGGCTAAAAAGGACAACAATAAAAAAGTAAAAGCAGCTGCCATTAATTACCTTGTTAAGACTGGCAATACCAAATATCTTCCTATATACCAGGCTGCGATAAATGATTCCTCTTATAGTGTGGCAGGGGCCGGATTAAAGGGATTGTCGGCACTCGACTCCTCCAATGCCTACATTCAGGCAAAAAAATACAGTACTGATGCAAGAGGCACTTTGGGTAATGAGGTTAACCGCATTTTAATTGCAAATGGTACAGAAGCTGATTTTGATTTTATTGCCAACAGCTACAATACTGCTGCTCCCAGCGAGGAAAAAATTGGCATGACGGAGAAATTTGCGGGGTTTCTTTTAAAAGTAAATGATGTGACCAGACTAAAAAAAGGGATTGATTATATCATGAATTTCAGGAACCTGATTCCCGCACAATACAGGTCGTATGTGGATCCTTCATTTAAAGTAGGTTTTGATAAACTTTCTGCGGCGAAAGGTGCGGAGATAGACGCATACATCAAATCGGTTTTCAAATAATTGACAGATTTGGAAAAATGTAAGCATCATTCATTATTATGCTTTACACAACAATGAAAGTAGCCTGACTAATGGGGCCATCTTAAAGAAGGTAATAAAATAAAAAGCGGCTTCGATGAGGCCGCTTTTTAATTTGAACCGGTAATTTGCCCGGACACATACCTGGTTCATTAGAACAGAAAGCAACTATTTTTTTAACCGACAAACTTCAATTTTCCAAAGTATATAAACCATTGAGCGAAAATCAAGCGTTCTAAAGTCGGACACATTATTTTTCGGATAAAAACTTTTGAGTAAGGCTTTTTGGAAAAATAGTTAGACCAAATCACGAGTATGTTATCGAAGAAACTTATTTGAGAAAGATATTTAGTGGCTTGAAATAAGCGGCAGTTTACGGTTTGCCAGATTGGCGGCGAATGGAGGCCGTGTTTCAACTTTTGTTTTTCAATTTCGCTTCCTATCGGGGAACGGGGAAACTTACAGAAACGGAGAATCTCACACAATGTGGGCAGGCTACACCTGGCCGTAATTTTCCTGTATTTTCGACAAACATCTCACCAGGATTTTCACCTTGCATTGTTGGCCCGCCAGTTTTTACTCATGATATTTCTGCCGGACTTTGCTTATTTCTTCGTGTTTTTTTATTATTTTTAATGTCGTACCGGTGGCCTCTACTTTTAGCTGGTCCGTAAATATGACCGTAGCTTCCACGTGAGTGATTAGGTCAGTTCCTGGATGCCTTTCTCTGCCAGGCTTCTCAAAACACCGGGATAATCTGCCCGTTTATACTGGCTAAGGCCGGTTTTCATACGGATCTCCAATAACATTTTCATTTTTTGATTTTTGTATCCATTTTCTGTATCCATTGCAAATGGATACAGAGTGAATGGATACAACTTTGCGAAAGTAAAGTTGAATTGAACCCGCTGTTGAGTCCGACTTCCTGGAATGAAGATGAAGCGCATTAGCACAAAGCACACTCCGCTCCTGCCCTCGCGGTGCCATACCAGCGATTTCTCCCGGAATAATTAAAAATGGTGCCGTTTTATATGCGCTATAACCAATTGCCGAAAGACATACGCGGGTATTTTTCTATAACCCTGAAAAACACGATATTGTAAAAATATGCGTGAGTTTTTTTGGAGAAAGGATGCGCATATATTTAAGTTGCCTTTCAGCTTAACCTAGCATTTTGTTAAATAATGAAAATTGACTTCGACAATACTTTAGACCACGTAATCCCAATGGACAACCTTGGACGAAAATGGCGTTTTACAGACAATAAATATGACAAGCTACCTGAGAAACATCTTGACCGTCTAAAACCATTAGACAACCAAGCCGCTAAATTTTTGTGGGACTATATTGCAAAGATAAATTTGCACGAAGACATACCATTTAAAAAAGACTTCTTTCTTACAATTAAAAAAGTAAAAGTTTTAGACGGGAACGAACAGGAAATTAAGAAATGGCTTTATCAACGAGGACTTCCTTTTGACAAAGCTGTTTTCCTTTCTTGGGACCAAACTGACGCAATGATTGTTCCTTGGAAACTTTTAATTAAATACTTCGATAGCTTTTATTACGGTGGTTCGGACGACCTAACTATTATTGATCAAAGTTTAAATTGGGCATTATTGTTTTTTCACGAAGACGAAATTTATTTTGGAACAGACACCGATTTTAGGCCGAGTGAAACGTTTAAAGA
>JACMPR010000373.1 GCA_014377385.1 Ferruginibacter sp. | reverse complement strand
TCTACAACACCAACATTACTATCTGTTACGGACAGCTGCCTACCTTGTATAGCCGCGAGATTTAGATCAGCGATAATTTTTAATGACTGGAAAGTTGAATCCCGTTGCGCAGGTTTCAAATGTTGTGCCTTACGGAAATCATTTTCCAATTTAAGCCATACACTGTCTTGATTCCACGCAAAAGGTTTTGTAGTAGCTTTTACGACGTTAATACTACCGGTAGAACCAGGTATCAATAATAGCAGGTACATGATTATCAACACTGCGATAATTTGCAAAGAACGCTTTTGTAGAACTTTCATTTTAGAACACAATTTGATTGTGTAATTAATAAAAAACAGGGGCCACTCATTCACGCAAAGAGGTTAATAAAATCCAGGGAACGCAAAGGCTCAAGCGACAATGAAATTTCATTCATTAAAATGAATTTAATACTTCAATTATCTTTTTGCAGGACAGTTTTATTTCTTCGTTGTTGATATTTAATGGCGGTACAATACGCAAAGCATGTGCTGCAAATAAGAACCAATCAGTAAAAATACCCTGGAGGATCAAGGCATCAATCACTTTTTTATTAATTTCAAAGTTGTCAAATTCAATCGCCAGCATCAAACCGCGGCTGTTAATATTTTTAATATGTGGATGCTCCAGCAAGGATCGAAATAATTTTTCCTTGCCGGAGATACCGGCGATCAGGTCTTCTTCTATCAGTACTTTAAATCCTGCAAGTCCCGCTGCACAACTTACGGGGTGTCCACCAAACGTATTAATATGACCCAGCACCGGATCATGGGTAAACGCATCCATCATTGTTTTATCTGCGACAAAAGCACCCAACGGCATACCGCCGCCCAGGGCTTTTCCCAATAATAAAATATCAGGTACGATGCCGAATTGTTGAAATGCCCACAGCGTTCCATTACGGCCAAAGCCAGATTGAATTTCGTCCAGTACGAGCAGGGTTCCTGTTTCGGTGCAACGATTTCGCAGTGCCTGCAACCAGTCATCTTTGGGCACCAGCACACCCGCTTCGGCCTGTATGGTTTCTGCTACAACGCAAGCTGTTTTTTCTGTAATATTTTCCAACTCAGTAAAAGAATTGTAATTGAGTTGAACTATACCGGGAAGGAGTGGACGAAAAGCCTGTTGCCAGTATTCACTGCCCATAATGCTCAATGCACCCTGTGTACTTCCGTGGTAAGAATTTTTAAACGAAACGATTTGTGTTCTTCCCGTAACACGTTTGGCAAGTTTCATAGCACCTTCGGTGGCTTCACTCCCACTGGCGGTATAAAAAACAGCATTCAGTGATGCCGGCAAATGATCTGCGAGCATTTTTGCGTAGGCCACCTGCGGATTCTCTATCAGTTCACCGTATACCATGATGTGCAGGTAATCATCTACCTGTTTTTTTATTGCGTGTACCACCCGTGGATGACGATGCCCAATATTGCACACACTGATACCTGCAATAAGGTCGATGTATTCCTTTCCGGCTGCATCCCACATCTTACTTCCTTCCGCCTTTACGATGTTAAGACAAAGTGGCGCTGCAGAGGTTTGGCCTACATGGTTTAGAAAAAGTTGACGCTGGTTCATCGGACGAATAGAATTTTGAGTTTAACGTTGTGCATTTAAAACACCTGGTATTTTGTAATTTTATTGCAAGTTAAAGTATTGGGGAAAATGGGAAAGGGTTTTACGCAAAAGCATGTTGCAGCTTTACAACTGTGACCATGTTGCTCGAAATAAAAGTTGAATAAAGATTTACCGTACAAGAGTGCGACGCCACTGAAGTTGGGAATGAAACAAAAGTTGGGCTCAAAATAAAAATAAAAAAATGGCATATATATTTTCGGTGAAAGGAATTAGACCTGTAACGGGCAATCGTTGTTTTATTGCTCCTAACGCCACTATTGTGGGTGATGTAGTAATGGGTGATGATTGCAGTGTATGGTTTAATGCCGTGATACGGGGTGATGTAAACAGCATTAGAATTGGCAACAAGGTAAATATCCAGGATGGAGCTGTAATTCATTGCACTTTTGAGAAAACAAAAACATATATTGGAAATAATGTTAGTATCGGACACAATGCAATCGTACATGGATGCGTTATAGCTGACAACGTACTGATTGGAATGGGTTCTATTGTGATGGACAATTGCCAGATTGGAAACAACTGCATTATTGCTGCCGGCGCCGTGGTATTGGAAAATACCGTCGTAGAACCAGGCTCCATTTATGCAGGAGTACCAGCCAAAAAAGTAAAAGATATCAGCCAGGAATTGATCAGCGGGGAAATAAAAAGGATAGCTGAAAATTACCTGAAGTACAGCAGTTGGTTCGCCGATATCGAAAAATAGCATAGTATAAAAACAAGCATTACCTTTAAAAAATGAAAAAATTTATACTTGCAACTTTTGTTGTTTACATGCTAAGCGGCTGTTTTATTTTCAGAAAAAAAGAAAAATACGGTTGCCCAAATGACGCCAGGAATATGACGCAGGAGGAGATTGTAACAAAATCGAACAAGAAAAAATACAAGGGGCGGAAAAACCTCTGATACAACTATTGCTTTAATAAACACCAAACCCGATTCGCTTACCCACTTAAACCCAAACCTATCTCTATGTCTTACGCATTAAGAACCATTACCGGCGCCACAGAAGCCGTTATTGACGACAATTGTGGCATTTCTAAATTTTATGCAATTGCCAACACGTTGGCTGAACAGTTGCAGGTTGTATTTTTAAACCAGGTTGATGACAGCGACACACTGGACTGGGACTTTAAATACAAAAATCAATTCCTCACCCTTCATTACAATATTTTTAATGGCGTGAGTATCTTTCCGCAACAGGTAAACAGTAAAAAAAGTGATAGCAAAGCCGTGATGGAGGTGGCGCATTTTTTGGAGCGGCAAACGTTTTAGATAACTATAAGTTGAGACTTTTATTCGGGCGTTCGCCGGGAATAAATACCAGGCCTGCGTTCTGTATAAGGAATGAAAACTATTACATATTTAAAAGCTTCTGATAAATATCAGGAGCTTTTTTTATAAAAATCTGATGGGGCAAACCAGGAAGATAAAATAATCTAAATTCACGTGGCTATGTACCAGAACCCCTCAATAGCTTTTCTGATTAATGGTGTCCCGTATATTCAAATAACTCACGTACCGCTCTTCGTGTATGGTACCGTTATTAACGCCTTCTTTAACCGCACAGCCAGGTTCTTCGAGGTGCATACAGTTGTTAAACTGGCAATTGTTCATCACAGCCCTCATCTCCGGAAAGTATTGAGCAAGTTCCTGTTTGGAAATATCCACAAGTCCCATTTCGCGGATACCGGGCGTATCAATGATACTTCCACCAAAGGAGAGGTCGAACATCTCAGCAAAAGTGGTAGTATGCAAACCTTTACCACTCCAGCCACTAACGTCCTGTGTTTTAAGTTTCAGCTCAGGAAAAATATGATTGATGAAAGTGGACTTTCCAACACCGGAATGCCCGCTTAATAAGGTGATCCTGTCTTTTAATAGTTCCATTACTTCTTCTACACCTGTATTTTTTTCAAGGCTCATCAGCATTATTTTGTAGCCAATAGGTTCGTAGATTGTCTTTATCAATTCAAATTTTGCTGATTCCTTTTTGGTAAATAAATCAGCTTTATTGAAAACTATTACGGCGGGAACATAATATGCTTCCGAGGTAACGAGGAAGCGATCAATGAAACCGAGCGATGTTTTTGGATCTTTTAAAGTAGCGAACAGTAACGACTGATCTAAATTTGCTGCGACAATGTGATGTTGGTTTTTATTATGAGGTGAAACCCGGTTGATATAGTTTCTTCGTTCATAAATCTCCGTGATCACGGTACTTTCTGTATCCTCTTCATTTTCAATTTCAACAATATCACCAACAGCGATCGGATTAGTGGAAGTAATATTATCGATTTTAAACTTCCCTTTAATACGTGCGTTAAATGCCTGGCCCGCGTCATTTTTAACGATGTACCAACTACCGGTAGATTTGTAAACAGTGGATTGCATGGATGTATGATGTTAGCTTTGAGCTGCAAGCTATCAGATATAAGTGTGATAATTCTCTTTAAGATTTTTATATTCCGTATTGAGGATGTCTATTAACAATCTTACTAACTGGTCGTTTCGCTTCCCGGATCCATTAACTCCAGTTCCCAATCAAAACAACATCCGCGGTGTTCCCCATTCAATCCTTCACTCATTTATGGAAATTTTCTAAACACCGTATAAGTAAAAATAACTTCAAGCAATAAAAAAAACAGGGCCGCAAAAACGAATGGAAAAAATTTATCATTGTTCCTGATAGTGCTGATCAATTCTACTTTAGATTTTTCCAGGGCGTCAATATTCCGGTAAACATAATTCAGGCTCTCATTATCACGTGCCCTGAAATATTTCCCGCCAGTTTCGGTAGCAATCTCGGTCAGTAATTTTTCATCAATGGATACTTTTTCTTTTTGTATGACGACACCCAGCGGCGTACTTTCAGGTTGGGGTGCGTAACCATCAGATCCCATTCCAATAGTATAAACCTTAATGCCAAAGGCTTTTGCTATTTCTTTTGCGGTTTTAGGATCAATTAGTCCGCCGTTGTTCTCTCCATCAGTTAAGAGCAAAACAACTTTTGATTTTGACTTAACGGTACGCAACCGGTCAACACTGGTCGATAAACCTGAACCGATCGCCGTTCCATCCTCCAGCAGTCCATTGTGAATATTCTGTACGGCAGCAACCAGCATGCTGTGATCTGTTGTAAGCGGGCATTGTGTAAAACTTTCTCCGGAAAAAATTACGATTCCAATGCGATCTGTCAACCTGTGATTAATAAAATCAATTGCTACTTTTTTGGCAGCTTCGAGGCGATTGGGCGTAAAATCCTGGGCAGTCATACTCCCGCTAACATCGATACACAGTATGATATCTATACCCTCGCCCTCCGCATGCTGATCCTGGTTGTGGGTTTGTGGTTTTGCCAATGCTACAATGATAGAGGCGAGACAAAGCAATCTTAAAATAAAAGGCAGGTGCCTGAAAATTGCTTTCCATGATTCCAATCCATTTCCTGCAGTTGTTGAAACGCGAATAGAAGCCCTGCTGCTGTTATTATTTTTTATATACCAGCCAACCAGCAGCGGAAATAAAAGAAACAACCAGAAAAACAAAGGTTGGTTAAAGCTGATATTATTGAAATGCTCGGCTATCAAAATAATAAATATTAATTTTTTGTTGATTTATTTTTTTCTGTTTTTTCAATAGCATTTTTTATAACCAGCAGGCTGTTCTCGCTTTCCGAAACCGGTGAAATGTATTTGGCAAATTTAACCGCGTCAGCAATCCTTAAACTTTCGGCGATAGACGACAACAGTCCGGATTCTACCTGCTGTTCTTTTAAATTTAGCAAAAGATCGCCTGTTGTTTTATTCAGGAGATTGGCTTCTGTCACCCTGCTGTAAAATCTTTTAAGGACAAAGCCTAACTGCGTGTGATACTTTTTTAAAGTTTGCGAATTCTTAAGATCATATGTAGAAAGTTCCTTTAGTGCTACCATTGCTTCATCATAAGCGGAAATGGTGGAATGCAGCACCGGCAAGGTTTTCTTTTTCCTGTTTTTTAAATACCCATAAACGAGGATACACATGATAACCAGCGATAATGCAAAACCGATCACGTACCACCAAAAATAATTCGTCACTTTCACTTCGATGATGGGCTTTATATCCCTCAATGCGGCTGTACTGTCTGCATCAGCATAGTCAACATTAATCAGTACTGAATCCGTCGTAAATTTTTGGGCCGTGTTAGCGATCTCCAACACTACCGGCAACGCCGGAATATACCATGCACCGGAATCGAAACTCGTAAAAATAATTTTTTTATGAATGGAGATGGTACCATTTGTATTGGTGGTATCAAAACCAGTTTTCCCGATTGCCTCAAAATGCGGAATGGAATCGGGAAGCTTAAAATCGATGGTATAATCCTGTGAAGGAATTGTTATTAACAATTCATAGGCTATTCGTTCCCCAATCAGGATCTGGTTCTTATCTGTTTTTATTGCCACCGTTTGCGCCCGGGAAAAAATACATAAGCAACAAAAGAATATTAATAGAAAAATATGATATGTGCCTTTTTTTATGAACATGAATGTGGAAGAACGTAAATTTATTTTCGTTTTAAAAAAAACTTTTGAAGGATTTTTATATAATCTTCATCCGTTCGCACGTGCAACAGGTCGGCGCCTGCTTTTAAAAAGTATTTTTTGCAGGCTTCTGTCTGGATGAAAAAATTTTGCTGAAAATTATACCTTGTTAGTTCATTGCTGCTGTCTACCCATTTTATTTTACCTGTTTCGGCATCCTCCAGTTGAAGCAGACCAGCATCAGGCAATTGCATATCCATTTTATCGTAAACTTTTATCCCGATTACATCGTGCTTTTTTCCGATTACTTTCAGGTCATTCTCGTAACCGGTATCCAGGAAATCACTGAGTAAAAAAGCGATGCTCTTTTGCCCGGTAGTGTTATTGAAATATTTTATCGCTGCATCCAGGTTGGTACCTTTTGTATGAGGTTCAACTGTGAGGAGTTGCCGCACAATGTACAATGCATGTTGGCGGCCTTTTTTTGGTGGTATGTATTTTTCAATCTTGTTACTGAAGAAAATAACGCCTACTTTATCACTGTTACTGATAGCGCTGAAAGTGAGAATGGCGGCCATTTCTGTAATAAGTTCCTTTTTTCTTTTACCGATCGTTCCAAAAAGATTACTGGTACTTATGTCTATCAGCAACATCATCGTTAGTTCTCTTTCTTCTTCAAATAATTTGGTAAACGGATGAGAGAAACGGGCACTTACATTCCAGTCGATAAAACGTACGTCATCGCCTTCTGCATATTCCCTTACTTCCCTGAACCGCATTCCCTTTCCTTTAAATGCAGAATGATACTCCCCTGTAAAGAGATGGGTTGTGATACGCTTACTTTTAATTTCAAGATCCCTTACTTTCTTTACTATTTCTGCAGTAGTAAGCAGGCCCCCACTTTTATTGTCGGTTCCCAGTTCTCCTGTTGTAATATTTTTTCTTTTTTTGAACAAGATTTATTTTTCGGCTGGTTTCAGGTGTAAAAAATCAGCAGTTGGAAATAATTGAGGTTGTGCGCTGAATCTAAAAATTCAAACGTGACGACTTTTACAACTTTCCACGCTTATGGAACGTTCACGGTTTTCAATATTTCATTTATCACATCTTCCACATTCACATTTTCTGCTTCTGCTTCATAAGTGAGGCCAATCCTGTGGCGTAAAACATCTTTGCTAATATCCCTTATGTCTTCAGGAATTACGTATCCTCTTTTATTAAGGAATGCATGTGCTTTCGCTGCCAGGGCCAGGTTAATGCTTGCTCTTGGCGAACCGCCCACCCCAATCAATGGTTTCAATTTTGCCAGATTAAATTTTTCGGGAAACCGTGTTGCAAAAACAATATCTAAAATATAATGTTCTACTTTTTCATCCAGGTACACCTGCCTTACCAGTTCCTTTGCCGTGAGTATTTCTGCGGTGGAGGCAACCGGATTTATTGTGGGTGCAACCAGGCCCATCGTATTCTGCCGGATGATCATTTGTTCTTCTGATTTTGAGGGGTATCCAACAACCACCTTAAGCATAAACCTGTCAACCTGCGCTTCTGGCAGCGGATAAGTTCCTTCCTGCTCTATCGGGTTTTGGGTGGCTAAAACCAGGAATGGCTCCTGTAACTTATAGCTGGTATCCCCTATTGTTACCTGCCGCTCCTGCATAGCTTCCAATAAAGCACTTTGAACCTTTGCGGGTGCACGGTTTATTTCATCGGCAAGGATGAAGTTTGCAAATATGGGACCTTTACGAACGAAAAATTCATTTTTACCCTGGTTGTAGATCATGGTTCCTACCACATCGGCAGGTAACAGATCAGGTGTAAACTGGATACGGCTAAACTGGGCGTGAATGGCCTGTGCCAATGATTTTATAGCCAGAGTTTTCGCAAGTCCGGGTACCCCTTCCAGCAGCACATGCCCGTTACTCAACAAGCCGATCAGCAAGCGTCCGATCATGGATTGCTGGCCAACAATCACTTTACTTAATTCATCATTTATCCTGGACACAAATCCGGATGCGTGGTTGATCTTTTCAGTCAAAAGCCGGATATCTTCTGCGGTTTGTAACATAGTTATTATTTTTTTCATCAACCCTTTTGCGATGTTGCTTCTTTAGAACAACTGCAAACAGCATCAGTAAATTTTTATTGATGTTCTATCAAAAATACTTCTAATTTGTTATACTCTATAAGCCATGCACAAATTAATGACAATGAGCAAATCAAAAATTTTGCCGTTATGATCAGCGGGACAAATCTTTGTTAAAATGAACTTAACTTTAGCTAAACAATTTCATCATGGTAGATCAACAATTAATAACAACCGCAGTTTCTCTGGAAGGGTACCGCATTATAAAACATCTCGGAATTGTTCGGGGCATAACCGTAAGGAGCAGGAGCCTGCTCGGGAATATTGGCGGGGGCATACAATCATTGTTTGGCGGTCAGCTTTCTATTTACCTGGACCTTTGTGAAAAAACACGGGAAGAAGCATACCAGTACATGATTCGACATGCAAATGAGCGGGGCGCAAATGCCATCATCAATATGCGGTATGATGCTAATGAGGTGATGGCCGGTATCACCGAAGTACTCGCATATGGCACAGCTGTGGTGGTGGAAAAGTCATGATATTGTGTAGTACCTCTTTAGAAACCTGAAAGAGAATATATTCTGCTTGAAAAAAACTGGAAAAGGTTGAGCTATCAGTTACCTATCATCAACTCAAATACTTGCCAACAATCGGCATCCTTCTACCAACGCCAAAGGCTTTTGAAGAAATGCGGATTATGGGGCAAAACTGGTTTCTCTTGTATTCATTCGTGTTTACCATTTTTAAAATACGGTCTACCAACGCTGCATCAAAACCTGCACGTTTGATTTCATCCGGACCTTTGGTTTGTTCAATGTACTGGTATAATATTTTATCCAGCACCTCATAATCCGGGAGGCTATCACTGTCTTTCTGCCCGGGTCTCAATTCAGCGCTTGGCGGTTTACTAATGATGTTCATCGGGATTATTTCCTTCGTCCTGTTAATGTACCGGGCAAGCTCATATATCTGCAGCTTATAACAATCACCCAATACGCCCAAACCGCCAGCCATATCACCGTACAAAGTTCCATAGCCCGTAGACAGTTCGCTTTTATTTGAAGTATTCAGTAGAATGTAATCAAATTTATTGGCAATTGCCATCAACAAATTACCGCGGGTGCGGCTTTGGATATTTTCCTCTGCAATATTAAATGGCAGGTCATTAAAGATGGGCTTTAGTTCATTTAAAAAACCATCGTAAATATTTTTAATTGGAATAATGTGTGCTGCTGTTTTTAAATTGAGGCTTAACTGTTCGGCGTCTGAAACAGAATGCATGGTTGAATATTGCGAAGGCATCATGACAGCCAGCACATTTTCACTCCCAAGTGCATGGCAGGCAAGCGCCAGCGTTACTGCGCTGTCGATCCCACCGCTACTGCCGAGAATGGCTTTTTTAAAACCCATTTTAGAAAAGTAATCTTTGACACCCATTACAAGTGCCTGGTAAATGTGTTCAATATTCAAAGCTGGTTCAAGGGTGAGGGGATTAAAATCCGTATTGGAAACATGGATCGCCGGTTCAATAATATTGCCTTCGATGCTACCGTCGTCATTTAAAACAAAGGATTGAAAATCTTCTTCAAAACTTTTCATACGACACAATAAATTGGCATTCTTATCATATACCAGCGACGTTCCATCAAATACGATTTCTGTCTGGCTGCCAACGCAGTTACAGTAAAACATTGGCAAATGATATTTTAGCACATTTGCCTTTACCGCTACTTTCCTATCCTCATCATGTGTATAATCGAACGGCGATGCGGAAAGGTTTATCATCACATCCGGTTGCTGCGATACCAGCATGTCCATCGGGCAATACCTGTACAGCGGATTGTTTCCAAGGTTCCAGATATCTTCGCAAATCGTTACGGCTATTCTCTTTCCTTTGAATTCCACAATATTCCATTCGTTTGCCGGTTCAAAATAACGATCCTCATCAAAAACGTCATAGGTAGGCAGGCAGGTTTTTTGTATAACCTGCTTTATTTCTCGGTCGGCCAAAAAATATGCGGCGTTGAAAAGGTTCTTGCCTTCTGCAACCTCATTTCGTTGCGGCGCGCCAATAAGCACTGCAATGCCATCAGCAACATTTTTTATATCATTAATTGCTTTGTAACATTTATCAATAAAATCATGGAAATATAAAAAATCCCTTGGTGGATAACCGCATACACATAATTCACTAAAAACTATAAGATCCCCGCCTGCCTGTTTTGCTTCTGTAATTGCTTCAATGATCTTTGTTGTATTGCTTTCGAAATTGCCAATGTGATAATTCTGTTGTGCTAAAAATATTTTCATACTCATCTTTCCGGGGTAATTATTTATAATTTAGTAACTAGTAAAAAAATCAAATACAGGCATACGGTTTTTCAACCTCCGTAATTTTTTATAGATTAATATGATGGTTAGCGAGTTTAGCTCACTGTTAAGCCAAATCATTCATAACTTTATTTATCAATAACAGTTTTTCTCGTACAAAGTTAAATTATTCAATTATGCGTTTTATAATAAGTTTGTTGCTGGCTATTGTTTTTTTTTCCTGTAGAAATACTGTCAAGCAGCCCGATGTTTCCTCAATTAAAATTGACATGAATACCCGGCGGTTTGAACGGGAATTGTTTTCGCTTGATATAACAAACCCGGGGCCACAGTTAGACCAGCTTATAGCAAAATATCCATCGTTTGGAGAGAATTTTATTACCACCATCCTAAGTACCGATCCGGGATGGTCCGCGGATAGTGTGAATGCCTATGTAAATGGATTTATTGCTTCTTACAGGCCGGTTTACGACAGTGCAGAAAAAGTGTTCGCCAATTTCAAGCCTTTTGAAAATGAGATCCGGAATGCACTGCAATACCTGCAATTTTATTTTCCCCGATATAAGGCCCCCCATAATATCATTACTTACATTGGACCAATGGATGGTTTTGGAGATATCCTTTCAGAAGATGCATTCATCGTCGGGCTGCACAATCACCTTGGCAAAAATTATTCTGCTTACAAATCAACCTGGGTGATGGAAACTTATCCCGTATACCTTACGAATCGCTTCGAGCCTGCTTATATAGACATCAATTGCATGAAAAATATTGTAACCGATATGTACCCGGAAAAAGCAGAGGATAAAACATTACTCGTGCAAATGGTTGAAAAAGGAAGAAGGCTTTTTATGCTGAGTAAGCTGTTACCAAATAAAGAAGAATACATGTTGATAGGCTACACAGAGAAACAATTAAAAGATTGTTACAAGAATGAGGCAGCTGTTTGGAACCTCTTCATTCAAAATAATTTGTTACAAACATTAGATAATAATGTTATCAAAAACTATGTGGGAGAAGGACCAAAAACACAGGAACTCGGAGACGACTCACCCGGAAATATTGGTTCCTTTTGTGGCTGGCAGATCGTAAAAAAATATATGGAGAAAAATCCGGGTATGAGTTTGTCACAATTAATGGGCACCGATGCTGAAATCATTTTCGAAGAGGCCCGTTATAAACCATAATCACGCAGCCTGCGCCCGCAGGACAACTATCTCAGGCCTCTTTCCGAGTTGCTTCATTACTCTTAAATGTGAAGCTATCGCATCCATGAGCGTTGTATTATTGTGATAAGGCATGTTGTATTCTTTACATTTTTCCTGAACGATTTTGCTGAGGGCAGGGTAATGCACATGGCTTACTTTTGGAAATAGATGATGTTCTATTTGGAAATTCAAACCACCTACAAACCAGGATACAACTTTACTTTCCATGGCAAAATTTGCCGTTGTCTTTAACTGGTGTTCAGCCCACGCTGTTTCAAGGTGTTTTGTTTCATCCAAAGGAATATGCTCGAACTCGGTATTTTCCACCACGTGCGCCAACTGAAATACAAAAGAAAGGGTGAGGCCCATTACCGCATTGGCAACAAGAAAACCAACCAACCATCCAGCCCATCCCCAAACCATGATCGGAATCACCATAAAAACCGCAACATAATAAGCCTTTGTAAGCCAGAAAATGATGTGGTTCTTCAACGTCAGCTTCCAAGCGGCTGTCGTAAATATTTTACGGCTGAAATATTTAGTAAAATCCATAATGAATATCCAGAAAATGGATGACAGCGCATAAACAAAAGGAACATAAAGGTGTTGGATTTTGTGAGCGGGCACCCATTTCTGTGTTTCGCAATGACGAATGATAGGGCTTTTGGCAATATCATCATCAATGCCATCCACGTTTGTGTAAGTATGGTGTATGATGTTGTGCTTTTGCTTCCAGAAATAAGAGCTTGCACCCAACCCGTTTGCAGCTATAAATCCTATAAAATCATTTAACTTTTGGTTGGGGCTGTAACTTCCATGATTAGCATCATGCATAACGCTGAAACCAATACAGGCGCAGGCATATCCGAACAATGCTGATAATAGAACAGCTGTTAGAAGATTGACAGTTACCAACATCAGCACCAGGTAACAGGCTAATGCCATCCCAATTAATATAAAAGTTTTGATGAACAATCTCCAGTCGCCGGTTTTCTTGATATTGTTATCGGAAAAATAGGCATCAACGCTTGATTTCAGGCTTTGAAAGAACCTGTTGTCATTGTTGTTAAAAGTTATTTTTGCCATACTATGATTTTGGTTGTGAAATATTATTTTCACTCATTTCAGCATGAAATCGTTGGAAGAGAATATCGTTTAAACACACGATTTCTGCACAAAATTTGCTGCGCAAAGATATGTAAAAAAAAGAAAAAAGGGCTCAATTCATTTTAAAAGGAGCCAACATCTCAAAGGCCGGTATGGTTACGTTGAATGTTTTTTTATTATGGAGATTTTCCAATAAATAAGTTCCCTGCATTTTGCCGATTTCCGAGCGAAGATTGCAGCCGCTAATGTATTGATAAGAAGTTGCCGGTGCAATGACAGGTTGAATACCAACGACGCCTTCCCCTTCCACTTCCCTAAAACTGCCGTTGCTGTCGTAAATATGCCAATGCCTGCGCAGTAGCTTTATAGAAAATTCATTGTTGTTTTCAATGGTAATTTTATAAGCAAACATAAACTCACTGTTTATAGGATTGCTATACTCAGATTGGTAGAAGGTTTCAACACTAATCTTAACGCCACCCGATATTTTGGAATTCATGCTGAGAACATTTGTTGTAATATAACAATAAAACTCCTGTTTTATTGCAAATTTATTGATCTTAACCGTTATTTATGGCGCTAACCTCACCTTATTATTACAACGAAGATGTTATAGTGCTTTGGCAACCAAACCTGTACGTTTACTCCTTCATGTGCTTCAGGGGCTTACCCAAAGTTTTTAATTTTAAAGAAAGCCATGGATAGAAATGGCTAAAGCTGACTTACTCCGTATTACGAGCCAGTTAAAAAAATGCCTGAGTGGTGCACTTAGTTTTCAACTGAATAATGACCTCGTTTCGCCTTATAATTTCTTCGCATTTTTATAGCCTTTTTTTAATAACCATTGAAGTATTTTTTCCCGGTTATCTCCCTGCACCAAAATCTCCCCATCTTTTACAGACCCACCGGTACCACAAAAGGTTTTTAACTCTTTGCCTATCGTTTCTTTATCCTCGGCTGTTCCGACAAAACCCTCGAGTAGCGTAACTGCCTTCCCGCAGCGGTGTTTTGTATCCAGTCTTATTTTTAAATTTTA
>JACMPR010000372.1 GCA_014377385.1 Ferruginibacter sp. | reverse complement strand
TAGATAAATGGTGCAAATGTAACCGGTGTAAAAACCGGAGCATTGGCTGAAGATGGCTTTATATGAAGGATTAAGAACAAACCGTTTAAGCTGAAAAGTAGAGTGGGCTTTCTACTGAATAATTAAAAACTTTATTGTTAAAGAGTAGTATAAAGTGAATGGATAAAGTGGGTTTCTTACAGCAGGCTAGGCAGTAATTCAATTGTCTTACCCGACTAGTGGAAAACGCTTATTAATGTTTTAGGATTTGTGTACTAAATTCTTTAACTACATTACTTTGGAAATTGAATAATTTGAAGTGGTAAAGGTCGGTTTCGCAATAGTGGATATTGCTTTACACATCGGCGTCTTAGCCGTACTGAAAATTTACAATCCCGTACAAAGAATTTTACTGGAACTAAATACCCTGCAAACGATATGTCGTCATATTTGATTAAAAAATATTTTCTTTCGTGCTGTGCTATCATGCTCTGTTTATGAACCCTGACTTATTTAAATTGGACCTTGCCTGAATTTTCAGCTTTTTTAGGATTTGATACTCCCGAAGCCCTTATCAGCAACCCTTCACCAAACTGTTTTTTTACACTGTCGATGGCCTGGTACAGACTGATGGTTTCCTGTGTATCATCAAACAAATTAATCTGGTAATTGCCCGGAATAAGATTGGTAAAACGAATGCCGATCAAGCGGATGAGCATCCTCCGTTCGTATAGTTTACTAAAAAGTTCTTTGGCTGTTTTTAAAAGTACATGGTCTGCATTGGAATAAGGTATGGTTAACTGAGTGGTAAATGTTTCAAAATTCGAGTAGCGAAGTTTAACCGTGATACAACCTGTTACCTTACCTTGTTGCCTTAATTCAAAAGCGATTTTTTCGGTCATTCGTATTAATTCATTATTCAGAAAATTCATATCGATGGTATCCTGTTGAAAAGTATTTTCTGTGGAAATAGATTTTTGTTCGTGAAAAGGAACAACGGGTGTCTCATCAATACCATTGGCTTTTCGCCATAAGTCGGAGCCACTTTTACCCAATAAATTATGCATCATTTCTACAGGAATCTCACTCAGCAATTTCACCGTTTCCACGCCCATTTTTAAAAGCAGGTACGCTGTTTTTTCTCCTACCCCGGGAAGTTTCGCAATGCTCAACGGAGCTAAATATATTTTCTCTTTTCCAAAAGGTATTTCTATTTGTCCGTTAGGTTTCACCTCATTAGTAGCTACTTTGCTGATGAGTTTATTACTCGCAAGGCCATAAGAAATCGGTAAACCACTTTCTTTGATGATCTTTTTTTTCAGTTGATCACTGAAAGACCGGCAACCAAAAAATTTATCCATTCCGGTAAGGTCAACATAAAATTCATCAATAGAAGCTTTCTCAAATAAAGGAACGCTGTCAGCTACAATTTCCGTCACTAAACGGGAATATTTACTATAGGCTTCCATATCTCCACGCACTACAATTGCATGCGAACATAAGCGTCTTGCAATCTTCATAGGCATTGCACTGTGGATACCAAACTTCCTGGCTTCATAACTGCAGGAAGCCACTACGCCCCGGTCGCCGCTACCACCAATGAGTACCGGCTTGCCGATTAGTTTTGGATTCCGCAAACACTCTACCGATACAAAAAATGTATCCAGATCAAGGTGAGTGATATGTCTT
>JACMPR010000371.1 GCA_014377385.1 Ferruginibacter sp. | reverse complement strand
CTGCAACTTCATATTATCCTGCGGGTGTTTCGTCTCCATCTATCCAAAGCGGGCAGGCCTTTTTCGTTCGATCTTCCGGGGCTGCCGGATCCGTAACATTTACGGAAACATGCAAAATAGGTTCCAACAGGCTTGTTAACCGTATATCGCCGGTAGCAAGGGAACGCCGGTATTTCCGTGCTACGCTGTTTACACAAGGTGCAGTGATCGCGGATGGAAATGCCGTAGTTTTTGACCCTGCTTTTGATAACGGCATAAATGCAGACGATGCATATAAATTTCCCAATGCTGGCGAAAATTTCGGCCTTGTTCGCAATGGCCAAAAGCTTTCCGTTGAAGCCAGGAGGCCAGTTAACAAAACGGATACGCTCTTTTATTCGATAACCAACCTGCGTAAGCTCCCGTACGAGTTAAGGTTTGCACCAAAAAATATGCAAAACATTGGATTTAAAGCCTACCTAATAGACAATTATTTACACAATAGTACTGAGCTGAGCCTTTTTGACAGCAGTTTTATTACGATCAATATCAACAACGATTCGCTGTCCTATGCTGCAGACCGGTTTTTTGTAGTTTTTAAAAAGCGGGACAGCCTGGCACCCGGGGCCAGTGAATATTTAAAAAACAACGATCTAACACAAGTAGATTTTAAAAAACAAAGTTCATCTATTAGCGTGTATCCCAATCCGGTAGAGAATAAAATTATTCAACTCCATTTTATAAACCAGGCTGCAGGAACCTATCAACTTAAGTTAACGAATAACCTGGGTCAACCCGTTTACAGCAGCGGCATAACGGTCAGTGATTTTAGCAGTATTCACTCAATAAATGTTGGTCATGGTCTCCCGAGCGGCAGCTACTTGTTGAATGCATTATCGGCGGAAGGGAAAAAAACAGTGCTTCGGGTCTTGGTGAAATAATACGGTGATATCAAGGGATAAAGCAAGCGTTCCCTTTGTAATTGCAGAAGACCCTTAAAAACCTGCCCACTTTCTCCTCCGATAAATAAATACAGCCGCCTTTGTTTTTTTAATTTATTAAGTTGAAATTTGCCCATGCAATTTTTACAAAAAGACCTTACGAAAGGCGAATTAGTGAACCTTTACAAAGGATTGCTCCTGCCACGCATGATAGAAGAAAAAATGCTGGTATTGTTACGACAGGGCAAAATATCAAAATGGTTTAGCGGCATCGGCCAGGAAGCAATATCAGTTGGCGCAACTATGGCATTACAACAAGACGAATGGATAATGCCATTACACCGGAACCTGGGTGTTTTTACATCCCGAAAGATGCCATTGAGTAAACTTTTTAAACAATGGCAAGGTAATAAAGATGGTTACAGCAAAGGTCGTGAGCGTAGTTTTCATTTCGGAAACAAAGAACATTTTATCTGCGGAATGATTTCTCACCTTGGTCCGCAGCTTGCCATCGCTGACGGTGTCGCGCTGGCATACAAATTAAAAAAGGAACAAAAGGTTTCCCTCACATTCACAGGCGATGGCGGTACAAGTGAAGGAGATTTCCACGAGGCTCTTAACACTGCAGCAGTATGGGACCTTCCCGTAATATTTATTATCGAGAACAACGGCTATGGTCTAAGCACGCCAACAAGCGAGCAGTACCGTTGTAAAAGTTTAATTGATAAGGCTGCTGGATACGGAATTGAAGCTGTGCAGATTGATGGCAATAATATCCTCACTGTTTATGATACTATCAAAGGCGTTCGGGAATACTGCATAAAAAATCAAAAGCCATATTTAATAGAATGCATGACCTTTCGCATGCGGGGGCACGAGGAAGCCAGCGGCGTAAAATATGTTCCTAAAAATTTATTCGAAGCGTGGGAGAAGAAAGATCCTATAAAGAATTATGAGCAATGGTTGCAGGAAGAAAATATTTTAACCGGCGATGATATTGTAGCCTTAAAAGGAACAACTAAAAATTATATAGAAGCCGAATTACTGGCTGGATTTGTGTCAGAAAAAATTGTAGCAGATACGGAAGAAGAAGTAGCAGATGTTTACAGCGCCAATAAACTCACGTTCGCTGATCCGGTAGTTGTAATTGATAATAGTACGCTCCTAAATAAAGCTGGTGAGTATGCCTCCTCAGAAAAAAAATTCATTAATGCCATAAGTGATGGATTGGAACAATCGCTGGCCATGCATCCGAATCTTGTGCTGATGGGCCAGGATATTGCTGAATACGGCGGTGCATTTAAGGTAACAGAAGGTTTTGTAGAAAAATTTGGAAAGGAAAGAATACGAAATACGCCATTATGTGAAAGCGCCATCGTAGGTGCAACTCTTGGTCTTAGTTTGGAAGGATACAAATCTGTTATGGAAATGCAGTTTGGTGATTTTGTTACAGTGGGATTCAACCAGATCATTAATAACCTTGCAAAGATTTACTACCGGTGGGGACAAAACGCAGATGTGGTGATTCGTATGCCAACTGGTGGCGGCGTGGGAGCAGGTCCGTTTCATAGCCAGAGTAATGAAGCCTGGTTCGTACATACTCCCGGGTTAAAAGTTATATACCCTTCCACCCCGGCCGACGCAAAAGGCTTATTGATAGCGGCAATCAACGACCCCAACCCCGTGATGTATTTTGAACACAAGGCCTTGTACAGGAGTATAAACGGGAATGTTCCCGATGCATATTATGAAATAGAGATCGGGAAGGCCAAACATGTAAATGAAGGAGAAGATATTTCCATCATCACTTATGGGGCCGGCGTACACTGGGCGTTGGAGTATGCACGTAACCATCCCAGTATTTCTGTGGATATTTTAGATCTTCGCACGCTCCTGCCCCTTGATTATGCGGCTATAAAAAGCTGTGTTGCAAGAACGGGTAAAGTGCTTATTCTGCACGAAGATTGTTTGATAGGAGGTATCGGCGGCGAGATAGCTGCATGGATCGCAGAACATTGTTATACCCTGCTTGATGCGCCCATCATGCGTTGCGCAAGTTTAGATACCCCCATTCCTTTTAGCATTGAACTGGAGAAAAATTTTATGGCTTATTCGAGGCTCGGTGAAACGGTTAATAAATTGATAGGCTACTAATCCCAAAGTGGTATGGCATAAGGTGTGTTGTGCTTAGTGAGCCAGGAAGCTAAATCAACTATTCTATTTCGGTATAAATTTCATTGAAATTGAATTCACGCAGTGCCGTGTATTTTTTTCTGTCAAACGTTCCCCGGTAAACACGTGTCCGAGGTGGGCATCGCAGTTGGAACACACGATCTCTATCCTGCTTCCATCGGCATCGGGTACCCGCTTAACAGCCCCCTTTATTTCGTCGTCAAAACTGGGCCATCCGCAGCGTGAATCAAATTTATCCTTAGATTCATATAAAGGCGCATTGCAACGTCTGCATATATATGTACCACCTTGTTTGTTGTCGGTGTATTCCCCGGTAAATGCCCTTTCTGTTCCTTTGTGAAGAATTACGTTTTCTTCTTCGGGTGTTAATTTATTGTATTCCATAATGCATAAAATTGAATTGCAAATCTACCTTAAACGAGGCTTTCAATAAAATAACAGCCACTTATATTTTGTTAAGAGGTGGGTAATTACGTAATAAAGACGCCTACAATAACAAATTACAAGTTTTCAATTTCCTGTTTCATCATCCTTCTTTTTCGCCGGAGAAGGCATCAAAGTTTGGAACTGGTAAAACGCTTTTAAAACATATTCATTAAAATTCATTTCATTACTGTTTCGTGCAAACTGATAGCCAGGCCGATACCAGACAAGAAAGGTATCCAGTAAAGGCCCTTGCAAACCTGTAATCCGCTTTACAATTATTTTATTGAACCGGTAGTTCACATATTTTTCCTGTTCCTGCGTTTCCAAACGTTTTTGAAAAGCCTTCAGATTTTTGTTTCTCCTAAAACGGAAAATGTTGATCAGTTCGTCGAGATCAGCACCAGGCACTCCACCGGGAGTCATAGAAGAACTGAGGCCGGGCTTCGTATAATTATATATATCAGCATACGCCTGCCTGTTTTCCAGCGAGTCCTGTTTATAAGATTTTGAAAACACGACCACTTCTTTCAATACCCCGTATTTGCTTTTGACATTTATCCGCAACGAAATATCAAAATGCAAAAGGTCAGGAATTTTCTTAACAATGAATTTTTGTGTAGGCTTGTTGTTATAATAAAAGATAAGAGAATCATTTTCTGCAGTTCTTATATTATACCGGCCCAGGCTGTCGGTGACAGCAAAGAGCCCACCGGTACTCACCACTCTTACATTTTCTACATAATTGATTTTGCTGCTGTCATAAACCGTTCCACTAACAGTAATCTGTGCCTGCGGGAAGGTAAGAAAGAACATCAATAAAAGAAACAGTAGAAATCGCAAATACAGTGGATGTTTATAGCCGGTAATATTAAGCAGGAATTTCACAACGAAGGCCAATTAAAGTTGATTTAACTTGTTTTTTGCTTTTTTACGATTTTTTCTATTACGGGCGGATAATGCGTGTGTTCAAGCCGATGAATCGTTTGAGCGAGGGTTTCTGCAGTGTCGGCGGGTAAAATATCATAAGTTGCCTGGAATATTATTTCGCCATGATCATATAACTCGTCCACATAATGAATGCTGATGCCACTTTTATTTTCCTTGTTCGCAATAACAGCTTCATGAACAAACATCCCGTACATCCCTTTTCCACCATACGCTGGTAACAGCGCGGGATGAATATTAATGATCTTTTTTGGGAAAGCCATGATCAATGCCGACGGTATTTTTATTAAGAAACCAGCCAGTATAATAAAATCAATTCTCCTTTTTTTTAAAGCAGCTATAAAAAGATCACTACCAAGGGGAAATTCCCTGTTCACCATCAGGCATTCAATGTTATTATCTCCTGCAATTTTTATTACCCCTGCACCTGGTTTGTTGCACACCACCAAATCAATTTTTATATGCGGCTCCTTTCTAAAATATTCAATGATCTTTTGTGCATTGCTTCCAGCGCCGCTGGCAAAAATGGCGATTCTTATATTGTTGTTAATCCCAGCAACAAAACTGCGGCTAAGCATCACCCTCTTCAGGATCTTTTTTATATATTTTTTAAAAAAAGCAAATTGCCCCAAAGGGAAGCTGACTAAAATCACACAAAACGGCCATAAGATGGTAATCAGTATTATATATAACAGGAACCAGCCGAAATTCTTTTCAAGGCCACTCAACAAAAGAAGCTTTCGGCCTAAAAAACCACATATGCTCCCACCGATAGCAAAGGTTGCAATTATCAACAGCAGGTTCCGCCCATTAACGTTCCATTTTGCCTGCAATTTTTTAAACATGTTGCAAAAATGCACAAAACATTCCTATGAAATTTGATTTTTTTAGCTTGAAGTTTGTAAAACAATTTGTTTACAAATACATGACAATGCTAATATCGAAAACATCACAAAACGTTGAAACACACGCCTCATAAGGAAAAAAAAAGTTAACAAATGTTGATATTATGTCAGTATCCTGCCTTACTTTTGCATCCAAACCAGGATATTTTTCCACATTAGCCCCGATAATTGTATGAGTCGCTATAGAAAAATCACTAACAAAACTTTAGCAAGTCTTCTTTTTGTTCTACTTGTTTCACTGAATAATACAGCATTAGCAGCAGATGGGGAAGCGCTTTTCAAAGCAAATTGCGCCAACTGTCACAAGCCTGATGCCGATTATACGGGCCCTGCCCTTAAGGGGTGGAGCGCAAGGATACCAAGTCCCGACTGGCTGTACAAATGGGTGGCTAATCCCACGGGCCAGACAGATCCTTACGCTACCAAGCTGAAAGCTAAATGGGCTCCAACAATTATGACGGCATTTGCCGGCCTTAAGAAAGATGAGATAGATGGTATCATGAAGTACATAGATGACTATCAACCTCCGGCTGCTCCTGCAAAGGGAACAGAAGGCGCTCCCGAATCAGATAATTCCCTTTTATTTGGAATATTAACGCTCGTTCTTGCGCTTGTAGCCTTCATTCTATTGCAGGTTAATAGCAATCTACGCAAACTTACCGATGAGAAAGATGGCATTTTTCGTGGCGAACCGGTTCCCTTCTATCGCAATAAAACTTATTTGATGGCAGCCGTGCTGCTGTTATTTGGTGTGGGCGGTTATATGACTATCAGTGCTGCTATTGGTTTGGGACGCATGAAGAACTACCAGCCAGAGCAACCTATTTATTATTCTCATAAAGTACACGCGGGTGCCAGCCAGATTAGTTGCCTTTATTGTCATGGTGGGTCACAGGATAGCAAACATGCCAACATTCCTTCAGTGAATGTTTGTATGAATTGCCACATGGCTATCAAAGAATACAAGGGAGAACCTATAGTAAAAGAAGATGGTGGCAGCGTAAACGGTACAGCCGAAATACAAAAACTCTATTCCTATGCAGGTTGGAATCCTGCTACAAAGCAATACAATCCCGATAACAACAAGGATGGCATACCGGATGGGGCAAAACCTATCGAATGGGTAAAGGTGCACAACCTGCCCGACCACGTTTATTTTAACCACAGCCAGCACGTAAAGGTTGGAAAACAAGTGTGCCAGACATGTCATGGTAATATCCAGGAAATGCCAGAGGTTTACCAGTTTGCTGAATTAAGTATGGGCTGGTGTATCAATTGCCACCGCGAATCGAAGGTAGATTTCTACAACAAAGAAACCGGTGAAGGAAATAAATTTTATAGCATTTATGAGAAGTTCCACGATGATATCAAAAATCATAAAATGGACAGCGTAACAGTTGAGAAAATCGGTGGAACAGAGTGCCAGAAATGTCACTATTGATAAAACAAGTTCAGCAACAGCCCGCTTAGAAGATTGGGGGATGCTCATTTTCAAACCAGCCTATCCGCAGACAGGTTCAAAATTTTGAATTTTCAAATTGTAATAATGGAAAAAAAGTACTGGCAGAATTTTGGTGAACTTAATCAATCTGATGCTTTTAAACAGGCAACAGAACATGAATTTAAAGAAGCATTGCTTCCTATAGAAGAGCTGAAGGAAGAAGGTTTACTGGATGGTAAAACACCCCGCAGGGATTTCTTAAAATATCTCGGGTTTAGCACAGCGGCCGCAGCGCTTGCGGCGAGTTGCGAAATGCCGGTTCGTAAGGCTGTTCCTTATTTACAAAAGCCCGATAACATTATTCCTGGTGTTGCTAATTTTTACGCT
>JACMPR010000370.1 GCA_014377385.1 Ferruginibacter sp. | reverse complement strand
GTAGAAGGTTTCAACACTAATCTTAACGCCACCCGATATTTTGGAATTCATGCTGAGAACATTTGTTGTAATATAACAAAAAAACTCCTGTTTTATTGCAAATTTATTGATCTTAACCGTTATTTATGGCGTTGACCTCACCTTATTATTACAACCAAGATGCTGTAGTGCTTTGGCAAACAAACCTGTACGTTCACTCCGCCATCTGTTTCAAGGGCTTACCCAAAGTTTTTGATCCTTAAAGAAAGCCATGGATAGAAATGGCTAAAGCTGACTTACTCCGTATTACGAGCCAGTTAGAAAAATGTCCAAGTGGTATACTTAGTTTTCGACTGAATAATGACCTCGTTTTGCCTTATAATTTCTTCACATTTTTATAGCCTTTTTTTAATAACCATTGAAGTATTTTTTCCCGGTTATCTCCCTGCACCAAAATCTCACCATCTTTTACAGACCCACCGGTACCACAAAAGGTTTTTAACTTTTTGCCTATCGTTTCTTTATCCTCGGCTGTTCCGACAAAACCCTCGAGTAGCGTAACTGCCTTCCCGCCGCGATGTTTTGTATCCAGTCTTATTTTTAAATTTTGCCGGGCCGGCTCGGGCGTTTCAGCTGATGCTTCCTTTTGATATTCCGGCTTAAAACCGGGCTCAGTTGAATAAACTATCCCGGAAAGCGTGCGATTATTTTTTGACATACCTGTTTATTTTCTAACTAAGCGCTTGCTGTAAAATGACAATATATCTTTGGAATTTTCACTTAGCTTTTAAACAAGTACGGCTTTCAAACTAAGATCAAGACTTTTTGCCTGGTGTATGATGGCGCCGCTGGAGATATAGTCCACGCCCGTGGCGGCATATAATTCCAGGTTTTCATAATTAATACCACCGCTTGCTTCGGTTTCATAACGGCCATCAATAACCGAAAGTGCCTCGGTAATCATTTCCGGCGTGAAGTTATCCAACATGATCCGGTCGATCTTCCCGGTAAGTAATACTTTTTTTACATCGTCTATACTTCTGGTCTCGACTTCTATCTTTAAGCCGGGTTTATACTGCTGCACATAATCGTATGCCTTATTAATGGCATTCTCAATACTTCCGCAATAATCAATGTGGTTGTCTTTCAACATGATCATATCATACAATCCAAACCGGTGATTAACACCGCCGCCTATCTTTACCGCCTCTTTTTCCAGCAACCGGAAATTAGGCGTGGTTTTTCGTGTATCCAGCAATTTTGTTTTATAATTTTTTAGCCTCGCCGCATATTTTCCTGTTAACGTTGCGATACCACTCATTCGTTGCATACAATTAAGTACGAGCCTTTCGCATTGCAAGATACAGTGTACACCGGCATGCACTTCAAAAGCGGTTTCGCCAAAAATCATAGGTTCACCCTCCTTTTTACAGGGCTTAAAGACAATATCTTTTTGTACGAACCTGAATATTGCTTCCGCTACTGCCATACCCGCGAGTATGCCCTCGTCTTTAATCTTTAAAATCGCTTTCCCCTTTGCATTTTTGTCGATGCAGGACAACGTAGAATGATCTCCATCACCCACATCTTCTGCCAATGCATTTTTAATAAGTTGGTTTAAACGTTCATCGTAATTCATAAAAATGAAGTTAAGCACAGAACAGAAATCAATCGTCAAAATAATTAAAAAACCCCCTTGTGGGGAGTTCCGGAATTAATTCCAATTTATAGTTTTAAATTCAAATAATTTTACTTATTCTCAAACCTGATCTCCTGCACCATTTGCCGGTCTCCTTTTTGTTTCATGAATACGGTTGTTCTGTAGGAACCACTTGCAGTAACCAGGGTTCCTATACAATACTGCGACCCCGAGTTTTCGCCTCTATGCAAAATGTCGAAACTTTTAACCGGAGCGTTACTGAAAAAATCTTTAAGGATCATTTCTCCCTGGCTTTTGCTATAACTATTGCTTTTATTGGGAAGCGTAATTTCGACGGTATTATCGAAAAATTTTGCGATCTGCGCAGCATTTCCTGCCTTTAATGCCGTTATGATTTCATCGAGACCACCCCCGACTGTGAAAGAGGATAAAATAATGAAGGCTGAAATAAATGTAAAAAATTGTTTCATATAGTGAAATTTTTACGTTAAGCATTTGTCTAAAAACGTGCCAACCAAAACAAAATTGCAGTCTTGGCAAATAATTATGATGCATCCACACAATAACGGAGGGTGTTAAGCAGCAAATATTTAGTTTTACAGGATGAAAAGTAAGAAAATTATCTTAATAATAATGGACGGCTGGGGTTTAGGTAAAATTAAATCAAGTGACGCAATCCAAAATTCCAACACTCCCTTTGTGAGTTCCTTATATAAGAAATATCCACATACGACACTGGTGACCTGTGGTGAAGAAGTGGGGTTACCGGCAGGACAAATGGGTAATAGTGAAGTGGGTCACCTGAACCTGGGCGCCGGGAGAATCGTGTACCAGGAACTGGAAAGGATAAACGTAGCAATAAAGACAAATGAATTTCAACAAAATCCTGTACTCCTGGCCGCTATTCATTATGCCAAAACAAACAATAAAACCCTCCACCTTGCCGGGCTTGTGAGTGATGGCGGCGTCCATTCCCACATCAGCCATCTGAAAGCCATCTTATCAACCTGTGCTGCTCAAGGCCTTTCAGATGTGTTGGTACACGTGTTTACAGACGGACGTGATACGGACCCAAAAGCAGGTGTTGTTTACATTAAAGACCTACAGGCACATATGTCTGTTAGTACAGGAAATATTGCGACTATTACCGGGCGTTATTATGCGATGGACCGGGATAAGCGTTGGGAACGAATAAAGATAGCCTACGACGCCATGGTTAATGCCATCGGAAATAAAACGGATGATTTTACTGCTGCCATGCAACATTGTTACCAGGAAAATGTTACGGATGAATTCATCAAGCCGTTGATCAACAATAAAATTTCAAAAACGACCATAGAAAACGGAGACGCCGTGATCTGTTTCAATTTCCGGACAGACAGGTGCCGGGAGATCACTGAAGTGCTTACCCAGCACGATATGCCGGAGAATGACATGCACAAACTTGACATTGACTACACCAGCATGACTATGTATGATCATAATTTTAAAAACCTGCACGTAATATTTAAAAATGATGATCTCACAAATACACTCGGAGATATTTTATCGCAAAACGGGAAGACACAGTTACGGATAGCCGAGACTGAAAAATACCCTCATGTGAGTTTTTTCTTTAGTGGCGGAAGAGAAAAGCCTTTCACGGGTGAAGAGCGCATCATGATTCCATCGCCCAAAGTAGCCACATATGACCTGCAGCCCGAGATGAGTGCACAGGCTGTAACGGCAGCAGTGGTTACCGGGATTATGAATAAAGAGCCGGACTTCATCTGTCTCAATTTTGCCAATGCAGATATGGTAGGACATACCGGAGTTTGGAATGCAGTTATAAAAGCAGTAGAAACTGTTGACGAATGTGTTTCAAAAGTTGTGGCCGCTGCATTAGATAAAGATTATGCTGTGTTTTTACTGGCTGATCACGGGAATGCTGATTTTGAAATAAATGCAGATGGTACGCCCAACACCGCTCATACCTTGAACCTGGTTCCTTTTTTTATCATCGACAACGATTGGACGGGAACGATCAAACCGGGAAAATTAGGAGACATTGCCCCCACAATACTGCATATGATGAAAGTGAATATACCCGCAGAAATGACAGGAAATATTCTGATCTAATCTGTATTTTAAAAATTCATTTTTTGCATCGTACTTTACGCCACGAAGCCAACAATTGAAGCGGGTTCATTCAAATTTGGAAGCATTAGCTGGTTACGGTATTTTATAAATTTTGTGAAGCAAATTAATATGAAAAGATTTCTTAAACTACTTTTTGGAAGCTTGTTGGTTCTGTTAATTTTATTACAGTTCTATCCAAAGTCAAACTACAACACGAGCCAGAAAATCTTCTTAAGCGACATCAGTATAGCGCACCATGTTCCGGCGCAGGTTCAACAAATTCTAAAAACAAGTTGTTATGATTGTCATAGCAACAACACGATTTATCCCTGGTATGCCGCTATTCAACCCGTATCGTTGTGGTTGGCAGATCATATAAAAGAGGGCAAAGCGGAACTCAATTTTGCAGAATTCGGAGGCTATAGTTTGCGCAGGCAATTCCGCAAGTTGGAAGAAATAAGTGAACAGGTAAAAGAAGGCGAAATGCCTTTGACTTCCTATAGCATCATACATAGAAATGCAAAATTGAGCCCCGACAAGCAGCTGGCTCTCTCTAACTGGACGGTGGCTTTGAGGGATAGTTTCAGGGCCGGTTATCCAGCAGATAGCCTCGAAGGAAAAAAAGATAACATCGGAAAAAACTGAGGCTTGGGATAAAAAGGGGTATTATAAAGATTTGTTACCCGTTGACTGTGATACTGAACCGTTCCAAAAAAATATAAGAAATCAACACTAATAGCGGCTGCCGGGTCAAGAGACGCGTTGGAGCTGTGGAATAGCCTTTACTTCTAAAATCCTTTATCTGACTAAGGTCTTTTTTATGCCCATGCAGCATCTGTAAGCCAAATTTGTCTATATTTATACGGTACAAAATCCTTCAATTATGACCGAAGAGCAAATGCTTGCCGGAAGTATAAAAAACAATGCCGCCGCACAGGAAGCATTGTATAACAGATTTAGCCCCCGCATGCTGGGTGTTTGCTACCGTTTTGCCAAAAACAGGGAGGACGCTGAAGATATGCTCCAGGACGGTTTTATCAAGGTATTTACCCAACTTCATCAATATCGAAATGAAGGCGCTCTTGAAGGCTGGATACGGCGCATCGTGGTACACACCTGCATTAATATTTTAAAGAAAAATAAAAAATTTGCAGATAGCGTTGATATCACTCATGCCAACAGCATTCATATAAAAGAAGATATGATTCCTTCTATTATGCAGGCGAAACAAGTTGTAGAATGTATCAGGTTGCTGCCGCTGGGTTACAGAACAGTATTAAATCTATACGCAATAGAAGGTTATTCGCACAAGGAAATCGCCAACATGCTGGAAATTGAGGAAAGTACAAGCAGAAGCCAGTATACAAGGGCAAAAGCAATGTTGGAAGATGTTTTGGTAAAGAAGAAAATAATTCAAAAACCAAGGGCGAAGACATCCTTTGGAGCGGCAATATCGCCCTTATAGTAATACTTAAAAATCAAGTTCAACACGGTTTTTTAAAAAATTACCGCTAATTAAAGCTTTTTGTGAAAGATGGAAAATAAATTTTACACAGACGATTTTGAACAGTTTTTGAAGGAAACAGCAGATGATTTCAGAATGTATCCTTCAAAGCGGGTGTGGAATAGTTTGTATAACAACCTGCACCCGGGACGAAAATGGCCATCACTCGCGGTTTGCCTCCTCCTTGTTTCATCAATCATTTTTATTGGCCTGGCACATAAAAATGAAATAACAGGCTCAAAAATACTTGCGAGTAAAGATAAATTGGATACTAACACATTGATTGCTCATGAACCAATAATTAAAAGCAATACCGAAGCAATGACACCGGTAAAGAATGCCGCCACTGATAAAGTCGAAACCCTTCACGACATTGTTACTTCTGGTATTCGTTCGTCTGCCGTGGCACCGCCCTCGAATCGAAACATGCAAGTTTTAGCCGGGCCATCAGCCGAATTAATTCATTTAGTTAATAATGACATAACTAAAGTCATCAAGGAAACCGATGCAGGCAGTACAAAAAACCGTACACGCTCAGGCAATCGTCAGTCTACCCGGGTTCTGTTAAGGGTAACAACACCTGATCCAGCTAATTCAACAGCAATGGGTGTAAATAACAAAAAACCTTTTTCTGAAAATTCCGGACAACCTGAAGCTTTTTTAAATAAGTCAGTAGCTGTTATTGAACCAAGAAATGGAATTAAATCAATGCCAGCTCTAATTACGCCGCTTTTGAGACCAGCAGCAAATATTCCAGGTAATAACAAGGAGAAAGAATGGATGGAAGATTATGCCTTCCATAATAAACCTGCCAGTTCTCTCAAATCCAAAATGGTTTACCAGCTTTACATTACTCCATCGGCGGGTTTTAGAACGCTGAGAAAAAATGTTAGTTATTCAATTCCTGCACGCCCATCATTGATCGCTTCTTCCCCTGAAGAAGAGCCCAACGTACTGGTGCAAAATTCAGCACTCAACCTTGAGGCAGGTTATAATTTCATTTATCCTTATTCGAAATCGATCCGCATTAAAGGCGGGTTGCAGTTAAACTATACAAATTACAGGGTTTATGCACATGAACTCGGACATTCCAGTATTACTACGCTCTTGCTAAATGATCCTTATTCCGGTGGGGTTGAACTGAGCCAAAGATCAAGTTCACTTGCCAACTTATCAATAAAGGGCGGTGATAATAAACTAAATAACAGTACGTTCCAGGTCTCCTTGCCCATCGGCGCTGATTTGAAACTCGCGGGAAAAAACAAACTGCAATGGTTTGCAGGTGCAACTGTTCAACCAACTTATGTATTGTTCGGAAATGCATACCTGGTTTCTTCAGACATGAAAAACTATGTGTATGATGCTGACCTTTTGCGTAAATGGAATCTAAACGCAGCCGTTGAAACTTTTATCAGTTATAAAACAAAAAAAGGTGTCAGCTTTAGTGCAGGACCCCAGCTCAGGTACCAGTTATTCTCTACGTACAGTAAATCATATTCCTATGATGAAAAATTATATAATTTTGGAATTAAGTTAGGGATGACAAGAAATTTTTAAGCTATTGTTTCCATGAAACACAGGCGCAACATATACCATGTTGCGTTTTTCATTTATACCTCGTAACATTAAAGAAATATTATTCTTTTAGAGAGTTAAGGATATAGCCCTGCCAAACTGATTTATTTGCATTGATTTGATAGACTTTGAAACACGTTCCGCTATTAAACGTAATACCCTGGTTTCAAACATCCGCCATTATTAAAAGCAGGGAATCCGCGGCAGGAAATGCCTTTTCCGATTAGAGCAGTTTGCATTAATTTTACAGTATGAAGTTCAATCCTCCTTTCTATACCCTGCTGTTTTTTTTTATTTCATGTAAATCAATAGATAAAAAAATAATGCAGAAGCAGCCTGCAATAGTTGACAGCAGGACTCAACCCAAAGAAATAGTTAGTTTTTTCCAGGTTACCAGCTACCTCAAGGGCCAAATATCAGAAATTAGAACCGGTGGTAAAACTCCCATAAAATTTTTAACCTTCAACAACAAAACAGATTCTGTATGGTTAAAGATGAACAACCTGGATACGGCCTTTGCAGATTTTCTTTCTCCTGATATAGATTCCGGCAACCTGGTGGCTCTTTTCACGGAAAAAAAATTCCTGGACCAGACAATCAATGCAATAACACTCACCTACGATCCAATAAAAACATTGCCCGACAATTTTTATTTAACTCATTGGGATGTGTATATTGACCCGGTTACCGGCATGGTAAGACGCATTTATCTTATAAAGGAATTACCCGGAAAAATTACAAAACAGCTCACCTGGAACACAGGAAAAAGTTGCACGATTGTAACAATTGCAGATGATATAAATGGCAAATCATTTGTTGAAAGAAAAGTTGCCATAAAATGGGATTATTAAATCAGCATGACACAGGAATCTTTTTCAGCCATTGCAGGATCGATACCGGCGTTGCCAGGTATATATAAATATTACAATGCCACTAACGAACTCATTTATGTTGGTAAGGCCAAGCATTTAAGAAAAAGAGTAAGCAGTTATTTTTCGAAAACATTTACCAATTATAAAACCGCGGAGCTTGTTCAACGAATTCACCGGATTGAATTCACTATTGTAAACACCGAACAGGATGCTTTTTTACTGGAAAACTCCCTTATAAAAGAGTACCAGCCATTATTCAATATCAACCTGAAAGACGACAAGACTTATCCGTTTATCATTGTAAAGAATGAAAAATTCCCCAGAGTTTTTTTTACCCGAAATAAGATAAAAGATGGGTCTCAATATTTTGGCCCTTACACGTCCGTTGCCAAAGTGAGAGACCTGCTGGAATTTATAAAACAAAATATTCCCCTGCGTACCTGCAAATTAAAACTGACCGAAAATAATATCAACAAACAAAAATTTAAGGTATGCCTCGAATATCATTTGGGAAATTGCAAAGGGCCCTGTGAAGGATTTCAATCAGCGGCTGATTACGAAGCAGGCATAGAAAGGTTAAAAAACTTATTAAAAGGAAACATGGCCCCGGTGATGCAGGAATTTCGCAAGGAAGTAAAGCAGCACGTGGAAAAAATGGAGTTCGAAAAAGCTGCACTTTATCAACATAAGATTGCGCACCTTCAGAACTACCAGGCTAAATCAACCGTCGTAAATACCAATACAGGTACCGTTGACGTGTTTTCCATTCTTGAAGAAGGCGACACTGCCTATGTAAATTACCTCGCGGTAAGTAATGGTACTATCATTCTCACGAAGACAATCATTCTTCAAAAAAAACTTGAAGAAACCAAAGAAGAAGTGCTGGCTTTTGCAATTGCCCAACTCAGGCAAACATTTAACAGCGATGCTAAAGAGATCGTCATACCCTTCATCCTGGAATACCCGGAAGCCGGTATAAACCTGGTGCTGCCAAAATTCGGCGATAAAAGGAAACTGCTTGAACTATCCGAAAAAAATGTAAACTATTTTAAGGAAGAGCTTCACGCAAAGAAATTGCTAAAACTCGAAGACAAAACGGATGCGGAAAAAAAAGCGGTGTTGCTGCAGTTACAGGCGGACCTTCAATTAACCCTATTGCCGGATCATATTGAGTGTTTTGATAACTCAAACCTGCAGGGAACAAATGCTGTTGCGGCGATGGTATGTTTTAGAGACGGACAGCCCAGCAAAGCAGATTATCGTCACTATAATATAAAAACCGTGGAGGGGATCAATGATTTTGCTTCCATGACAGAAGTCGTTTACAGGAGATATAAGCGCCTGCTGGAGGAAAACAAAGCACTGCCACAACTGATCATCATTGATGGAGGCAAAGGGCAATTAAGTGCTGCCATGGAAAGTATCCGGGCGCTTGGATTGAATGGCAAAACCACTTTAGTGGGCCTTGCCAAAAACCAGGAAGAACTTTTTTTCACAGGAGATACCGCCTCACTGCAATTACCGTGGAATAGCGAGAGCCTTAAGCTGATACGAAGAATAAGAGACGAAGTGCATCGATTCGGCATCAGTTTTCACCGCAATAAACGCAGCAAGGCTGCTATCCAGAATGAACTCGAAAATATTCCGGGAATTGGTCAGCAAACTGCCGATGCGTTGCTAAAGGCGCTTAAGTCAGTTAAAAAAATAAAGGAAACGCCGCTTGAGGAACTGGAAGTATTGATCGGAAAATCGAAAGCAGGCATTGTTTACCGTGCTCTGCTAAACGGGAAGGTATAAAAAAAGGGCCAGGATAGAAATCCAGCCCCGCTTTAAAATCCAATATCCTATGAAAAACCGAAACAAAGGTAGCTAGCCATCTAAAATAAAACAATACCCTATTTGGGGTATTTTTAATTTTACTGGTAATTGCCGCTGTAAATAGCGAAATTGATTTTTTAAATTCTTGTTATGCGCCTCAGATGCCCGGCTAAAAATTAAAAAAGCCCCTTCGTAAGAAGAGGCTCTAAATAAGTAGTTAGTTTGGTAAATTTAATTAGTAGCTCCAAAGATCTTGCTCGTAGTTAAATATCTTTTCTTTAATATTCTCACCTTCCAGCAATCTTAATATTCCATTCTCACTTAAACCAGGATAGTTCTTTATCTGGAGATCATATGGATTGTCTATAGTACTTTTTATAATTCGTCCCGAGAACATGCGGCTTTCAAACAAGTCATCCCAACTCATCCGTGCCCCGAAATTTTTACCATTGTAAACTTCATATTTTGACAAAACCGGGCGCATATCTGGGTAGTAAATCCAGAATAATTCGGATTCTCCGAGATACAGGCCTGCTGGAGTAATAATACTCTTCACCGGTGCAATACCCAATATCCTCCAGAATAATCGTGAACTTTCCTTGTCAAAGATTACTTCTTCCTTGATACGGAAGCGATAGAAAGAGTCAAGGTTGATTTCGTTTCTCTTGTATGTAGTTCCGATAAGATTACCAATTGAGTCATATTCCGGCACCGGCACGGAGTCTCCGCCAATCACCTGTCCAACTTCAGCCTTGGTCATTGGTGTTGTAAACCTGTCATCGATGGCGTTGAAAACTGTTACCGCGCTATCTTGTATGGCCTGGAGAATGATGGAAATGAAGCGCTGGTTGCCGTTATCCTCATCTGCAGAATAAGCAAAGGGAAGATTTATTTTTTCCCTGGAATCAATTTCCCGCCAGATTTTGTGACGATAAACAGCATCATCTGCACGCAGGTTTTCGTATTCAAGAGGCGTTTTGTCTTTTAATACCGCATCATCCACTGCTGCATCACGCCTGAGTGATTTTTTGACCTGCTTGATCGGCAGGCTATCATTGGCAGGTGCTTCCACAGCTGCTACAGCTGCCGCGGTATCAACTGAGGCGGTAGTTGGCTGAATGCTAGCTTTTGTCTTTGTTTTCGTAGTTCTTTTCGTAGATTTACGAGTCCCCGCTTTCTTTTTCTGAGCAACGGCAACATCTGCAAACCCGCCAAAAAGGGCCAGCAACAACAGATATTTTAAAAGACCTTTTTTCATAGTTATCTATTTTAAAAAAATATTAGTACAGGGTAATTGATCTTTCATCAATTGTTCTTTGTCCATCAGGACCGTTTACCTTGATATTGGTAAAAGTTATGGAAGAACCAGGTCCGCAGCGCTGTATCAACGCACTTAAACCATCGAGATTATTGGTTGAAATAGAAGCCGGTGTTACGTTTGGAAAGTTAGCACCGGAAAAATAAACCGTTGCACCAACTACGTTAAACGTTAAAGCAAAGTCGAAGTTCTCAAGTTCAGCCCTGCAAAATTTTTGATTCTTAAATTGCTTAAAGAGTTTGAAAGTGTCTGCTGAAAGTTTCGGTTTCAATTCGTCTAAGAATCTTTGATTGAAAATTGAAACCTGTTGTTGATTGAAAAGCATTGATGAAAGTGCAATCTTTCTATC
>JACMPR010000369.1 GCA_014377385.1 Ferruginibacter sp. | reverse complement strand
TTTTGATAAAACTTTTAAACATGAACCTCGATCTTACCGGGAAAACTGCCGTGGTATGTGGCAGTACCCAGGGACTTGGATTTGCATCTGCCGCAGAACTTGCTTTACTAGGAGCCAATGTAGTATTGGTAGCCCGTAGTGAAGAAAAACTGCGTGCCGTTCTTTCAAAACTGGATGACTCAAAAGGACAGCAGCACGCATACCTGGTAGCAGATTTTTCGGATGTGAAAAATGTCAACACAGCCATCAATAAATTTATTGAAGGAGGAAAAATGGCGCATATCCTGGTAAATAATACAGGCGGACCGGCTGGTGGCACAGTATTAAATGCGACCACAGAAGAATTTCTACAAACATTTAATAACCATCTACTTTGCAATCATGCGCTGGTACAGGCATTGGTGCCGGGAATGAAAGCCGCAGGATTTGGCAGGATCATTAATATTATCTCTACGTCAGTTAAACAACCCATTGCCGGACTTGCGGTAAGCAATACCATTCGCGGTGCGGTAGCCAGTTGGGGAAAAACATTGGCCACAGAAGTTGCGCCTTTTGGAATAACAGTTAACAATGTATTGCCCGGATTTACAAAAACAGTAAGGGCCGACTACGTTGTACAGAAGAGAGCTGCCGATTCCGGAAAAAGCGAAGCACAGGTTTTAAAAGAGCTGGAAGCAGAGATACCTGTTGGAAGAATGGGTAGGCCTGAAGAGTTTGGAGCCGCAGTTGCATTTCTCTGTTCGCCCGCGGCTGCTTACATAACGGGTATAAATTTGCCCGTTGATGGCGGGAGGCTGAGTTGTTTATAAGCCTGATCAGTTTATTAATTAAAAGCACCATATTTGTTAAATGTTTTTTTTAATCATAAAAAATAAATAAAATGAAAATGTTACAATTACTAACGGGGGTTGTGTTGGCAACCACTTTATTCGTTTCAGGCTGTAAACCAAAAGATTCTGACATTAAAGCAAACATCGAAACTGCGCTCAAGGCAGATCCAATGATGACCTCAACAATGGTTGATGTGAACGATGGTGTGGCCACAATCAATGGCGAATGCAAGGACGACGCCTGTAAAGCAATGTGTGAAAAAACCGTGGCAGGTGTAAAAGGAGTAAAATCGGTGGTAAATAATTGTAAGGTTGCGGCTCCGGTAGCAGCACCTGCTGCAGCTCCGGCATCAGTTACAACAATGCTTGACGATGCAACCAAACAAAAAGTAATGGATGGTTTAAAGGATATTAAAGGAGTGACTGTTGAATTTGAAGGAGAAAAAGCTGTATTGTCCGGAGAAGTAACAAAGGTCGATAGAATGAAGATCATGCAAATGATGGCTTCGGCAAAAGTGCAAACTGATGTCAGTAAGCTAATGGATAAAAAATAATTTTAATCATCATACAAATTCTATCAACATGGCACTTCAAACGAAATATGCAGAACTATTGCAGGCTGCCAATACCTTAGGTGTTGCAGGGCTGGCAGTAGCGGAAAAAGACAACACCTTACACATCAGCGGAACAGCTAAGAGCACAGCTGATTACGATAACCTCTGGGCGTTGTACAATAAAATTGATCCCAACATGGCCAGTGGCGACCTGATGATGAATATAGATGTAAAGGCGGAGGCAGGTGCAAGGTTGAAAGTTACAACAGATTCTACCAACCTAAACATCAGGAGCCAGCCAAGCACAGAGGCAAGCGTAGTAGGCAAGGCAGCACACAATGAAATAGTTACCCTCGTAGAAAAAACGGATGACAGCTGGTGGAAAATCAGAACTACTAATGGAGAGGAAGGCTACGCTTACGCCCAGTATCTGTCCCCGGAATGAATTTAATCCGAAGATTTTTCGGGTAAATTTTTTTATCAGAGTCTCTTAGCAATTCGATCATAAGTGCCTTCATAACAGATAAACGCCATCTCTTTAAAACAGGTGGCGTTTTATTTTTGATATTAAGTAAGTAAATTTGTGGAATGAAAAAAACAGGTACAATTTTTCCGGCGTTTTTTATTTTTCTGGTAATGCAATCCTGCATTGCACAAAATAAAACAAGTTTAACCGCTGCCGAGTTTGACAAAGCAATCAGTAACGGAGATTCTGTGCAGGTGCTGGATGTACGAACTGCCGGTGAATACCAGTCAGGCCACATTGCCAATGCTTTGCAGGCCGATTGGAATGATCCCGCCGAATTTAACCGTCGGATTGCTTTTATTGATAAAAACAAACCTGTATATGTATATTGCCTGTCTGGTGGAAGAAGCGGAGGTGCTGCTGCCAAAATGAGAGAAGCCGGCTACAACAATGTGTATGAGCTGCAAGGTGGGATTATTGCGTGGCAGGCAGGCAAGCGGGCACTTGAAGGTAAAGCCGGAGAAAATCAAATGAACTTACAATATTTTAATAACGCTATCAATAATTCCAAAACAGTATTGGTAGATTTTGGCGCCACCTGGTGCCCGCCATGCAGAAAAATGGAACCCATCCTGATATCCCTTCAAAAAAACAATCCCGGCAAATTCACCGTTGTAAAAGTTGATGGCGGAACCGACCAGGACATGCTTCTCCAATACAAGGTTACTGCCTTGCCGGTTTTCATCATCTTCAAAGATGGTAAACAAGTGTGGAGAAAAGATGGCGTGGTTACTGAAAAAGAACTGACTGAACAGTTGTGAGTTCTAAAACGCTGGATAATTAATTTTTTTTACTCTTTCTTGTTCAATATTAACCTTCCATCATTGATCGGGGGAGTTGGCTTTTATAAAGTCCGCAATAAGATAACTGATAAGCTTACCCGTAGTATCATCTTTTCTGCCGTCAGCCAGCTGGCATGCGCCCTCGCTGATATGAATGTAGGCTACCTTTGAATCGGTTGCCGTAAAGTTGATGTACTGCCTGGCCTGCAGCGGGGTGATGCCACAAGGTGTGCAGGCACTGCTTAACACCCGCTCAATACAATCAAGGTCAAGTTCAATTCCCGTAAGCGTATTCTCGGTGAAGCCTGTTGCGTGGGCCACCGCCTGGATAAAATTCTTTCTCTCATGAATAAAAATATCCTCATAACTAACATAATCAATAAGGGGATTGCCATGTATTTCCATGAGTACATTTTGAGGCAAATAATTTTCGTGTAGCCCGATAATGGCGTATTTGCCAAGAAAACCATCTGTCTCTGCATACTTAAAACCGTTTCCACTATGCCGTCCTTCTGTAGGACGAAGGTCGGCCTGTGCATCCAGGTTGATGCAGTTTATTTGTGCCAGTGGTATAACTGCTGCTTTGTGTAAGCCCTTGGAAACGCCTTTGATGATAGGGTAAGAATTATTATGACCTCCTCCAACGATGACCGGTATTTTTTTTGCAGAAGCAATCAGCTTCATCATGTTTTCTACTTCCTCATCAATGATATTTACCGCATGCCGATAGGCGTCTATCAGTTCTTCCTGGTTGTAGGCATTGTTATCAATGAGATATTTGATGTCGCCAAAATCGAAATGTCCCAGCAACAGGATGTTGTCACCGGTTAAAAAATCATTGCTTTGTGTATTCACGAAAGATGATAGGAACGGCAGCCAGGCGGTATCTGCACCACCTTTCCCAAGATTGGCCCTCACTCCAATATCTTCAGGTATGCCGATGAGCACGTACTTTGCGGAAGATTGATGTAAAACCTCCGGCCAATCTGCACCAGCTTTTAAATACCGGATCCGTTCGCCCAGTTTCGTTTCAAAGCGTCGCACTTTGGTTAAGGATAAAATATCTTCTTTGGAATAGAATTTAAAATGCTTCATTCACGGAAGGTAGGGAAAAAAGTGAATGAGTCCACTGAATCGGTTAACGGCTCTGAGGTAATTAAATAGTATAAAACAGCAGTGAAATGCAGGTATCCATTAGGCATTTTCCTGGCTTCAAAAAAACCTGGGGCACCTTACCATATCCAGCGAACTGTTCCGGTTATGGCGGAACCCTTTGTAGGAAAGTGTACATTCAAATCCACCGCGTGATTGAGAAGCAGTCTTTAATTTACTGCTGTTTACATCATAGGTTATTCCAATGCCCAACTGATAATATTCCAGTTTTACCACGGGAATGAATGCATCGTTCAGCCGGTAAAATAATCCACCGGCAATGGCTAATTTTTGTTTATCCTCTCTCTCATCCAGGTCACGGGTAAATAGCAGGCCACCCTGTGCAAGGCTGCTTCCACCCTGCGTAAAATAATCGCCGTAGAAAGTTAGTTTGCTTTGATAGTTCAACGCCGTTGAGAATCCTGCATTGAGTACATACTTGGTATTTAAACTGATGTCATTTTGTTTTTGAAAGGCTACTTTAGGTTTTGTAAAATGATAGACACCTGCACCAATGTAGTAAGTAGTATTCTCTCCTGCAACACTGCTGTAACAAAGACCAACAGCGGGATCCCAATAAGTTAGTTTTGTAGTGCTGAAAGTCTGCCTGGTTGGATTGGACTGGCTGTATGCGCCGCCAACATACTGGTCATCGAAAGTTAATTTAGAGGGATCGAACTGTTGCATAACCGGGCCGCCCATAAATGCAGCCGACAAGTAAGAATCTTTATTTGAACTTAATGATTTATGATAGTTTAATACAGGAAACACCTGGGTTCTGCTTAGTTTTGAATCACCAGCCATGTCCTTTGTAACCTGTATGCCGTAAGTGAGAAAGTCACCAGAATTTTCACCCAATGATTTTTTCAATTCAATGCCGAGGGCAACGGTGCGGTAAGGCGTGGTTACGCTCTCCCATTGATTCCTGTATGCCGAAGTAAACCGTACATCACCGGTGAAGATACCTGCCAATGCCGGGTTCCGAAGCATCGGCAAATCGTAGAACTGTGAAAAGTTTACATCCTGTCCGAAGCTGCATTTTGCAACCAGCAGGAAAAGAAAAACGGTATAAAATATTTTCAGGGCTTTCATGGGGTGAATTATTTTAGGATAGTGGTATTTCCTTTGTACGTGTAAACGGCACCGTTATCGCATACAACTTCAGCAGTATAAACATATACGTCCGGTGTAGCGGCCACTCCCCTACGCTTGCCGTCCCAGCCATACTTTGGATCATTTGGACTGAAATTTAATTTTTCAAATATCACTTCTCCCCAGCGGTTAAAAACCCGGAAAGATTTTACCGTTATACCTGAACCGCGAATCATAAGGATGTCATTCAGGCCGTCACCGTCCGGCGTAAACGCGTTGGGTACAAACACTTCTGCTTTTTTACAAAATGCAGTCAGGAAAATGCTATCAACAGCCCTGCATCCAAAACTATTTTCCACTGAAAGCGTAAACATCATATTGTTCTTTACCGTTGTTGTTGGTGATGCACAATCGCTGCAGCTTAGCTCACTTGCTGGTGTCCAGGAATATTGAACAACGGGACCATTTTGAATATTGGGTGTAAAGCTGATTTGTGCTCCGGTTGTGGAAGTAATGTCCGCTCCAATATTCACAGATGGCTGTGGCGCAACTGTAATGGTAGCATAGGCGGTATCAGTAAAGCAATGATAAGCATCGTACCCTACCACACGGTATTGCGTAGTAGTTGTTGGCGTAGCGGTTGGGGAGGCAATACTTACATTACTCAGCCCGTTTGGCGGAGACCAGACGTAGGTATTTGCATTGGATGCATTTAATATAGCCGACCTTCCTGCACAAACCGTATCGTTTGGTGGCGCCAGCATTTCAAAAGGCTTTCTAACCATCAATAAAACAGAATCGTATGCTACGCAGCCGAAGGCACTCGTGCCTTTTACTTTGTAGGTAATATCATCCGAAGGAGTTACCCATGGATCAGGGCAATCGGTGCAACTTAGCCCCAACGAAGGACTCCATGAAAATTGTGCCGCACCTGTTCCCGCTAATTGTATCGGGCTTCCCAGACAAACATTTGTATTATTATTAGCCTGAACAGCAGGCGATGGATTAACGGTGATGGTAAAGGTATCAATGGCTACCGTGCAAATATTATTGTTACCAAATACAACGATTGTTGCAATTACAGGAGAACCGCTGCTGTTTAATGCAAGAAAGGAAGGGATATTTCCAGCACCCGTAGCCGGCAGGCCAATGGAGGGAATATCATTTTTCCAGGTATAAGTCGTTGCACTCACAGGGCCTGTAAGTGGTATTGCAGGGCTGGCAATTCCATTACAAACAGCTACATCATTCGTTGGATCAACGATCGGGGAAGGATTTACTGTGATGGTAAATACCGTTATCACGCTTCCGCAACTATTAGCCGTTCCCGTAACCTGTATCACCGCGGTGATGGGGAAAGCTGTGTTGTTTACTGCGGTAAAAGAGGGAACATCACCTGTGCCATTAGCCGCTAAACCAATTGCAGTTGCGCTGTTTATCCACGTAAAAAAGGTACCTGTTACACTACCGGTTAAAGTGGTAGCGGTAACAGCTTCTCCCTTACAATGTACCTGGTTTGCCGGTTGTGTTACAGCAGGCGTTGGATCAACAGAGATGTAAAATGTTTTTGAAATACCCGGGCAGTTATTTGTTGAAGGTGTAACGGTGATCGCAGCTGTTACGGCAACATTTGTGTTATTCATTGTGGTAAAAGAAGGAATATTTCCTGTGCCAATGGCTGCCAGTCCAACCGAAGGAAGACTGTTTGTCCAATTAAAAACAGTTCCGGCAACCGGGCTCATAAAAGTCATAGCCCCTGTTGTTTCGCCGTTGCATTGAAACTGGTTCAGGGGCTGTATCATTCCCGGCGTTGGCAAAATAGTTAAGCTGAAATTTAAGGGGGTTCCCGGACAACCGTTTATCATCGGAGTTACTGTAATGTTAGCGGTTACATCCATGTTGCCGTTATTGTTCGGATTGAATGAGAGCAGGTCTCCTGTACCGTTAGCGCTTAGTCCGATTGAGGGTTGATCATTTTCCCAGTTGTATGTATTGCCATTCACTGAACCTGCAAAATGAACCACGGCTGTTGGATTGCCCGCACACAATGATTGATTCGCAGGCTGGTTAACATCAGGTGTAGGATTTACCAGGATACTAAAAGCAGCGGCAATACCCTGGCAACCATTGGCGGCAGGGGTTACTAGGATATTAGCGGTAACAGAAGCCGAAGAATTATTAGCTGCATAAAATGTGGCGATGCTATCCGATCCCGTTGCCGGTATGCCAATTGCGGGGTTGTCATTTATCCAGGTGTAAACAGTATTGCTGACTGAACCTCCAAAATGAAGGCTATTTACCGCCTCGCCATTGCACAAGGAATGGTTAGCTGGCGGTGTAACATTTGGTGTTGGATTTACAATGATCGTAAAGGTTTGTGGAGTGCCTTCGCATCCATTATTGGAGCTTAAGATGGTGATGGTGGCAATAATCGGGTCCGGGCCATTATTGATCGCCGTAAAGGAAGGAATATTTCCTGTACCGCCGGCAGCAAGCCCAATACCGGGTGAATCATTTGTCCAGCTATTGATTGCAGCATTCACCGCATTTGTAAAATTGTTGAATATCACCGCCTGGCTCACTCCCCTGTTGCAAAGGATCTGGTCAGCCGGCTGTATTACGGACGGCAGCGGGTTAACGGTAATCGTAAATGTTCTACTGTTTCCCGGACAACTATTTCCACCGGGCGTAACCGTTATAGTGGCAATTACCGGCAGAGCTGTGTTATTTGCGGCCGTAAAAGAATTAATATTTCCCGTACCATTTGCTGCAAATCCGATAGATGGCTGGTCATTTGTCCAGGTAAAATTTGTGTTACTTATTGAACTGGAAAATGCTATCGTCCCAACTGTAGATCCGTCGCAGACTTCCTGGTCTGCCGGTTGGCTCATATCGGGGGCAGCTATAATATTAACCTGCTGCGCCGTTGTATCATAACAGCCATTAACCGTTCCCGTGATCAGTTGTATGGTGTAGGTACCTGCTTGTGCAAAATTGACGTTGAATGAATTGCCCGAAGTGCTGCTGCCGTTGGAGGCCGTCCATGCCATATAATTTACCAGGTCCGTTGATTGCGCAGCTCCTGTAAAAGTGAGTATTGATGAGGAACAACCTGTAGCTGGCCCAGATATGGAAGCAACCGGAACATTGTTAACTGAAACCCCTGCTTGTTTAACAATGGTATCCCGGCAGCCTGTGAGTGTGCTTACAATCAGTTGTATGCTGTAGTTTCCAGCTGTGGCATACGTATGACTAACATTGTTTCCCACTCCCGTCTGGCCGTCACCAAAATCCCAGCTATCTAACCCGATTCCAAAATAAGCGTGAGAGGTGTCGGTAAGAAATATGGTTGTACTTCCACAGTTCCTTTGTTGCGTAAAAGAAAAGCCAGCTACCAGGTTTTCAATTTTTATCGTATCGGGTCCCTGAACGGTAATTTCGCAACCGTTATTGGAAATTAATAACAAGCTTGGAATGTAAATCCCTGGCGATGAATACAAATGGGAAACACTGGTAAGATCTGTGCTTAGTATCACACCGTCGCCAAAGTTCCAAATAAGACTATCAACATTGGAAACATTAGCATTGAAGATGACATCTCTCGTTCCACAAAAATTGCCTGCAGTATAATTAAAAGCAGCCGTTGGCTGGAGGATTTTTATGCTATCAATAAAGATACCGTTACAGCCGCCGGGGAGGTTTACATTCATCGTTACGATGAAAGTGCCTGGAAGTGTATATAAATGGGTTACTGTATCACCAATACCAGCCTGGCCATCACCAAAATCCCAGGTAACAGATTGGGAGGGAAGATCCCTGTTGTAAAACGTGAAGCTGTGTGGTGCACATATACCAACCCTTTCAGAAATATCAAAATGAGGGGTGAATGATCCCGTAATCTGCACCGGCATGCTATCCCTGCAACCGAAATCGCTAAAAGGAATCATTTCCAGCCAGATAGTACTGTTAACCGGGGGTGCCGGATTCAGGACAATGCTTTGGCCTGTACCCAGCAAACTTGTATGAGTTTGATTCCACCAATTATAAAATTCAAAACCCGGTGGTGCGCTCAGGCTGGCAATACCGGTGCTACATGCGTAGTTCATATCAATTGCGTGACTGCACACGCTTTCTACATCTACATATGCATAGCCCCAATGTCCCTTTCTAACACAATCAGCTGTTGTGAATTCCAGGTAAAGTGTTTGCCCGGCATGTCCACGCAAACTTATAAATGCAGAAGCCCATGGTTTATAGATTACTGAAGTATCAATTGTAGAAACAGCGAATCCTGGTAAGCTGGAAGTGGATATATACTCAAAAGACGCACAATCAATGTACGCGTTAGCTGCAGAGTCAAAAAGTTTAGCGGTAAATCTCGGTTGCGTCCATTCAGTATGTCCGGGATCCTGGAAGACTACCGCGTAATCGTACCTGATAGAAAAATTACTGTCATTTGCCGGAATCCTGATTACATATTGAATCCGTTCGGCTTCTCCACCTATCCGCGTGTTTCCCAGCTTCACTGCGAAATTACTGCCGTCGGGAGGATTGGTTGGAAACAATCCATAGGCATCAATCGCAGATGGGAGTACCCTGTTTATCAGCCTGTGGCGGTTAGGCACCGGGGCAGAAGGAGTCACGACAATCACATTTGTTGTTCCAACAGAATCCGCATTGCCCGTAAAACAATTCCAGTTGGTAAAATTGCCATTTTCAAAATTTATGTTATTCGGACAGTCACCAACGACACTACTGGCGCCGGTTCTATTCAAACTATTCAATGCTGTTGCCATCATTTGCCCGGAGTAAACAATTTCCCCTGAAACATTCATCCCACCCACTTGACCATTTTTTACAACTTTTGCCTGCCCGTTTAAAAAGCCATAACATGCTGTAATATCAAGTGTTTTGACGATAAATCCGTTAGCGTCTATCAGCATCCAATTTTCACCATTAAACACCGGTGTTACGTTTTCCTTGAAATCATATACAATCTCGTAGAGGAAAGGAACTACCGGCTTGCCCTGTTCATTAATAAAGCCCCATTTATCAGCTTTTTTTACAGCAGCCAGTCTTTTTACAAAATTCCGGGCATCCTCAAACTGCAATGGGCAAATAAGGTTGCCCGTTTTATCAAGAAAGGAAAAATAATTGTTCTGTAATACCCTGGCGAAACCATTTACGTAGGGCTCTTGCTCCTGCCATTTTGTTGCGGCAAATCTTTTAGTAGAAGTGATGCCGGCTATGGCAACAGGTTTATTAGGGCGTTGAGCCTGGACAGCTCCGCTAAATAACAGGAATGCAGAAAGTAGAATTCGATTCATGGATATTGGATATAGAACCGGAAATTGGATAATTACTGTTCTTAACGAAGCGATATCCAATTTATTTCTGTAAGAACAAACTTAGAGTGATTCTACTTCAAGGGATCGTAGAGATACGTAGTGCTTTTACTTTATAAAGCCTGAAGAAGTTCAGCCAAAAAAAATATACCACAAACAAAAAGAGGCTGCGTTAGCAGCCTCTTTTAAAGAATTATTATTTTAACAGTCTTAGTTTGATTTGGCAGGCTTTACCTGGGGTTTAGACTCTTTTTGCTGATTATGTTTTTTATTAGCTACTTCACCCATACTCTTTTCCAGAACAGCTGTCCTTTCAACTTCTACAGCTTCCAGGCCTTTTTTCTTTTCTTCCGCGGTTAATTGCATATTGTTTTCAACGTCAGTTTTTCTTTTATCAAGACTTCGCATTGATTCAGCAAGAACCGCTGACTGAGCCTGCGTGGCCCCTGCTTTTTTGTATTTAGCTGAATACCCTGCTGCAGGTTTTGCGGGCGTTTCCCTGCTCAGGTTGGCCTTTGCAGCTGATTCAGCTCTTGCCTTCGTTGCTTGCTGATTCTCTACCGGTGCACGTTTAGCTGAAACTGCTGCTTCCTGTGCAGTGGCAAGGTTTGAAAATGCTGCTACGGACAATGCTATAAAAAGTATTTTCTTCATTGTATTTGTTTTAAGTAATAAAAATACACATCTAAATTGATATTTAGTAACTTTTTTGAGGAATAGGTTTGGAATTTTATTCAACGCCGGAAATGCAGGCGGGTACTATGTATTTAAAGATAATATGTTCTCCTTTGTAAGGCAAAAGTTGTAGATCGAAAACCAGTTTGAATGACCAGCTTTTTTTAAAATTCCACGCTCAGCTTTCACTCTACCAGCCGTTCCACATGTACTAATTTTCCGTCTGCAGTCATTCCTTCCAGGACTATCTTAAATTTTTTTACCTGGTCTGCATTGAAAAAAGAAAAACTGATTTTTTTATTGGAAGGGTCTGTCTGGAGATATGGATCCCAGTACAGGGTTGTCCTGTAATCCATATTTGAAGTTGCTGTTTTTCCACTACTGTGATCCGGTGAAAAAAACTCTTTAACAGACGAATATCCTTCCAGCTTCAACCTGAACGTGTTGTCCATTGCCGTAACATTATAGGTATCGTCACCCCTTTTCGTGTAGATGGCCATAGCGCCGCCGGGGCCATTTCCCGCAGAACCAACAAAACCACTGGAGAAGACTTTCACGAGCGCAATTTGGGAAACCGGTATTGTAGCTACCTGCAGCGTAGAAGTTGGCATTTCATCCAAAAATAAATCCATTGACAATAACCCGCTTGACAAATTCATGCTATTCCTGTAATTTATGAAGTAATTGCCTGCACTGCCCGTAATGGTAACGCTACTAAGCCTTCCTTTCAAATATTCAAAAATATTTGTAGAAGTATTTGCGGCATTCCTGTCATTAACGAGGTCAAGTGTTTTTGCTGCGTAGGAACTGAATAAGGCGCTCTTAATATACCTTTCCTCCAATAACCGCGTAGCACTTTTAGTATTCGCCTTTAATTTTACCTCGCTCAAGAGAATGGACTTGTTCTCGAGGTTGCTTAACACCGAACTATATAAATTCTTGATTTTTTCAGTTCCGTCGCGTAACCGCAAAGGCATTGGCGAAACCATAAAAGAAGGCGAGGCAACATTGAACAGGGCTGAAATTGTAAGCGTGGCCGGTTGGAGAACGGTGCGTTTGTTTTTTGATCCGCTGTTAAAAATAAACATAGTGGCCGTATCCCTGAATATTAGGCCGGGCAAATTAAAAGTACCTTCTTTGGTCACGGGTAATATGATCATGTCGTTTAAGGAATCTTTCGTTTTTATATACACACTCAGGCTGGTTTCGGAAAGGCGCTTGCCGCTGTTTTCATCAAAAGCTGATCCTTGCAGGGTTATATAGCCGGCATCTTTATAAGTAACGGAAGGAAGCCTTGCTGATAATATTTCATTCCAGGAAAATTTTCGCCACCCGTTTGTGAGCATCACCAGGTCAAGGTTATTTTTTCTTTCCTCCTCATCTCCTTCGAAATAATATGCGGGATTGTGTACATATCCCTTTAAGTCATTTGTTACCAAAAAGCGTGAAATAATATTGTCTGTCCCAATTTGTTTGATCTCCTTATCCGCAGCTGTTACCGAAACAGAGAAACTGCCAGACAAACTATCCGCTAATTCAAAAGAATAGCTGTTTTTAGCCCGATCATCCGTGGATACCAGCTCTGTACTAAGTTTTCCTCCGGCAACATAATCTTGGTTGTTAATAAACAAAAGTCTTTCAGCAAGGGGTTGATTTGCTTTAGTAAAAACAGTTAGCTGCATAATTCCACCAGGAATAGATGCAACCGGTATTTCTCCTTTAAAATTTTTTTGACCATCAGGGAAACTGGTTTTGAATATCACAGCATCTTCCATAACGGCCAGTATATACGCTGGTTGCAGATTTTCATTAAAAACCGTTTCGCTGTTTACAACAAAATATGTTTTACCATTTGTTTTTTGAATGCTGAGCGAGGTTCCTGATGCATTGGCAGCGGGTAAAATTTTATTGATTTCTGAAGCCCCTCCCACCCGGGTAACAGCGGTATAGGTTTCACCGGCAACGGGTGTTACATTAAATTTTCCCATGCCATCATGTGCTGAGCTGAAAGAAGTAATTATCGCACCAGAACTGTTTATTACATTACCTTTTGCTTCCGCAGGATATCCCCACTGATCTGTGCATTTAAATGCAACCACATTATTTATCCCAGCCACAAGATTACCTGATTCTGGCAGCAGGTAAAAGCTGAATTCTTTTTGCGGAACCGAATTGTTTGTTTGCGAAGAAGGGTTGAACAAAGGGATTTGCTGATAATAAAAACTGTTTTTGCCGAAATTCATGAGATAACGGGTGTATGCTCTCACGGTGTAGTTCTTCTGGCCGGCATTCCTGGGAAGTTCAAAACTTCCGTTTGCAACGCTGTTGATGATTGGCAGAATCTTCCTGTCTGTAACCCTGCCCGAATCATTTACCAAATCAACGCTAATGCTTGTGCTGAGTGTGGAGGGCAAAAATCCTGACAAAAAATATGCTTTGAACCAAATAGTTTCACCTGCTACATAACACGCTTTATCGTAATGGATAAATATCTTTTCGGAAGCATAGTTATTCCTGACATTATCCAATGCAGCTTCCGGAACCTGAGCCTCAATGCTAAGGGAAATACAAATCAATAAAATAAAAGTTAGCGTTGGTTTAAAGCGTTTCATTTGTGTACGTTTTTAATGAAGATATATAAAAATATTATACCTTATACAGCATAAAATTTTACATCAACATATCCTGTCTATCTTTATTAATCAGTATGAATCATCCCCTCTCATCAGAAAATTTCTCCGGGCTACCTGGGTTGTATGGTATCGTAGTTTGCGGTGGTCGCAGTTCCCGGATGGGTACGGATAAAAGCCTGCTGCAATACCACGGCCGGCCACAATACCTCCACCTCTACCACATGCTTGAACCTTTTTGTGAAAAAGTTTTCATTTCCTGTAACAGCACGCAGGTTGATACTATACTGAACGGTTACCCGATTTTAGCAGATCTTTCAATCTACAACAACATTGGCCCGATGGCTGCTCTGCTGACTGCGTTTCAACAGTTTCCTGGAAAAGACATGTTGATTATTGGTTGCGACTATCCTTTTTTATGCCCGGAGGATATTGATGCTTTTTTGCAATCTTTGGAAAAGACAGCATTTGCAACAGCCTTTTACAACGAAGCAGCAGGCATGTATGAACCGTTGCTGGCATGTTACAGCCATCGATGCGCTGCTGCACTTTTAAAAATGTATGAAAACAAAACAAGATCGTTACAACATTTGTTGTTTGACAACAAGGCGAATAAATTTTTTCCAGCCAATTTGAGATGTATAAAAAGCGTGGATACGGAGGATGAATACAGGAAAGCCAAAGTTTTAGTAAACAACGGATAATTCGATCTCCAGCGAATTATTATTTTTTCCAGAAACTGATCAAAATTAATCAAATGAAAAATGTGCAGGCTGTGGAAGTTGAGATTCACAAAATCATGGAGGGAAATCTGTTGGAAACAACCGACCAGGTGGCCGTGGAAGAACCACTGGAAATACAGATTGCTTTCAGCACCGCAACCGGGCGCCTGGAAAAGAATATTGCAGTTACCATGCGCACGCCAGGTAATGATAAAGAACTGGCTGCCGGTTTTTTGTTTACTGAAGGCGTGCTAACTGATCCATCCTCCATTCAACAAATAACGCACAAGTCTTCTGATGAAAACAGGATATTGGTAACATTGCAGGAAAACATACAACCGCAGCTTCCAAAAACAGATCGGAATTTTTACAGCACTTCCAGTTGCGGCATCTGTGGAAAAGCCAGCATCGAGGCCATTTATTGTTCAAAAGTTTACCCAAATGAAAAAGACGGCCTTCGCATCAAATCCAGTGTTTTAGCGAATTTGCCTGAGGCACTTAGAAATAAACAGCTTGTTTTTAAAACCACGGGTGGCATACACGCCTGTGCATTATTTGACATGGAAGGTATCGTTATTATGATGAGGGAAGATGTTGGCCGGCACAACGCCTTAGATAAGATAGTTGGCGCTTCATTTCTAAAAAATGCATTGCCGCTTAACAATTGCATACTTTTATTGAGTGGACGGGCAAGCTTTGAATTATTGCAAAAAGCTGCGATGGCAGGCATTAAAATTGTAGCGGCGATTGGGGCTCCTTCAAGCCTGGCCGTAGACATGGCTAAAGAACATGACGTTACCCTGATCGGCTTTTTGCGTAATGAACGCTTTAATATTTATTCCGGTGTTGAGCGGGTAATACAGGAAGCATGATCACCATAAAAATTACCTACAAAAATGAAAATACGCATCAAGGGGAATTCAATCCGATTTAGGTTATCAAGGCCAGAAGTAGCCAGCCTTGTAAATACAGGATATCTGGAAGAACAAACCCTTTTCGCTGTGAATAAATTTGTATACGCACTCCGGGCATCAGGCGACGAAAGTGAGTTATCTGCCACATTTGAAGAAGGGAAAATGACCGTATTGATTCCGAAAATGATGATAGTCGACTGGCCGGAAAATACTACGGTTGGATTTAGCAGTCACCAGCAACTAACAGCTACGAATAGCCTCCACTTGCTGGTGGAAAAGGATTTTACATGCCTGGATGAAACCCCGGAAGACCAGAGCGATCATTATGATAATCCCAATAAAACCTGTTGAATATGAGTGAAGAAAAAAATGAACATAGCAACGCGGAGAATCCATCAATTTTTACGGGATTAAAACTTGGCCCGTTGAAAAAAACTGCAGCAGGTATTCCGGCAGTGCTATCAAGCTTCAGGCATATATTTGACGAGGCAGGAATTTTTCGAGGCCTCAAGGCGCTCAATAAACTTAACCAAAAAGGAGGCTTCGACTGCCCCAGCTGTGCCTGGCCCGACCCGGACGACGAGCGCAGTGGTATTGCAGAATATTGCGAAAATGGGGCCAAGGCCGTTGCAGATGAAGCGACAGCTAAACAATTGGATGCGCACTTTTTCGCATCAAATTCCGTAACAGAACTCGCAA
>JACMPR010000368.1 GCA_014377385.1 Ferruginibacter sp. | reverse complement strand
GATGCTTTAACGCAGATGCCAGGAAATGCCAGGGTTATTGTAAATGAAAAAACAGTGCAGCTATTTTTTCCTTCCGGCACGGCCGACCTTGCAGCGGTGAACCAGTTTTGTTTCAATAAGGGAATCGTTCTGTCGCAGTTGCAGCTTAAAAAGAAAAGCCTGGAGAGCAAATTTTTTGAATTAACGAGTTAGAAAACGCTGCCTCTCTGCAACGATTATTTGGATGGTTTTTTTAGTGTGGAATCATTTTACGGAAGAACAAAAAAACAACAGAAAAAATTTACAAATTAAAACTGATCAAACGAATGTTCAAACTTTTAAAAATAGAATGGCTGAAAATAAAGAATTATAAAACCTTTATTATAATCAGTAGTTTTTTTGCGCTGGGTGTTGTTACCTCCAATTACATTGTTTTTAGTACGTTTAAGAATATAGTAAACAAGGCAAACACCGGGGGCCTGGTATCTAAATTCAATCCTTATGATTTTAGTTATACCTGGCAAACCACCAGTTACACAACAGGTTTTTTGTTGATGTTGCCTGCATTGTTATTGATTATCCTGGTGACAAACGAATTTACCTTTAGAACCAACCGCCAAAACATACTCGATGGCTGGAGTAGGGAACAGTTTGTAAATGTAAAGCTGATGCTGGCAGTAATTGCCGCAATTGTGAGTACCTTACTGGTGCTCATCACGGCGGTAAGTTTTGGACTTGCTTCAGGTACGTCATTCTCTTTAAATGGCTTTTCTCATGTGGGCTTCTTTTTTTTAAAAGCCTTATCCTATGATCTCATTGCCGTATTGATTTCTGTGTGGATACGGCGTACCGGTTTTGCAATTGGTATTTATTTCATTTACCTCGGAGCTGAAAATATTATTTCCCAGTTGCTGGACGTATGGAGCATCAAGCTTCGAAGTGGAGGCATTGCCGACCTGGGCAGTATGGGAGACTATTTACCAATGAATGCTTCTGATGGATTACTTACTTTTCCGGACAATCCTTTAAAATCCCTGGCTAAAAGTAATTTGCCGACAGATTATACCTGGCTGGTAATTACGCTTGCCCTCATCTATGTTTTATTATTTTATTGGTTTAGCCGCCGCCGCATCTTAAAAACTGATTTGTAAAGAGGCATCCCAATCCATTTATCATTCTTAATTCTTATTACTCAGCGCTTCCAGGGCAGCCTCCAGGGAAGGATATAGAAATGTAAAACCAGTTTCCTTCATTTTTGCGCAGCTTACCGTGGTGCTTTTTAAAACTTCTATGCTTCTGTCGCCCATCATTAATTTTAAAACAAATCCAGGCACATGCATAGGAACAAAAAAACTTCCCCGCATGGATTTTGCAAGTTGGAGTGTTAATTCTTTATTGCTTACCGGCCGCGGTGCCACTGCATTGTAACTACCAGTGATGGCTGTATTTTCAATTGCATGTACATACATCCGGCAAAGGTCGTCTACGTGTATCCAGCTAACGATCTGTTTGCCACTGGCAAGGATACCCGCAATTCCAAACCTCACCGGTTTTTTAAATTCTGCAAGTGCCCCGCCATTATTGTCTAATACGATGCCTGTTCTCAATTTGCATACACGAATGCCAGCTGATGCCGCTGGTTCAATACTCTGCTCCCACAACAGGCAGGTTTGGCCTAAAAAATCATCTGCTGCTTTATCGCTTTCCAAGAAAGAATGCCCGGGTTCTTTATCGGCACCATACCAGCCAATGGCAGATGCACTTACAATTGCTTCTACTTTATGGGTATTGTTTTTCAGTGTATCAACGATGAGTTTACTACTTAACGTTCTGCTCTCAACGATCTCCTTTTTATACGCTACTGTCCACTTGTGTGCCACCACACCGGCGCCAGCTAGGTGAATAATAAAATCGGCTGACTTCAAAGCCTCAATATCCATCGTTTGCTTTTTTATGTCCCATGCAGCATAGCTAACTGATTTGTTAATTTGTTTATTAGCAGGTTCCCTCGTGAGAATAATGATCCGGTAACCTTTTTCGGCCAGGAGCTTTGTCAGAGCTTTACCTATTAATCCCGTTCCGCCTGTTATTAAAACTGTTTGCATGCTGTAAATGTATGAAAATGATATTGGATACCGGTTAGCCGCACGGTGAATTGCCTCGGCTCTACTTCTTATCAATATATAATCATCGCGTTTATCCGGCATCCCATTTAATCGTATTTTTATACAAACATCAGCCAGATGAAAAGATGCTCTATTTTTATAATTTCTTTTTTGCTTTCAGAGGTGAATACCCAGGCCCAGCAAATGACGTTTTCGGATTATAGCAAAAAAGATACCCGCGATATCTATTTTGAGATATTGGGTAAGTTCGACAGCAGTTATGTTATTTATAAGAATATCCGCCAAAAGCATGTGCTTACGAAGTACGACAAGAATATGCATATCATCGAAAATATCCCCCTCAGCTTTGTGCCGGATCGCACCTTCAACATAGATTTTATCAGCTACCGCGATTATTGTTACATGATATACCAGTACCAGCGAAACAGCATCATTTATTGTAAAGCGATGAAGTTAAATCTTTCCGCAAAGCCGGTGGGAGAGCCGGTTCTGCTGGATACCACGAAGATCAGCATTCTTGCAGACAATAAAATTTACACAACCATCGTCAGTGAAGACAAACAAAGAATACTGGTCTATAAAAGGCAATTTAAGAATGAAGTACTTACGCTTGCCACCCGGTTATACAACGCTGATCTCAGCTTGCTCGACAGTACCAGGGAATCAGTGAAATTTGATGATAGAAAAGAGGTTTACAGCGATCTGGCTTTAGGTAATAATGGCTATTTTCTTTTTGCTAAAGAAACATGGAAATACAAAAGAAAAGATAATTCAAGCGATCTTGAGGTAATTGTGCACAAACCAGGAGTAGATAGTTTCAGAAATTATAAATTAAAATTGGGCAGCAAGCTCATCGAAGAAATAGTAATTAAGGTGGATAACCTGAATAAGCATTACATCATCAATGCATTTTATTATGGCCAGCGTCGCGGAAGTATTGAAGGCCTTTTCACTTCATTAATAGATATGAATGGGGAAGCACCGATCAGGGCAGCCTTCAATGTTTTTTCGGATTCACTTCGCTATAAGTTAAACAGCTCCGACCGTTCCCGTTTTGTTTTTGACAATCTCGTCATACGGAACACCATCGTTAAAAAAAATGGAGGCTTTGTTGTTTCTGCTGAAGATTTTTATACGGAAACCTTGTACAATAATGCCTGGAACCGGCAGTATTACAGTAATACGCTGCCCTATGTTAATTCGTATGATTACTATCTATCAAATCCATATTACTATGGTTACCGCCCTTTTGATGGCACCAGGAGAGACGAGAGCAACAGGTATTATTATGATGACGTAGTGGTTTTAAGCGTGGACAGCTCTTTAAAGCTGGAATGGAATAACATCATCCACAAAACGCAATACGATGTTGACAACGATAATTTTCTGTCCTTTGCCAATATGAATGCCGGTGGCGAAGTCCATTTTTTATTTCTTGATAAGGACCGCCAGAAGCAGGTGATCAGCAATCAAAGTATTTCCCCCACCGGTGAAGTCAAAAGATATCCTACTTTAAGAAGCAATGAAACCGGTTATGGGTTTATGCCACGGCTTGCAAAACAAACAGGTGCGAGGCAGATGATCATTCCTTGTGTTTACCTGAGCTATATTGCGTTCGCAAAAATTGATTTTTAAAAAAGTGTTTGTAACAGGGGTGCATATTTTTTATTCATAGATACCAGGCTTACAATTCACACGGCAATATCAAAACCCGTATTAGAATCCTAATTCAAATGCTGCAACCCCTTTCTGATTTCTTAAAGTAAGTTTAAAACCCCATTTTTGCACTGGGTTGTCTATTTAAGCATCATAATCATTTTCAGTGACAGGCACATTTAAAGCCAATAATCCATATAATAATTTTCTGCTTTTCGCCTATGGGTTGGTGTTAAAACTCCCGATGTTCCTGTTTCCGCAAGTTCCGAAGCCCCAGCAACTGGACGGAATTTTATATCGGACAATACTTAAATGGCTAGCTCCCGCAGGAAGCAGTTTCCCCGTAATATATAGTTTAATCGCGTTTTTTTTTCTGTACGTTCAGGCTATCAGTTTTAATAAATTGCTAAACGATCAGCGATTGCTGCCGAGACCAAATTACCTGGCAGGGATGAGTTACCTGCTTGTCACCTCTCTTTTTACAGAATGGTATGTGCTTTCAGCTCCCCTTATCATCAACACCCTATTGATTTGGGTTTTATCCAGGTTGTGCAATCTCTACAACAATCCCAATGCTAAAACCACACTGTTTAATATTGGCCTGGTAACCGGCATGGCTACCTTATTATATTTTCCTTCCATTGCTTTTTCATTGTTGATAATAGTTGGCATTGTAATTACCCGTCCGTTTAAATTACCTGAATGGCTGATTGCTTTTGTGGGAATGTTAACTCCCTATTATTTTTTAGGGGCATGGTTTTTTTTAACAAATAGCTGGCAGAAGTATCATTTTCCGGGAGTGTCGGTGACGCTTCCAAAGTTCAATGAAACAGGCTGGGCGTACACGGCGATTATTTTTGTGCTTATCATCATTGTCATTGGAATGGTATTTATTCAAAACAACATAAGGCGGCTCCTGGTGCAGTCACGCAAAAGCTGGAGCCTGATCTACCTTTATTTGCTGATAGCACTTCTGGTTCCATTTTTAAATGCAGCCCACAGTTTTGATTACTGGATACTTACCGCAGTACCAGCGGCAGGTTTTGCAGCAGCAGCATTCTTATTCCCGGAAAGAAAATGGTTTGCCCTTTTTTTTCACTGGAGCCTGGTAGCACTGTCGGTAGTGATGGGATATTTTATAAGATAATGTAAACATGAGGATGTAATTTTGTTTTGTGCAAGAGCTGGTCAGGAAGTGAAAAAGACCATGATTGGGTAAGTCCGGAGGTACAATTTTAACTCACCTAAAAAGCGCTCCCGGCTCCATGCAGCGTTTTTTACTTAATAACAACACTCAAAATGAAATTTGGCGTAGTAATGTTTCCCGGGTCTAACTGCGACAGGGATATGGTGGATGCTCTTCAGAATGACCTGCAGCAGGAAGTAATTACGTTATGGCACAAGGAGAAAGATATAAGCATGTTGTCTACAAAAGATTGCATCATCTTGCCTGGTGGTTTTAGTTACGGGGATTACCTGAGATGTGGTGCCATTGCCCGGTTTAGTCCGATGATGCAGAGCGTTATCGATTTCGCGGGTAAAGGTGGAAAGGTGTTTGGCGTTTGCAACGGCTTTCAGATCCTGTGTGAAAGCAGCTTATTGCCAGGTGTATTATTAAGAAATGCTCATCAACAGTTCGTGTGTAAAAATATTTTCCTGAAAGATGCTGTTACACCTTCAAATACTGTACTCAAAATTCCAATCGCTCATGGGGAAGGAAGGTATTTTGCAGGTAAGCCTGAAATGGATGCTATTCAGGAGAACGGCCAGGTTATCTTCCAATATTGTACGGAGGGTGGCGAGATTATCGCTGCGGGTAATCCCAATGGCGCTGTGAGTAATATAGCAGGAATTCGAAATAAAGAAGGTAATGTTTTTGGAATGATGCCCCATCCCGAAAGGGCCTGCAATGATGCCTTGGGTAACAATGACGGTAGAGCCGTTTTTAATACACTCTTTGGTTTGAAGATTTGAGTATGTTATTGTCAATAAAAGGATTGTCTTCGTTCCAGGCTGTAAATTTCCAAATCTATTAACAGCGCGGGTGAGTAAAAACTGACGTAAGTAGTATACTTTTGAGTAAAATTTATACCCCAAATATTTCCCCAGGTTATGAAAAGAATATTACTCTCTGTTGTGCTCGTCTTTGTGTTCTTACCTTCTATGCATGCCCAGATTGATAACCCGGTGCAATGGAGCTGGACGGCAAAAAAAATTGCAGACAAAACGTACGAATTGCATATGACGGCCACCATTAATGGCAAATGGCATATATATGCGCAGGAGGCTGGTGAAGGCCCGGAACCTACTGCTTTTACTTTTACAGTTAATCCCCTGGTGAAGTTAGATGGCAAGATAAAGGAAGTTGGTAAGCTGGAAAAGAGTTACGATCCAAACTTCAAATCTACCCTCAAGTTTTATGGTGAAAAAGTAGATTTTGTTCAAAAGGTGAAATTAAAATCTTCCATTTCCACCGTAGTGAAAGGGACTGTGATGTACATGGTTTGTGATGATAGAAAATGCCTTCCACCAAAAGAAATTCCTTTTTCCATAAAAGTGCGGGGAAAATAATTTCTATTTTTGTTTGATCCCGATTTTATCGGGATTTTTTCGTAGGAGACTTTCATTCAGTTTTTTACCGTCCGATTGCCGGTTTAAGTCTAATAAACTGGACATCCCTGGCTTACTGCAACGGACAATGGTAAATGAAATTAATAATGTGGAGTAAGTAGGTGAGAATGAATTTGTAGAGCCGTATTAAGTATTTATTATTTATTCGACCAGGGTAGGCCGGAAGTATTGTAGATTTAAATAGTTCCATTCTTTATT
>JACMPR010000367.1 GCA_014377385.1 Ferruginibacter sp. | reverse complement strand
TGAAGCGTGTTTCGTGGAAATTGCCGGTGATAGCCATTTTTAACTTTCAGCTGGTACTGATCCCAGTTATCAAAAATTGCTTTCGTCTTTAAGCGATCTTCTTCTTCCGGTAACATTTCTGTTACAAATATTTCAGGGTATCCATCATGATTGAGGTCTCCAATATCAACCCCCATTGAGCCCATGCTGATCTCGTTTGTAAGATCGTCGATCTCTTCCTTGAATGTTCCGTTCTTTTGATTAATGTAGAGGTAATCCTTTTCAAAAAAATCATTGGCTACATATAAATCTGGCCATCCATCCCTGTTAATATCGCCAACTGCTACCCCAAGCCCAAAACCGATAGGGCTGTTGTGAATACCTGCTTCTTCGGTTACATCAACAAAATGATGGTTTATATTTTTATATAGTTTACTACCGCCACCTTTTCTATTACGCATATCCTTATCAGCAGTGAATACAATATCGCTTTGCTGTGGTGAATTACTGGACAGGTACATATCCAGGTCTCCATCTTTATCATAATCAAAAAATACAGCCTGTATGGAAAGTCCAAGATCATCAATACCGTACTGTGCTGCTGAATCAATAAAAGATATATTACCATTTGAGTCAACACCTTTATTGATGAATAACTGGTTCCTTCTATTAGCACCATTGAGCGGACCGCTCTTGCAAACATAAATATCTTTCCATCCGTCCTGGTTGATGTCAACAATACTTACGCCTGTTGTCCATGATGGGGCACCAGCAATACCGCATTGATTGGTTATATCTGTAAAATGAAATTTGCCATCGCCGAGGTACAATTTATTTTGAACCTGGTTGCCACAAAGAAACAGGTCAGGATAACCATCGTTGTTAAGATCGGCCAATGCAACACCTGCACCATTATAAAAACCTCTGAACAGGTAAGCATTGATATCTTCAGTATAGGTAAGTGTGTTCACAAAATCAACACCGGCTATTTTATTATCCAGTAAAGTAAAGGGATGTTGTTGATTGGAGCAGCTAGCAAGCAACATCATTATTAAAAGAAATAAAGTTGAATTTTTCATAACTCTTGGAAAAGCAATCATTAATATAACACCAGTATTAAAAGTAAATTAATTCTAAAATAGACAATCATTTATCAATGCCGTTAAGTTAAGGGTTGGTGGGGACACCAACCCTGGGGACTTTCCGTGGCGGGTGTCCCCACCCGCCACTTCCATTTTGCTTTACTTAACGGCACTGAATCATTTATTATCAAAGCTAGCCATTAAAGAAACCGGGTCTTTTAATGGCTAGCTGAGGGGGTAATTTTTAAACCGGTTTAGTAGCCGGGGTTTTGATGTAGATTTATATTTGAATTTAAAGCTGATTCGGGGATCGGAAATAATCTTTTATTTATACTTGAAACATAAGGGTCCCCTGGCTTACTGGCATCCTTATATTTCCAGTTCCATTCGTCTTCCCAATGGCCAAAGCGGATCAGTATATCCCTTGCTTTTCCTTCAAACGCTAACTCATGCTTCATTTCACTATACAGTGTTTCAGCAGTTAATAGATTTAGGGGTGGTAAACTTGTTCTATACCGTACCTGGTTCACCAGGTTCAATGCTTCAACACTTGCATTATCCTTTCTCCAAAGTGCTTCCGCCCTTATCAATAATGTTTCTGCGTACCTGAAAATTGGGAAATCGTTATTAGAACCGGTTGGCACATTAGTACCTACTTCTATTTCAAACTTTCCCATCCTGGCCTCATCTCTGTACTTAATCATATCTTCTGCCCTGCCTGAAACAGTTCTCGGAATTGGAGTGGGTGATGGGTCAATAACAATAGAGCCAGCTTTTTCCTGGTCCGCAGGTGACAAGTCCTTATACGTTTGCCCTTGGGAAAGTGTTGGAAGATTCCAAAATGCCCTTTCGGTATTTGTGAGCACATTATAGTCTTCTGACCAGTTGTAGAGTTTGTACTGAGCTTGCGGATTGGAATATTTAAATCCTAAACTGGCATCCCAGATAGGGCCTGCATCTTTTGTATATTGCTGCCCTGCTATAAACATTCCCTTGCGTCTATCATTTGCCTGAAATGAATTATAAAAATCACTTTTAACTGAAAATCCACCCCATGGCTGTGCCGCAAGTCCAAAGGTTTTATCAGCAGATTGATGTAGAGATTGATGAACAATAATAAAATCTATGCGGTTACGTTCAAAAGGAATAACAAAGATATTTTCTGGAGACAGCTCGTTATGAATTAAGAAATTTGAAAAGTAGCCTGGTGTTAATGAATAATCAGCTGAATTGATTATGGCTTGTGTTGCTGCAGCAGCTTCTGTCCATTTGGGAGTTACACCAAACCGCTCTGCATTGATATACATTTCAGCCAGTATCATATTAGCAGTGGATGCATTCATTTTGGCATAAGTGGCCTGAGATTTACCATGTATCAGATCCGGCAATGCATCTATTAATTCTTTCTCAATTATTTGAAAAACTTCATCGGGTTTTAACTGGGAGGGAATCGGGTCTGCCTTTTCAAACCTTAATTCCACAGGAATATTTCCGAAAAGATCTAATGCTTCCCATAAATAAAAAGCTCTTAAGGCCTTTAATTCAACAATAGCCGATTTTTGATCTGTTTTAAGTTTTTGAAGAAACTCAATCAAGCGGTTACAAGTACCTACACCCCCAAATGCATTGTTCCATGCCCCAGATATATATCCTTCATTGGCCTTGAAGTTATGTGCCATTTGATCATCATTGGTACCCCACCCATCATTTGATCTCAGGGGGAGGGATAATTCATCACTTGTAACTCCCACATCCATGGCCATAGTACCAAAGTAACCAGCAACGTTTGCATAACCAGAAGAAGTAAAGGCAACGACCTGATCTTCCGATTGAAAAAAATCTTCAGGCCTTATCTGGTCATACACCTGGGGGGTAAGTTTTTTGCATGACGTTAGTGCCGGCATTACGCATCCGAACAAAAGTAAAGCTGGTAACAGAATATTTATATTTTTCGTACTCATTTTTTTTTTTTTAAGATTAAAGACTAACGTTTACACCAACAGTATAAATTCTTGTTGGCAGGAATGTGATATACCTGTCAACACCAGGGAAAAGACCATTGCCTGAAAAGCTGTCTCCTCTTCTACCTTCGGTGTTATTTGGCGGATCAAAATATCTTGCTTCTGGATCGGCCCCTTTATATTTTGTAAAAGTCAGCAAATTCTGGCCTGTTACATAAAGCCTGATACCACGAATTACCTTTTGATTTTTTATGGAGATATTGTATCCAAGTGTGACGTTATCTATTTTAACGAAAGAAGCATTTTCGACATAACGGGTACTAAAGTGTGGAACTGTAATACTTTTATTAAACTCTCCTTTGGTCACCATTACATTACTCCTGGCGATACCGGAAATATTTTCAAAAGCAGCTCTTGCTTCATTTACGAGACTATAGCCAAATGCTCCCCGAAGAAAAATACTCAGATCGAAATTCTTATAAGCGAAAGTATTGCCTAAACCAGCAAAGACTTTGGGAAGCGAATTGGCAACAGGTATGGCATTATCCTGGAACGTTCCGGAACTGAAGACCATTTCCTGTTTATCCTTTGAAAGAACAATTGGATCTCCATTAGGATCATAACGTACAAAAGGTTGAGCGTAGATTGTACCAATTTCCTGTCCTTTGATTGTCCAGATCGGGTTCACACCGCCAAGTGCTACAGCACCTGCCAAATAACCCCCACGCAAAATAGTTTGCTCGCTTTTTGAATTGAACTTTACCAGTGTAGTTTTTGCAGTAGAAAAATTTCCATCAATTGTCCAGCTAAAAATCCGACTTTTTTTAGCTACATATGATAATTGGAATTCAACACCTTTCGTTCTTAGCTGACCAACGTTAAGTAATAATTGTGTAACCGAATTAGGCGGTGATGGTACATCTACCGTATTTAAAAGATCTTTTGTATTTCTTATAAAATAATCGAACGATCCAGTTAATCTTTTGAAAAATCCAAAATCAAGCCCAAAGTTCATTTCGCCCTTTTCTTCCCATTTTAAATCAGGATTGTAACCCGTTGCAGGGCTAATACCTGAGATAAACCGACCATTTGCATAACCGCCACTTGTAAGCCCAAGAGTAGAAATATATCCATAATAAACGTTGGGCAAAGTACCGGTAACGCCGTATCCTGCTCTTACTTTCAATTGATCTAATGGAAGCTTGAATATACGGGCAGCATCAAAACCTCCGCTCAGTGCCCAGAAGTTTCCCCAACGATTATTAGGACCAAAACGGGATGAACCTTCACGCCTGAAAGTTCCCGAAAGAAAATAGCTTTCATCATAATTTAAGTTGGCTCTTGCAAAGTAAGCTCTTGATATTGATTCCTTTTGGGTTGATCCCACAAAATTTTGAGGCTGTGCTACGTTGCCCTCAACTGGCACGACTCCATTTTTGTTGATACCCTGGCCTGCTGCAAGATTGTTATAAGAAAAACCATCCGTGATAAAATCAGAATTAGCAGTCACCTGTGTTTGAATATTGTCATAGTTATAGGAGTTGCCTGCGGTAATTACGTATTTAAGTTTTTTAAAAGCATTGGTGTAAGTAATGGCTGCATCAAACTGTGAGTACGAAACATCAGCGTTTGCCTTTCTTGCCCAGCCATTCACCAGCAAACCTCCAAAATAAGAGTTCCTTCCTGAATATTCACCAATCATATCCGTCGATTTTTGCAAAGTATAAGTACCGGATAATGTTAGATGCTTAAAAGGCCTAAGCTCTGCCCTAAAGTTAGCTACCTGTTGACTCAGCTTGCGATCTCTTACATTTTGCTTATTGATTGCAACAGGGTTATACCTGTCCTGTACTTTGGTTTCATAAAATTTGCCCGTGCTGTCATAAACAGGTACCGTTGGATTATAATACAAGGCATTGACAAGTGATTGCTGGTAACCCTGATTTTCTGATCTAGATGTAATAGCAAGAGAACTGGATAATATTAACCGGCTATCCCAAAAACGCTGAGACAAGTTGATACGTGTATTCAGTTGTGTGTATGAGCTTGCATCTGTTAATATACTTTTTGAGTCCCTGTAATTTACAGAAACATTGTAACTGAAACCACCGGCACTTGAATTGGCAAATGAAACATTATGCATTTGTGAAATACCTGTATGGGTTACTTCTTTTAACCAATTTGTTTTACTTCCCAGGTTCTGTCCCCCCAATTCCATATATTGT
>JACMPR010000366.1 GCA_014377385.1 Ferruginibacter sp. | reverse complement strand
GTATGATCCCGTTCATCTTCTCTTCTCTCGCCATCAAAGCAGTTGGCGAAGCTGCTATGGCAATGGTGGAAGAGGTACGCCGCCAGTTCAGAACCATACCCGGAATTATGGAAGGCACTGGTAAACCGGAATATGATAAATGTGTAGCAATTTCAACAGAAGCTTCCCTTAAAAAAATGATGTTGCCAGGTGCAATTGCGTTACTGTCACCAATTATCGTCGGATTTATTTTTGGTCCGGAGGTATTAGGAGGATTTCTTGCGGGCGCTACCGTTTGTGGCGTGTTAATGGGGATCTTTCAAAACAATGCAGGCGGCGCCTGGGACAATGCAAAAAAATCTTTTGAGAAAGGGGTGGAAATAAACGGTGAGATGCATTATAAAAAATCCGAACCACACAAAGCCTCGGTAACAGGGGATACTGTTGGAGATCCTTTCAAAGATACATCGGGGCCCTCTATGAATATCCTTATCAAACTGATGAGTATAGTTTCCCTGGTAATTGCTCCTACCCTCGCTAAATTACACCATGATAAAATACAAGCAAACCGGGCTGCACAAATTCTCACTTTGCAAAAAATGAGCGAAAGCAACAAGACGATCCCTTTGCCTGACGGGAAATAACGCTTAATGAAGGTCCCCCGATGAATATTTTTTTTCGTAAAAACCCCCGTTTTTATTTAGTAGAAATACGGATTTGTTTCGAGTAAAAATACCGGTGTCATTATTATTTTAATTTTAAATGAACTAATTATCAATATAGTACGTTAACTCAACGTAAGTTCCTGTAAAAAGCCGGCCGATCCAGCCGGTTTTTTATTTAGTATAACACAGTTTACTAATTGGCTTTCTTTTTGTATTATTATCAGACGAAACCTATTTAAATTAAAAGTTCTTCCAGTTGAATAAATACTTACTATTTATATTACTCATGGCAATGTCGTGTCTTGTTGAGGCACAAACTACAGATTTTACTTATCAAAATAGTAATTCAAACGCTTGTTTACCCATAGAAATATTGTTTAGTCAAACGTCGACAGATGCACCGGTGGGCTATCTTTGGGATTTTGGCAATGGCAGCAGGAGCAATAGTGCTAACCCGGTTGCGACATATTCCACAGCGGGATATTACACCGTAAGGCTTATTACGGTTTACGCAAACAGCACAGCTCAAAAAACAAGGACGGTTTTAGTTCAACCATCTATATCTGCAACTTTTACTTCGGACAAAAATTACCTCTGTCAGCCCGGAACTGTAATTTTCACGGCATCGGTGTCAGGTAACCTCGGACGTTATGAATGGGATTTCGGTGATGCTACTCCTCATATCGAAGGCACATTAAATGCACTTCCGCATACTTTTACCGGGTATGGAAATTTTACCGTCAAATTAACTGCAACAAGTATAACAGGCTGTTCAGTCATTCACACAGAAAACATCCGAATTGAAAGACCGGGTATTACTGGTTCCATCAATTCTCCAATATTGGGTTGCGTTCCTATGATCGCTGATTTCAATGCTGCTGTGTCCGTTCCTCCGGGAAGTAGCGTAAGCAATTATATGTGGGATTTTGGAGATGGTAACTTTTCTAATGGAATATCTGCTCAACTCACGCACAATTATACGCAGGTAGGTTCTTTCTCACCTGCTTTAACAATTACCACTTCTGATGGCTGTACCAATACTTTCCGATTTGATTCTCTTGCATACGGAAGACCCCCAACCAATCACATAGCTTACCCTATTGATTTAGTTTATTGTGGTTCTGAAACACCGCAGTTTGTCGCAACCGCTAATACAGCTAACAGATATGATTGGGATTTTGGTGGTGGTGCGATCACTTCAGTTACAGATACATTTGTTGAGCACAGGTATAGTAGCCTTGGTCAAAAAAATATTACAGTTACTCCTGCTTTCAATGGCTGCCCCGGAACTGCAGTTAACTTCCAAATTGATATAATTGGTGTAATAGCCCGCTATTCTTATAATAACACCTGCATTGATAAAAAGACTTTTCTTTTCAATAATACGAGCCAGGGAAATATTTCCACCATCAACTGGAGCCTGGGAAACCAGGCTTACTCTACTAATCCGGATACGGTTTCACATACTTACCCGGCATCAGGCGTGTTCGCAACTAAATTATTGATTTCAGATAACATCACAGGATGTGTTGATTCTTTTAAAACCAGGATTTATACAGCTAAACCTGTAATGCAAAATCCGGATCAATCTATCTGCATAAATACAAGTACACAATTCACAGTTGTAAATAATTATACAAATCCTGCCTTAACTTATTTATGGCATGTGGTAGGCCTCGAGATAGGTCCAAATACAGAAGCTTCTCCTGCCGTAACAGCCGACACACTAGGGCATTTTACAAACCAGTTCGTGGTGCTTTATAATGGCGTTCAATATTGTCCGGATACAATCAGACTCGATCATCCGATAACAGTAAGGGGCCCCAAAATTGATTTCACTGCGCCTGCCAGTATTTGTTTAAATACCCCGTTAGCTGTCGTAAATCTATCCCAACCTTTTCAATCTGCAGATTCGATAAGATCATGGAACTGGTCCTTCGGCATCGCCGGTGCCAACAATACTGCTTTTCAACCACAACCATATACTTACAGTACCGCAAAGGCTTATAATGTAAAACTTACGGCTATCGACATATACGGTTGCCAGGATTCGCTTGTTAAAAAAGTGTACGTGAGGCCCATACCTTTTTTATGGATTATCCCTAAACTTGTTACATTGTGCGAAGGACAGTCCAGCACCCTTATAGGATATACCAGTGACCAGATTCTGTGGTCTTCTGCCAACATAAATTTTTGTACAACCTGTGATACTACAACGCTAAGCCCGGTGGTAACAACTAAGTATTATGCAACTTCTACTAATAGTTTTAATTGTGCGTCTACCGATAGTGCAATAGTGAAAGTATTTAATCCATTCACAGCTAATCCGCTGACACCCGATACCGCCTTTTGTGGAGGTGGTAAAGTCAGGCTGGATATGGAGCCCAAACATAAAGTCATTACCTGGGTACCTTCCACAGGCTTATCCAATAATACAATATACGATCCCGTTGCGGCTCCTTCCCGAGGCACGATATACACTGCAACGCTAACAGATTCTGCCGGTTGCTTTACGAGTGCTGCAAATATTAGTATTAGTGTGAAGTCAACTCCCACGATTAATGCCGGGCCGGATAAGGTTTATCCTTATAATACAAATTTCACTTTTTCTCCCATATACAGCAGCAATACCAGTTCCTGGTTATGGTCTCCTGCAGATTCTTTAAGTTGCAGCACCTGTCCATTTCCTGTTGGCACAGCTGCTTCAACCAAAACATATTCCATCAAAGTTGTGTCTGACAGTGGATGTCTCGCACAGGATAACATAACCATCTTTGTTGAATGCAAAGGCGCAAACTTATTAATGCCAGCGGCATTTACTCCCAATAACGATAACCTGAATGACTTATATTTTCCTTTAACCAGGGGCATCAAGGGTATAAAAAGATTCTCAATATATAACAGGCAGGGACAACTCGTATTTGAAATGCGGGATTTCAGTCCCAATAAGGAAAGGTTTGGCTGGGATGGAAGATCCCATGGTCAAAACCAGGAAGTGGGTGCCTATGTTTATTTTGTAGAAGCTGTTTGTGATTTAGGGCTCACTCTTTTTTCTAAAGGAAGTTTTATCCTTGTAAGGTAACTGCTGTTTGCATTTCCAATAAATATTTCAGAAAAATTTAAAAAAGTAATTAACATTACGAAATAATTCCTACATTGCTGTACGAAACAAATCGTATTATGCTCAAGACAAAAGTTACAAAGCCCACAGAAAGTGAAATTGAAATACTAGCAATTTTATGGGAGAAAAAAACTGCTACAGTGAGATCTGTTCATGAAGAACTATCCAAAATAAAAGATGCGGGTTATACCACCACTCTCAAGCTGATGCAGATCATGTTTGAAAAAAAATTAGTTTCGAGGGATGATAGTAATAAAACACACATTTACGGAGCAGCTGTAACAAAAGAAAAAACCCAGAAACAATTTTTGAACAGGATGATTGATAGTTTGTTTGCCGGATCATCAGCGGATCTTGTACTACATGCATTGGGACAAACTGACGCAACCGATGCTGAGCTTAAAAAAATACAGGCTCTTATAAATGAATTAAAACTGAAAAAATAATAACTGTTCTACATGAGCCATTTTACATACAGCTTTTGTGTAAGTTTATTCCATAGTTTATGGCAATCTGCCTTATTACTTATATTGTACGCTACAATACAGCATTCCCTGAAAAAGCAACATCCCTCTTTTCAAAGAAACTTATTGTTTGGATTTTTGTTTTCACAGGTATTAATTTCCATTATTACATTTTACGCTTATTATAACCAGTCATTCTTTTTTTACCTGGATATGATTGAAGGCGGATTGTACAATCTTGTATTGAAACAAACACTAATAGAAAAATTTTCACCAATAATAGTTGGTCTATATGCGCTCGTGTTTTTTGCAAAAACAGTTCACTTAATTTATACCTGGCTTGAGTTTAAACATACATACAAGTGTAGCTTAACAAAGCCGTCAATTGATCTGAGGCTCTTTACGTTTACGAAAGCCAATGAGTTCGGCATTTCCAGGAAAGTATCAATCTGGTTGAGCAGTGCCGTATCTACACCGGTTACGTTTGGCTATTTAAAGCCAGTTATCTTAATGCCCGTAGCTTTGCTGAATCATTTAAGTATTGCTGATACAGAGACTCTCATCATCCATGAGCTAACCCATATAAAGAGCAACGACTATCTGCTTAACTGGCTCCTGGTGATCACTAAAACACTATTTTTCTACAACCCTTTTATTAGAATACTTGCCAACAAAATTAAGTTAGAAAGAGAAAAGAATTGTGATGTGCAGGTATTGCAGTTCAAATATTCTGCAATAAGTTATGCTGAAACTTTATTAAAAACTGCCAAATTTCAAACCACCATAAATCTCTTCACCATTGCGGCGGTTTTTAAGCATAAGCAATTGCTGCAAAGGATACTTTTTTTTACTCAGCATCATAACCTGCAATTCAGTAAGAAACAAAACGGTGGTATTCTTGCCCCATTCATAATTACTGCCCTTTTATTAAATTTACTTATGCTTGTGCAAATAAAAAACAAACAATCAGGTACACGTTACCGTGAAATTACAGTTCTTTCACAACCAGGAAAAAAGTATATTGAGAACATTGTGCCCGTTGCATTCACAAATATTAGTCCTGATGCGGTTCTAAAAACAGCAACCCCGGAAACTATAAAAGTAGCAGCAGAGCCGGTAATTATCAATCAGCAAACCAAGGAAATGAGCGAGGTAAACAGGGTAACCAGACAAAACACATCCGGGATTACATTCCGCAGCGTAAACGAAAACTACGTGATTCAGGCAGCTGCCCGTCAAACTGAAGAAAATGAAGTAATCGTAAAAGAAGAAACCTCAGGCACCGGGCAAATTATTACAAAAGCTTATAAAGTTCAACTGAAAAACGGTCAGTGGAAAAATGAATTACTTTATATTGTGAAAGAAGGTAAACCTTTTAGAGACAGCAGCATTTGTTATTTGAAAGATTCTGCTATTAGGTTTGTACCAGCGATGCAATAAGTAAAATTCCCTCAGCAAGATGAACTTTTCCATAATCTTCCAAAGCGGCTAACTAACATAACGCGGGATTTTACCAGACATTCTTGGGACAACTGTTGCCATACTTATTTCCCAGCAAGAATCCTATCATTATTTCATGGGTATTACCGGTGTAGGTCCTAAGCCTGTTTGTGGTAGCCACTTCATAAGAATAGCTAACATTAATATTAGAAACATTCAGACCTAACATGGCAGAATAACCGCCCACCAGGTCAGAATACCGATAGCTTGCGC
>JACMPR010000365.1 GCA_014377385.1 Ferruginibacter sp. | reverse complement strand
TTTGCACTTACTGAAGCTAAAGCAGATTTGGAAGCTGTTGTAGTAACAGCACTCGGCATTACCCGGCAGAAAAAAACGCTGGTGTATGCTACACAGTCAGTAAAAGCTTCCGAGCTTACGGATGCAAGAGATGCTAACAATGTTATCAATTCACTTTCAGGTAAAGTTGCCAATGCGGTCATCACGCAAGGTTCGGGTGGCCCTGGTAGTGGTGCTCGTATAGTATTGAGGGGTAACCGTTCCATACAGGGTTCTAATAATGCCCTCATCGTGGTGGATGGTGTTCCGCTTAGCAACAATACAAATGGTACTGCTGGTAGTGATTTTGGATTTGTACAAGGGTCGGATGGTGCATCAAGCATCAACCCCGATGATATTGAATCTGTAACAGTTTTGCGTGGCGCTTCTGCTGCTGCACTTTACGGAAGTCAGGCTGGTAATGGAGTTGTTGTAATTACTACTAAAAAAGGTAAAAAGGATAGAATAGCAGTAACACTAAATTCAGGTGTTGCAACAGAAAGGGTGTTTGCATTGCCTGATTTTCAAAATTCATATGGTCAGGGAAACGGGGGAGTGCTTAAAGATACACTACTTTCCGGCGAAAGTTGGGGTGCTAAAATGTCTGGTCAGTCAATTACCACTCACCTGTTAGCACCAGGCAAATATTCAGCGCAACCTGATAATGTAAAAGATTTTTTTAGAACCGGCACCAGTTTTAATAATTCTATTGGTGTTACCGGCGGTACAGATAAAATGCAAACTTATTTTTCTTATACCAATAATTCCATCAAAGGAATTATTAATCGCAATGATTTAACCCGTCATACAGTAAACCTTAGGATCACCAACCAGGTAAGCAGCCGCTTTTCTACCGATGCTAAAATTACTTATGTAAACCAGGATATTAAAAACAGGCCACGTGCAGGTGAAGAAAATGCTCCGGTAATTGACATATACAATATGGCAAGGAATATCTCTACAGCAGATGCGCAGAATTATTCAGCACTGAATAATGTGGGTATTGCAACACCAACAACTTTTCCATCTACTTTAAGTTCTATTTACCAAAACCCTTACTGGGTGGTTAATCAAACCTCTATTAACGAAACAAGAGACAGGGTAATTGGGTTTTTAACTGCTAAATTTAAAATCACTGATTGGTTAACCCTTTCTGGAAAAGCTAACCTTGATAAAACATTCGACCAGGGAACAAATTCAATATCTGAAGGAACTATATTATGGTCCAGGTCAGGTGGAGATTACCAGAAAAATACAATCAACGTTACAGAAAAATGGTTTGACGCGATGTTGGAAGGAGATAATACAATCACAAAAGATTTAAAGATCAATTATCGTGTTGGCGGAATATTTCAGGATAGTAAATACGATGCGAATTTTCAATCGGCCGGAGGATTAAACGTAACGAATAAATTCAGTTTAAATTTTGCAAAAAGTCCTTCAGTAAGTTCAGGATTTACACAGGTTCAAACGCAATCCGTTTTTGGGCAGGCTAATATTTCTTTTAAAGATGCGATATTTTTTGATTTGAGTTTGCGCAATGATTGGGATTCAAGGTTGCCAAAACCATATTCATTCCAGTATCCTTCTGCTGGTGTTTCAGTTGTATTGTCTGACTTACTAAAATTGCCTACTGCATTATCTTTCTTAAAAACGAACATCAACTATGCTGAGGTAGGTAATGGGGGAAGGTTTGGATTATTAAATTCAGTTTATAATTATGGACAGGGTGCAGGCAACGGGTTTTTACAAATCAGCTCAACATTGCCTTTACCTGGTTTAAAGCCTGAAATAGTTAAAAACCTCGAATTTGGTTTGGAAGCAAGATTCCTTAACAACAGGATAGGTTTTACAGCTACCTATTACAAGAGTAATTCTTTTAACCAATTACTTCAGGTCGCATTGCCTGTTGCATCAGGATTTTCAAGCAAATATATTAATGCAGGAAATATCCAGAATAAAGGATTTGAATTTGTAATTAATGGTGCTCCTATTCAAAACAAAAGCTTCAAGTGGGATGTTACAATTAATATAGCTATGAACCGTAGTAAAGTGATAGAATTAAGCAATGAGATAAAAACATTCTATCTTGGTGGAGGTTTTGGGCGTTCTGCAACGCCGGTTGTGCAGGAAGGAAAAGCTTATGGCGATTTGCTTGCATTTAAATGGGCAACAGATGCCAAGGGAAATCATATTGTTGGGGCCAACGGAAAGCCTATACTGACACAGGAACAAAGTTATATAGGTAATTTTAACCCAAAAGCAACTGTAGGCTTTACAAATACGTTTGAGTATAAAGGATTTTATTTACGTGTTTTAATTGATGGCCGGTTTGGTGGAACCATTGTTTCTGGTACAGAAATGAACCTTGCTTTCAGTGGAATTCCAGCTGTTACAGAAGCGTACCGTGAAGGTGGCTGGAGCCTTGGAGGTGTAGACGTAAATGGCGCAGCGGTTTCAAAAACTATCACTGCGCAGGATTTCTGGCAGATTGCTTCCGGTAAGCGTTACGGTGCAGGCGAGTTTTTTGCTTATGATGCAACCAATTTAAGAGTTAGAGAGTTATCAATAGGATTCAGCATTCCGGTAAAGAATACCAACGTGATAAAAGCTGCAAAACTTTCATTGGTAGGCCGTAATCTATTTTGGTTATATAGAGGCAAATCATCATTGGATCTTCCAGGTATCGGAACCCGCAAAATGTGGTTTGATCCCGACATGAGTTTAGGAAACGGTAACTACCAGGGTGTTGAATACGGTACTTTACCAGCTACCCGTAGCTTAGGTGTTAATTTACAGGTAACTTTTTAATATAAAAATTTAAATACTATTATATGAATCGAATAACAATTTTAAACCGAATCTACCTACCGCTGTTTTGTTGTGTGATGCTGTTGGGAGCATGTACAAAAAAGTTTGATCAGATAAACACAGATCGAAATACAGTAGCTACTATTGGTTCTGCTGAATTGCCTTTTCTTTTTGCAAAAGCAGAAGCATCTGCCGTACCAAATATCTGGAATTACCAGGTGGCCCAAAACCTTTTTGCTGATCAGTATGCACAGTATTTTGCCTGTACTGCTACCTATTTCCCCTCAGACAGATTGAACATAAGAATGGACTGGGTTGGTGCAGCATTTAACCCAATTTATACAGACATGGTACCACAGTTACAATCTATCACTAAAGCAGCAGCTCCAGGATCGGCTGAAGCTGCATTGGCTGATATTGTTTGGGTGCTTGGTTTTCACAGGGTAACTGATTACTGGGGACCAATACCGTATTTCCAGGCAGGCCAGCCAGGCAACTCTGTAGCTTACGATGCACAAGATAAGATATATGATGATTTCTTTAAGAAATTGGGTGCGGCAGTTGCTGTGTTGAAAACAAAAACAAATGAAACCCCCTATGGAACTTTTGACCTGATTTATGGCGGTAACGTAAACAAATGGATAAAATTTGCAAATACCTTACGTCTTCGTTTGGCATTAAGAATTTCCAAAGTTGATCCTGCACGTGCAAAAACTGAAGCTGAGGCTGCGGTTGCAGCGGGTGCTTTCACAGACAGTCCCGGCGATGATGCATTGATTAAAAAAAGTTTGAAAGGAGATGATAATAATGGGCTTTCAAGAATGTCTGATTGGAATGAATTCCGAATGAGTGCATCCATGGAGTCAGTTTTAAAAGGGTACCAGGATCCCCGTTTGCCTGTTTATTTCCTTCCGGATGGCGCAACCAAAGCTAATCCTAATGGAAATGGAAAATATGATGGTTTAAGAAATGGACTTACTGCTACACAATTAACTGAATCTGCGAATTTAGCAACAGCAAATTCTAAAGTTGGTAAGCGTTGGTCGTCTGCAGATTTTGCCGGTAATGATAATTTTCTTGAAACGCCGCAAAATATTATGTCTGTTGCAGAAGCTTACTTTCTCCGTGCAGAAGGAGCTTTATTGGGTTGGAGTATGGGAGGTACAGCAAAGGAATTGTATGAAGCTGGCATTACCAATTCGATGAAACAATGGGGTATAACAGATGCCGCTGCTGTAACAGCCTACATCAACAGTATCAATGTACCGGTAGCCCCTGGAGATTTTTTGAATTCACCGGCGGTATCTGATGCGCCAATAAAATTTGCAGCAGACGTGCCTACGCAGAAAAAGCAGATTGCCATTCAAAAATGGCTGGCTATATTCCCTGATGGAACTGAAGCATGGGCAGACTATAGAAGAAGCCGTACATTTATTCTTTACCCTGTAGCCAATTCTGAAAACCCGGATATTCCAGATCCAAAAACGCAATGGATAAGAAGAATTCCATTCCTGTTATCAGAGAAGCAGAATAACAAAACAGCCGTTGACGCAGCTGTTCCATTGTTAGGCTCAGGAGGCGACAAATTAACTACGCCATTATGGTGGGATAAGAATTAATTTATTTGAAATTTTATAGTGAAGATTCCACCGAAGGTTATAAATTCGGTGGAATCTTTTTTTTAAGCATCTTCCGATCATTTAAAAATATTTTATGTTACGTGCTTTTATTCTTCTTACAGGTATATTTTTTTTGAGTGTTTTTCTTGCAGGGTGCAAAACCGAAAATGAGAAGACGCTTTTTACCGAATTGAGTGAAACCAGCACGGGTATAAATTTTAAGAATACACTTTTTGAAGACGGTCCTTTAAACGTTGCCAATTATATTTATTTCTACAATGGTGGAGGTGTTGCTATTGGTGATATAAACAACGATGGTTTGCAAGATGTACTCTTTACAGGCAATATGGTACGTAACAGGCTTTTTTTAAATAAAGGCAATTTTAAATTTGAAGATATTACCGAACGCAGCGGTGTAGATAAAATGCAGGGATGGTGCACCGGAGCCACCATGGCGGATGTAAACGGTGATGGCAAGTTGGATATTTATATTTGCCGTAGTGCAGATATAAATCCTGATCTTAGAAAAAATTTATTGTTTATAAATAATGGTGACCTCAGCTTTTCTGAAAAGGCAGCTGAGTATGGCCTTGCAGATAATGGCTATTCTACCCAGGCTTCTTTTTTTGATTATGATAAAGATGGAGATCTTGACTGTTTTATCATTAACCATTCTATACAAAAATATACAGCCGGTGTGCAGGACAATCCTGAATTAAGAAAGGAAAAGAACCCGGATTATGCAAGTAAATTATACCGAAATGATAACAATCATTTTACCAATGTAAGTGACCAGGCAGGCATCACTTCCAATGTACTTACTTTTGGTTTGGGCGTTGCCATCTCTGATTTTAACAATGATGGCTGGCCTGATATTTCAGTTTCAAATGATTTTAACGAGCCTGATTATTTATTTATTAATAACCGTAACGGAACTTTTACGGAGCAACTTAGAAGTGCTATGGATGATATTTCACTGTACTCTATGGGCTCTGATGCGGCTGATTATAACAATGACGGGCTTACAGATTTGATTACATTAGACATGTTGCCGGAAGACAATAAGACAAATAAAATGCATAGCGGTGCCGAGAATTTTGATAAGTTTCAATACCTGTTTACACAAGGGTTTTACTATCAATACAGCCGCAATATGCTACAGCAAAACAACGGTGATGGAACCTTTAGCGAAGTAGGCCAACTGGCCGGCGTTTCCAACACAGACTGGAGTTGGGCGGCCCTGTTTGGCGATTATGATAATGATGGGTACAAAGATCTTTTTGTTACAAACGGGTATGTAAAAGATTATACTGACATGGATTTTTTAAAATATTCTGTAGATCGTGTGGTAAGAACGATGCATAAAGATTCAGTAGATCC
>JACMPR010000364.1 GCA_014377385.1 Ferruginibacter sp. | reverse complement strand
TTTTTGCATGGTACCGTCCGGTTTTTGGGTATCAAAAAAAAGTTCGCCTTTATAACCGGTTATTTCTTTTATTAAATCTGCCATTTCTTTTATTGAATAATCTTCCCCACATCCAATGTTTATAATGGAGGGATCTTCATATTCTTGCATTAAAAATAAACATGCACTTGCTGCATCATCAACATGCAAAAACTCTCTCCTTGGATTTCCTGTTCCCCAAATACTTACCGAAGTTTCATTATTGGATTTTGCTTCATGAAATTTTCTGATTAATGCAGGTAATACATGCGCATTTGCAAGGTCATAATTATCTCCAGGCCCGTAAAGATTAGTTGGCATTACGCTTATAAATCTGCATCCATATTGCTGTTGATAGGCCTTACACATTTCTATACCTGCAATTTTTGCCATTGCATAAGGAGCATTGGTTGGTTCTAATGCACCTGTCATAAAATATTCTTCTTTTATGGGCTGAATTGCATGTTTGGGGTAAATGCAACTGCTTCCTAAAAACAATAATTTTTCTACACCATTTCTGTACGCTTCGTGTATAACATTATTTTGTACGGCAAGGTTATCATAAATAAATTCTGCGCCAAAGGATTTGTTAGCCATAATTCCACCAACTTTTGCCGCAGCTAAAAAAACATATTGTGGTTTTTCAGCCTCAAAAAACTTCCGCACAGCCGTCTGATCTCTTAAATCTAAATCAGATGAGTTTACAGTAATAATATACCTGAACCCCTTATTTTGTAACAGTCTATAAATAGCACTGCCCACCAAACCATTGTGTCCTGCTACATATATTTTGTCATTAATATTCATTCTTGTTTTTATTTATCTGCCAACCATGTTTTAAATGAACTTATCAACAAAGTAAATAATATTCGAAATAATTATTGTAAAAAAATATACAATTGTTGATGTTACAATAGTTACAGAAAATTATTTGCTTTATAAATTAAGTCTTAATTTTTTTCTGTAAATTTTTTTTATCGAATAATGCCGTAAGCGTTAAACCCATACCTTGTATTTTTACTTTAGCACTGTTACCAATTACTTCCAGCACAATCCCCTTATAATTCATGAGCAGTCCCTGTTTTATAACAACCGCATCATTCAAAACTAACTTATCATCTGTAACTTTTACATCATCAAATTCATGTAAAAATTTTTTTATAATATTGATTTCCTCTTCTTTAACAACAGCAGGTTTACCAAGCCAATAAACAAAATTTACAATGCCGGCAATGCTTTTTATATCCCATGTTTTAACATCGTCAGGCAACACAAAAACATAGCCTTTGAACAAAGGTTCGAATACATTTTTTTTTCTGTCACTCCATTGTCGCATTACTTTATTCAACGGGCAGTAATGTTCTATTCCTTTAGTAACAAGCAAGGAAGCAACTTTTTTCTCCCAACGTGGCCTGCTATAAATGACGTACCATTTTTTTTCTTCAATCATGATTGAGCAAAGCTTCGCTACTCCTCAGTTACATGGTTTTTGCAACTGAAGAGGCGGGTAGAAGATATTGACACTGTCAACCGTTACAGGTTGTTCACGCCATCAGCAAGCTACCGGTATAACTAAAAAAATTATCTTTTTTTAAATAACCTTTTAAAATATCCTACAAAACCGAATAAATTCTTAAAACCCGGATGCCCACTGTCGGCCGTATAGTATCCACTGGCATTGCTTCCGTAACCGTACCCATAACCATAACCATAACCGTACCCATAACCATACCCATTGCCATAGCCGCCAAAACCGTAATTGAAAAGGGAAACGCCACGTGGCTTAATGCCATTAAAAACCACACACATATTATTAAACTTCTTTTCACGCTTAAGACTTTCAATTAGCCGAAGAAAGAATGTTGGTGTTACTGCGTGCCTTACAACAAAAATAGTTGTACCGGCATATTGGGTAAGCAACTGTGCATCAGTTACAGGACCAATGGGAGCAGAATCTATAATGATATAATCAAAACGTTCTTTGAGCAAATCAATCATTTTGCTAAATAATGGAAGTTGTATCAGCTCTGTTGGATTAGGCGGAATAGGCCCCGCTGTGACGAGTGACAAATTAGGATAAGCAGTAGGCTTAATAATTTCGTCGATCCCAACTTTCCCGATAAGAAAACTTGAAATACCCGGATCACGTTTGATACCAAGCTCTTTACTGAGTTTGGGCTTTCGAAGATCCATTTCCAGCAATGCTACCTTTTTTCCCGTGAGCGTGATGCTCAGTGCGAGGTTTGTTGCGATGAAGCTCTTCCCTTCGCCCGAAATACTTGAAGTAACAAGAATAGAATTATTTTCAGCGCTTAGTCCCATAAAGCTAAGATTCGTTCGAAGAGAACGGAATTGCTCTGCTATAACAGTACGTTTCCCCTCACTGATAGCCACAGGTGTTTTAAGGCTGGCCTGCAGTATCTCTGCAACTACCGGCACTTTGGTTTTATCTTCTACCTGTGCCCGGAATAGTATTTTATCATTAAACTGCTCCTGTATCTGAACATACAATAAAAAAAACAGCAAGCCTATAATGAAACCTATCAAATAATAGTTCTTTGGCACTGGCCGGATAGGACCATATGAAAATCCGCTTTCCAGTACCCTCAAATCAGCCGAAGTAGACGCAGAAGAAAGCGCAGTTTCCTCCCTTTTTTGCAGTAGGTAAGAATAAATATTACTTTTTATCTCACGCTGACGGCTGATATCAAGCAAGCCACGCTCTTTTTGAGGAATGCTGCTTAGTAGCACTTCTTTTTGAGCAATGCTACGCGATACATTGGATGCTTCTTTTTGAAAATTCACACGGATGTTGTTGAGATTTTCAAGTACATCCCGTTTCATTTTAGCTACCTTATCCTCTCCCAATATTACCGCTTCGCTTTTTTCTCCGCTAGAGGATCTTACCGATTCTAATTCAAATTCAGCGTTGTACAATTGCTGTAAAACGGAAGCCAGGATTGGATCATTTATCATCAACAGTGATGGGACTGTGCCTGGCCTTTTACCTTTACTTGTCACATACTTTTGCATTTCGTTCAGCACGTCAAGCTTCAAACTGATCTCGCCTAATTGCTTGTCCAGTTCGTTAACATTTGAAAAGTACAAGGCGGCCTGGTTACCCAAGTCAGTGACAGCTTCTCTCGACTTATATAACTGGATATTTCTTTCAACGCTGTCCAGTTCCCCAATCACTCTTTTTAACCTGTCGTCAATAAAGCGTAATGTCTTTGTTGCAATCTGGTTTTTGTCTTCAATACCTTCTATGTTGTAGACCTCAAATAATTTATTGAGAATACTTATTCCTTTTGTTGGAACCGGTGTTTCTATATTCAGATCAATAACTGTTGAGGAGTAAGAAAGTGGCGTTGCTTTTAAATTATTGATAATCAAAGCGGCTGCAGTGGGAACTGAATAAAAGACCGCGAAATAATTCTTACCGATAATATTCCGTGAATACCAGGGATTTATTTTAACAAGATAGATGCTGTTGGCAATCATTACACCGCCACCAAAGGGAACTACCTGGTCGGCGATACTTAAAGTATTTTTCTTCCAATCAATGGAAAAGGGATATTTACCGCCCCCGATAATACTATCTTTTTGCAAAGCTTCGAAGACAACCGGTGAACGGTTTGCAAACAATTCTTCTGTTTGAACATTTCCTTCATTGTACACGCTGGTATATAAATCAAGTTGCTTTACCACTTCCTGCATAAGTGAAGTGGATTTTAAGACAATGATCTCATTTTCTACAATCTTTTTCTCACTAAAAATATTTAAAGCGTCCAGCACCTTGCTATCACCACCATTCTTCTGTGGGTCTTTTAATAAAACCTTGGCGGAAGCCACGAATATTTTGGTTTGTGAGCGAAAATAAATATAAGATACAAACAGACAGATACTGGAGCTTAAAAGAAAAATGGGCCAAAAAGGCAAATATCTGTGAACGATCTGTGCGAGAATATTAACGGATGGCTTCTCCTCAAAAATTTGTTCTTCGCTCATAATTTAATACTAAAATGATTTACCGTAAAATAACATTCAACAATATCACTACCAATGAAGCAAGAGATGCCACCAGGGAAAGTGTTGTTTGTATCTTTTTTCTTTTCTCCTCTTTCACATATCGTTCGTTGTCCGGTAAAACATAGATGATATCATTGGGCTGCACATAATACCATGAAGATGTAAATATTGATTGGTCTTCCAAGTTTACATGCTTTACTTTTTTCTCGTTTTCCTCTTCCCTGATGATCATAATATCAGCCCTGTTTGCATTCTCTTTTACATCGCCACTTTTAACGATCAGATCAATAAGTGAAAGTTGTTCTTCTGGCATATTTATAACCTGTGGGCTCGCAACCTCTCCCAATACAGTTACTTTGTGATTAAGATATTTAATCAATATTATTGGTTCCTTCATGTAAGGCAGAAGCGCTTCCTCTATTTTATTTTTTAGTCCTTGTCTTGTGCTGCCCTCTGCTGTAACAGTTCCAATGAAATGTAAATTAATCTGCCCCCTCTCGTTTACGAGATACCCTGGTTGTGGTTCAGCCTGGTTTGATACAAGACTTACGGCATTAAATTGTTCGTCCATGTCTTTGCTTAAACTACTAACCGTAATGCCCAGAATATCCTTCTTTTGAATTTTTAATACAAAATCATTTTTTACAAAACCCTGGAGAGTGGTGTCTTTTTTGAGCGTTTTAAAATAAGCGCTGTTTTTGATAGTCCCGCAGGATGTAAACCAAATGATTCCTAATAACCCAAAGATTAAAAAGGGTATTGTTCTGGTTTCTCCGCTGTCGTAATAAAAAAAAAAAGAAAATAGTCGCATGTTGTAAGATTATCTGAATCCACGTTTAAAGTAGACCTTGATCGCGGTAAAATTCGTTAAAAAAAATTACTTAGCCAATTTTTAAAGTGACAGGAAATGAACAATAATCAGTGGATACGTTAAATCATGGCTAAAATATCTTCATGTACATAGAAAGAGACGGTTATTGGAATAACCATCTCTTTTATGCAAATTCGGCAGCAATTATATTTTTTTAGTTTCCTTTTTCTTTAAATCGTAAGCTTTCTTTGCACCAACGCCGATTCCAGCCGCTATTAAAAGGCTAATTCCTCCATCAATTGGGCAGGCAGGATCAAGCGGATCACAACCAGGGTCAATTGGAGGTGCTTGCCCGTTCATTGTTGTCGGATTAAGCAGGATGATCATTATAACTACGCCAAACGTCATCATATATTTTCTAAATCTATTCATGGGGTTGCCTGTCTTTTTACAAAAATAATGTTTACTTAATTAATACACAATTTTAAAGGTTGCTTTAACTTTATTTCCTTTGGATACCTGCAAAACATAGGATCCATGGGCGACTGAATGGTTCAGGTTAAAATCATATACGGAGCTTCCTCCTTCGTGGTTTACCATACGGCTCATTAAAACCTGTCCTTTCCCATTGATTAAACTCAGGCGATAGTTCCCTTTTGTCGTATTAGTGAACCTCACTTTTAGCAATCCATCCTCTGTTACAGGATTTGGATATGCAGTTATCAGTGAAGGTTCGGCTTTCATGTTCACGTTTACAGTTTCGCTAATTTTTACATCATTTCCAGCACCAACGCTTTTTATCCTGTAAAAATTGTCCCCGGTTAAAGGCTGCTCATCCAGCCAACTGTATTGAACAGTTGTGCCTCCACTATTATCCGTAGCTATTTTAGTGCCTAATTCGCGGAAATTTCGACCATCTGCTGACCGCTCCACAGAATAATGATCTATGCTCAACTCATTCTCTACTTTCCAGCTTACTAATACTTTTTTATCCTGCCTGTCTGCACGAATATTGGTAAACGTTACAGGTACAGGGCCAAGTTGCCTGAATACGATTCTGAAACGATTACTTGCTTTGGAGGCAGCATCGGCGTTCACTGTAAAGTTAACCGTTGTATTTCCGTCAAGAGCAATTACTGTGCTGGTTAGCAGGTACGCATCTTCCAGGTAAGCCGTAAAACCCCCTGCCGCCAGGTTATCCACAATAAAATCAAGCTGATAATTCTGTTGTCTTAACTGACCCAATTGGTAAAACAGGGTATCTCTGTCAACAATACTTGCATGACGTTCCACCGATATCGACTTGCCGTGTGAAAGTATTCCAATATTCTCACCAAAGTTGCTCAGCTTAGGTGCATCAAGTTCATCTACATCATTGGAGTAAGCTGGATCAAATTCTACCAATATTCCATCTATAAGGTTAGGATCTGCACCCGATACACCAGATAACTGTGTGCGTAATTGTTTGCCCGCAACGCCAGGTCGTGCCACCTGGAAGCTACCTGAAACCTTATTATTTTCTGCAAAACTTATATTATGTGGTACAGCTGCGGCGGTGGCCACCACAAAGAAGGCCATTCCTGATTCGATGAATTTATTACCCCCTGCATAGCTTCCTCCCCCCGGAGTTGCTGTATAGCTTGGGCCATTGAAAGTCTGGTAGCCACCATAAGTGCCTAGTTTAGGATCCCACAAATAATATGTGTTCAGTAAACCATTCCTGGTTGTTAAAGTAAAGTCTATCGCTGACGGATAGGGATTACCCACTGAAATAAAACCACTCGCAGTTGCCGTACTCAGCGGACCAACAGCACCTGTCTTGATAGGACCAGAAGTGCGAAGGGTTGTAGCTGAGTTAGGGGAGGCGAAAGTATTGGACCCACGATCTCCTCGTATGAAAGCCATATATCCTTCTGTTGTTGATATTTGGGCCACATTGGTATTAGGTACGCTTACCCAAAGGCTTGCGGTGGCATCGTATGTTTTCAACGATGGAATTGAATTAGCCATATCAAAGCCACTTGGAATGCCTGCAGGTCCAACGATCTGCATGCCGAATCCTGTAGACACATAGATACCCGGAGCCTGTCCTTCCTGCCATGCCTGGCTAATAGTTTGGGGACCGCCGATAGGTGCCGATAAGAATCTCCATGCCTTACGGGTTAAAGAAGAAATGAAACGTTCAACACTGAATTTTCCTAAAGCTCCATAACTAATGCTGCCGGTAACGGCGTCTACGTTTGCGGTACCACTTGCATCTGAATGCAACGTAACAATATCGTTCACCGCAATGTTACCAGCCTGAGGTTTCAGGGTACCGTTAATAGTAACCGGCTTATTTATTGTTGCGCCGCCAGGATTGTTTACGGTGAGGCTAAACATAGCCGGGAATGCACCGGTGCCGGTACCAGGGAATGTTTGGTTGGTTGTTCCATTTAAAACAATGAGGCCGTTATTCGTAACCGAACCGTCGTTTGTCCAGGAGCCTTTATTGGATAGGACGCCTGTTGGGCTGATGGTTATTTTTCCACCCGTGCTGATCGTAATATTGTTGGCCACAGGTGTTACAGTTGTTATATTAGGGTAGTTAGCCCTTCCACCAGGGATGGTCACATTCGTGGCTACGGTTGGTACCACACCACACCAGTTTGCAGGATTTTCCCAGTCAGTATCCACACCTTTCCAAATCGGCGAACCACCTGTGCCGTTAAATTCATCTGCGCCGATATCGGGTCCGGTTGTACTTCTAACATCAGCATCAATATCC
>JACMPR010000363.1 GCA_014377385.1 Ferruginibacter sp. | reverse complement strand
TGAAATGAATGATTATGAAAGTGTAAGAAGCAAACGCCGCAACCAGGAGTACGTTTCACTATGGTACGTTGAGCGTATCATTGACAATGGCGGGAAAGCAGATTCTGCATTTGTAATGGATGACTATCGCATAAAAGATGGTAAGATTTCTATGGTAGATACCAAGTTTCGCCATCTAAGAACCGGGAATTAAATAGCCTATTTTATTTTTTAGAGAAGCCTCGGGTATTTGTACCCGAGGCTTTTTTTATCTCTTATTTACCTTGATGAAATGGATCTAATTACACTATTTCCTAGAAAAAAATTGCAAGTTTTGCCCGTATAAAAAAAGGCACACCGGGGGTAAAGTTCAATTCTGTTATGGCATCGGGCTCATTTTTGAGCCTGCTTTCGGTGGCAAATTGCGCTTCGTTCCATTCGGTGTTTAAGACGTTTTCCATTGCTATACCTACCTCGTATTTGGGTTGGGAGTAATTGATTGAGGCATCTAAAATGAAGTAGCCTTTTGCTACAATTGTGTTGTCTTCGTTGGCGGGCCTGTCCTTGATAAACCTATATGTTAGCCCACCGTTGAAGCCTTCCTTCTTTTTATAAAATAAACCTCCTGTGCTGGTCAGACGTGGAGCTAGTGGAATGTAATCTGCGCCTTTCGGTTCGTCTATAGACTGCGGTTTTGTGAAGTTGACATTGACGTTTGCAAACAGGTTTTTAGTGAACTGATAACGGGCAATGATATCAATACCCGTTCTTCTTGTTTTACCACTAGGCTCCACATTTCCGTCGTCGCCAACGTAAACAAACTCCTGGTTTAAATGGAGGTAATAGGCGGCAATATTTATTATGAAATCGCTGTTGGGTTTTAAAATGATGCCAAAGTCCGCACCATAAGCAGCGGGTAGAATTTCTTCGCCTTTGTTTGCAACCACTACACGGGTATCATTTGAATGGAAGCCTTTGCCTGCTTTTGCATAAAGTTGAACCTCTTTTGACACAGTGTATTGCACATTGAATTTTGGGCTTACAATTGTTTTTCCTTGTGAGGGAAGTTGTGCAGGGTTTAGTTTGTCAAAGTAATCGAAATGCAAATAGTCGAAGCGTAAGCCTGCATCAATTACCCAGCGATTAAAAGTTGCTTGCTGCTGAACGAATGCATAGGTATTCGCCTCTTTTATATCGCCAAGTTTTACGTAATTTAGAAACATTCTTTTAACTACATGGGCCAGAAAGGAGTTTTTAGTGGCATCGTAACGAACACCTACTCCGTAAGTAGAAGTCAATGTCCACCTATTATAAATGTTGTTTTTAATGAGTTTGGAATTGTAACCAAAAATGTTTCTTTTTTCAGACTGGTTTATTTCATCACCATTGACAGGGTCAGAGGCATAAAATGTAAAATTGGAGTAAAGGCTGAAAATATTTCTGGTGTAGAACGCCTGATTGACAAATGAAAGGCTTGGTGAGAATGCATGAGACAAAATGAGGTTTGCATTGTACCTTTCTGTATGACCTCCTTCAGTAGGGTCAAGAGAACCAAAACGGTCTAACGTTCCATCTTCTACTGCCCTGGTAGGAATCTGACCCGAAGCATCCCACTTACTTTTAAAGCCTGAAGCAGAAGCAGTGAACCGGGTATTGGAAGATATAGCAAGATTGTATTTGCCAAAGACATTAAAGCGGTTAAAATTCTGCTTGTTTATTGTGGCACCATCCGTGTAATTAAACTCCCCAGCTATGTAAGCGCTTTGCTTGTCCTTGTTCTTTTTGAGCAGGTCAACCATTGCCAAAGTCCGAAAGGTGTTATATCTGCCTGCTTCTACCTGCACCTGGCTGCGGGCTATATTATTATAGGTGGAGAATGCTACGTAACCTGCTGTGTTTAAATTGCCGTGTTGGGTATAGTAAGGTCCTGTGCCGTAATCAATGGTGTTGATGGTTTCGGGAATGATAAAGTGTGCATCGGCATAACCCTGCCCATGAGCATGCGACACCATGTTGACGGGAAGTCCATCAACACTCACCTGTATATCGGTGCCGTGGTCGCAGTCGAAACCCCGCAAAAATATTTGCTCTGCTTTGCCACCGCCGGCATGTTGAGCAACGAATAATCCTGGAACAATGCGCATCAGTTCCTGTGTGTTGCGGACAGGATGCAGGTCTAAATCTACCTTTGCCAATGTGGCGAATTTATGCTGGACACTTTTATTATCAAGCACTACTTCTTTTAAACTAACAGAACCGGGCTGCATTTCAATTCTTATATCTTTTTTGCCCGCAATATTTATTGTGGTGTTTTGAAACCCAATGAATGACGCAATCAACTTTGCATCGGAATTGCTGACTTTAATTAAAAAATTTCCATCCTGGTCTGTAACGATTGAGTTACTTTGATTGCCATCCTCGGTTATACTGGCTGATGCTAAAGGCTGCCTGCTTGCAGCGTCTATTATTTTGCCACGAACAACTTGCGATACAGCGTGAAGTGAGGTTAAGAAAAGTATAAACGTAATTGTAATCCTGGTCATGAAATAAGTATTAATTAGTAAATAATTACAGGAGCTGATACCGTTATTAGTATAGCCCTTCACGCAGTGGATACGTGATTAGAAAAGTGCTCACATCGCTATGAGACTGAAATATTTACTAAGAGAATCGGGGAGGGGGCGACTGTAAGGACAGGTAGATGATCGGCAGGTATCGTATGGGAAAAGAAAAATAAACGCATAAGATGTCTGCGTGAAAATGTTTGTGGACAACATCATTATTAGCAACGTGAACAGGAACTTCGGTAATGTTTTTGGTTACATTTCCAGCCTTGCCGTTGTCACCTTTCGTCATATCCTCCAATTCTTTCTGGAGGTGATTACTTCCAAATTGTGCGTGAACAGTAATAATATGTGACATACCCTCAAAAGCATGTGAGTAGCAATCGCTTGCTATTGGCATCAGTGGCTTGAGCATGACTGTCAGGTAAATAAGCAAAAGATAATATGCTGAAGTAAATCGCACCTAAGTAAGAATTGGGTTGAATCTGTTAATATCTAAAAAAAACATTCACGTTAAAAATAACTAAAAAGTTTTTTTTAAATTATCGTGCCAATACTTTTTAAAAAAATACTCGTTGCACAGTCCAGTAGAGTGCAATTAATCCAATCGTAGCTGACAACGGCATTACGATCCATTTTCGGTAATTCAAATTTTTCCCAAAGGGAATAACCAGTAGTAAAAACACTGCGGTAATAATCGTGATCTGCCCCAATTCTACACCAACATTGAATGATAGTATGGATGTAGCAAACTTGTTTCGCGGAAGTCCGATTTCATTCAGTGAACTTGCAAAACCCATTCCATGTATCAACCCAAACATGAAAACGAGCAGGATGCGCCAAGGTTTTAGTTCAGTCAATAACAAATTTTCTACTGCGACAAAAAGTATGGATAGAGCTATAATTGGCT
>JACMPR010000362.1 GCA_014377385.1 Ferruginibacter sp. | reverse complement strand
GAAAAGGATTTAATGATTTAATAAAATCGATGTGTGGACAATCATTCAATATCATATCGCCCTTTACGCACTGTCTTTCTAGTTTTCAAGTGTACCGTAAACAAAACTTTCCTAAAAAAATATTAAAAAGCTTTGATTTAAATAAAACGCGTTCTATCTTTACCCTGAATAGCGGATTTCAATCGCTCAGCTTTCCCGCTACACATCCACCCATCTTCTGAAATCGTAACCACTTCACATTATTCCAGATCTGTAGAATTGCTGCTTTTTATGGCAACCCCTAGCTTGTTATAAACGGCGATCCGCACCCTCCATCCTCTTAAAGGCTCACAAGAAATTCTCCTGCGATAATTGACCATTATTATTCACAGGCGCATGCCGCTAAAACTCAAAGTGTATGAAAACAGCTTTACCTTTTTTTAGGACAGTATCACAACATCCAAAATTTACCCTCGCAAATTTCCTGTTGCCGGCTCTATTTTTATTTGCCACGTATACCGCAGGTGCCGCAACGCGAACATGGATTGGTTATGGAGCAGGTGGCACATCTTTAAAAACAGATATTGCGGCGCCCGCAAACTGGAATGGAGGAACGCCGCTGTTGTCAACAGATGATTATGTGATGATCTTTAGCGGTACACTCGGTTCCAACAGTTCCTTCAATACATTTGTTTTATCTCAGTCAGCCGTACTAACATTTAAATCACTTACCGTTAGCTTCAACGGCAACGGTTTCGCACAAAAAACTGTTGTCATTAATATAAGCAAGAACCTTGGCATCACTAATTTACTTACGATTACAAACAGCACAACCGGCAATGCAGATCACGAAATTGATTTTAATATTACCGCGGGTACCGTTACCTGTGGGTCTGTAGCTCTAAACGCAACCGGTAATGGAGGATTCTTTGGATTTCCGCAGTTATACCTGAACGTTAGTAATGGAGCTTCCCTGATTTCTTCCGGTGCGTTGGCTGCAGGTTCAGCCTCAAGTAGTTTTACAACTGCTTCTGTTGAAAATGCCGGAACCGTCACTGTGAATGGCGTCACAACTGCAAACAGCAGCGGGTTTTCACAGATATATTTTGATGCAAACAACGGCAGTGTATTTAATTTTAATGGTGCGGTAAGCCTTGGAACATCCGGGCTAACAGGGGTCTTCTTAAGCACTGTTAACCTTGGAACCTCCACGGGAAAATTTTATTTCAGAAATAACCTCAGCTTTGGCAGTTTAGGCTTTATTGATCCCTTGTACAGTCCACAGAGCTACACATTTGATGCGGCAGTAACCCAGGCGCTCAGCTTGGGAAATTCGAATATTTACTTTTCAAACCTGCTCATCGGTGATGTAAATTCACCAAATGTCAATGTAACAGGTACGGGTAACGCATCGTTAACCTCAAACGCAAGTTCTGCTAACCTCTTGTTAAGCAACAGTGCTGTCTTGAACCTTGGAGTTAAAACCCTTAACCGAACAGCGGCTGGCGGAAGCTTAACGCTCACCGGCTCCTCAGCGTTAAAACTGGCCGGCACAACCGGGGGGCAAACAGGCAGTAATTTCCCGCTCAATTTCAATACGATAAACCTGGGCATCAATAGTACAGTAGAATACAATGGCGCAAACGGAAGTACGCAAACCGTTTATGCACCGCCGTCTTACGGATCTCTTTCACTCAGCAACAGTTCTGGTAGTGGTACAGCCATAAAGAATATTACTGCCAATGCAATTACCAGAAATACCCTTTCATTAAATGATAAAATCTCCTTCACTATTCCATCAGGCAAATCGGTTACTTTAAAATCTGATGCAAGTATAACAGCGAGGATTGCGGAAATAATCACTCCGGCATCAGTAGCGTTGATCTACGGCGGTGCGGGATCTACAAAAGGTAAGTTTATTGTTGAAAGATATATATCAGCCGTAAAAGGCTGGAGATTCCTAGCTGTTCCAACAAATGGCGCAGAATTTATTCATGATGCCTGGCAGGAAGGTCAATCGGCCAACAATACTTCCCTTGCTGGTAAAGGCATACAATTAACCAGTAATCTTTTCCCGAATGGATTCGATTTATATACCAGTACCAGTGCTCTAAAAACTTACGTACCCGTTACCAATTCATGGGCCGGCGTGCCATCAACGTTGGCTCCCTTCGACAATAGCAAAGGTGGCTATATGACTTTCATCCGGGGCGACAGAACCGTAAACGGATATGCACAGGCAGCCACTGCAACTGTTTTGCGGACCTCAGGCGATATCTACAAAGGCGACGTGAGTAATGCGCTAACTACGTCCGGCCAGCTCAGAGCTATTAGCAACCCCTATGCGTCTGCGGTAGACTTTACGAAAATCTACCTGAACAGCACCGGTATCAGTGAGTTATTTTATGTGTATGACCCTAAAGCAGGAACGCCCGGCCTTGGGGGCTATCAAACCATCAGCAAGATAGCAGGCGTTTGGAAAGCCATTCCCGGCGGCGGCAGTTATCCTTTATCCGGCCCGGTTGACCCCTACATTGAAAGCGGCCAGGCGTTCCTGGTATACTCAACCAGTAATTCCGGCTCCCTGGCTTTCAAAGAAAATGAAAAAGTAACTACAAGCAATCTGGTTTCACGTAACGCTGCAAATAACTTTCAGGCGCAGGGATTACAAACCAGGATATATACTGTCAATGGGGATTCAAGCAGTTTATTGCTCGACGGCGTGTACAATGATTTTAATGCTGATTTTTCAAGCACCGTAGATGAACTGGATGCAAAAAAAAGTAAGAATTTTGGTTTTAATCTTGCCCTTTCAAGGGGAAACGAACTTTTGGTTGTAGACAAGAGCCAGCCGCTTGCTGACAAGGACACGATCTTCCTGAGTCTTACCGGGGTTAAAGTGCAGCGCTACCGTTTTGAATTTACGGCCGACAACCTGGCGGCGGAAGGCTTTGAAGCCTACCTTGAAGATGCTTACTTACAAACAAGAAAGGAAATTGACCTTACCAGCATTACGAGGGTTGATTTCAGCATTTCAAATATTCCAGGTTCTTATGCGCCAAACCGGTTCAGGATAGTGTTTGTAAAAATGCTGCTGCCTTTGCCTCTACGCTTTATTTCAATAGCGGCCAGCCACGACAGTGAAGAAGGAATTAAGATAGATTGGAAAGTTAAAAACGAAAGCAATATCAATTATTATGATATAGAACACAGCGTAGATGGTAAAAAGTTTACCGTCATCTGCAAACATTTGCCGAATGATAATAACGGGAACATTGCAACCTATACAACCAACGATGGCAAGCCTTTGACCACTGATAATTTTTACCGCATCAAAGCTGTTGGTAAAAACAGCAGGATCGTTTACAGTTCAGCGGTAAAAGTGGATATGGTAAAAGTGAGCGCTTCTGTCAGCATTTATCCAAATCCATTAGTTGGTAAAACGGTCAATATCCGGTTCCAGAACCAGGCGGCAGGGGAGTACAGTGTACGGTTGAATAATATGCAAGGCCAGGTGGTGTACGCCGGAATAGTTTCGATAAACGGACCAGTCGTATTAAGATCCGTAGTTCTCGATGATCAGCTAAGCAGTGGACATTACCAGTTGATCATCACTTCAGAAAATGGCACGAAAACGATTCAGCAGTTGATTATTAGGTAAGAATATTGATAAGATATATTGCTTTTTCCAAACCCCTTTCCTTCGGCGAGGGGTTTTGGCGTAACCTGAATATTGGAAGCTTTCTAAATGCAGGAAGTAAAATACATTTACCTGTATTGGTGGGTTTTCTATTGTAGATTTCTGCTGAACATTTCATTCAAAAGGCGCACAAGGTTTCATTCAGCATTTGTAAGAGTGCTATATCATTAGGTAAACTTTGTCCTTACCTTTAATTGTCGTTTCTTTAAACAGTTTATAACACTCCGGAAATTGAATTCAAAAAAAATAGACATACTCAATATTGGTTTAATATTTATCTCACTTTTACTGGCATTTAAACTGCCTTTCGAACTATTTCTTTTTTCATATGCCGTGCTTGGCCCGCTTCATTATCTCACGGAAATTAACTGGTTGCGGGATCGAAGTTATTTTATAAAAGACCGCAAATGGGTTTGGATGTTTATTACGGTTGCCCTTATTATTTCAGTTCCCCAGCTGGCGAAGATGCCTGTACTGGGAGCATATGCGAAAAAAACAGGAATGAGCGATATTGCTGCATTCATTAGTCGTTACCACAATATAATGCTTCTTCTATTGTTGCTATTTGCAGTTGGATTAGTGTACTTTAAAAAAAATAGGCATGTGCTGTTGTCTTTTTTTGTAAGTATCATTGCTGCGGTGCTCATCCTGAAATATCTTTCTTTTACAATGATCGTAGTGGCTGTTTTTTTGCCAACAATCATTCACGTGTACCTGTTCACGTTACTATTTATGTTATTTGGTGCACTGACCAACAAGAGTAAACCCGGCATAGCGGCCAGCGTATTTTTATTGCTGTGCCCCCTGATTATTTTTATCGGCAAAATAGATGCAACTTCATACGTTATCTCGGACTACACCATGTCCTCTTTTGATGCAAGCAGTTTCAAAATTGTGAATGCTGCCATCGCCCGTATTCTTTCGCCGGTTAAAAATGAAGGCTTTCAACTTCTTTCGCCTGCAGGGTTAAGGATCCAGGTTTTCCTGGCATTTTGTTATACCTATCATTACCTGAACTGGTTTTCAAAAACAACCGTGATTGGGTGGAATAAAATCTTATCTGCGAAAAAAATTACAATTATTTTAATGATATGGATCACCAGCATTTTTCTGTACTGGTATAATTATAAGGTGGGATTTACGGTTTTATTTTTCCTGAGTATGATACATGTTGTGTTGGAATTTCCTTTAAATGTTATCTCCATAAAGGGTATTTTATCTAAACTACGAAAGCCTGGACCTGGTTTGCCAGAAAATGGAATAAACCAGGAGCAGAAAAACAGGCATTCGCTGAGTTGAAAAGGCTGGTGGTATTGCCGGACCGGTAACATAATACCTTTTGGGTGTTTTCACCCTTTTTTTGCCATATTACACCCTATCTCACACAAAGCAGTAAAATTGTAAGAATAATCTTTATTTTTGTATCGGTTTTTCATAGGATATTGGATTTTAAAGCGGGGCTGGATTTTTATCCTGGCCCCTTTTTTATTTTGGCACAGAAGGTTACGGTTTTTTCTCTCCAATTCCACCTCCCATAAACCTGGCTACGTAAGTTTCCATCCTTTGCAAGAATTAACACCGCAAAATCTCCCGAAACGTTTCAATGTCGGTACTGCACACACTCTTACGCAATAATGTATTTTATTCAGGAAATTTAACAGCAAAATGAACCCGGCCAGATAGCATGTTTTTGCTTTCCCAAAAGATAAATAAAATTAATTGATGATAACGCATTTCGCTGTTTGTGAAAGACATACCTGCAATAATATGCATACTTAACTGTAATAAATTTATTCCTTCATTACCAGCTTTTAACGTCGTATTTTATTGAGGCCGCATTTATTATCAAAGATATTTTTATGAACCCTAAATATTTTTTGTACGGACCTGCTTTTATTTTCGTTTTTTTTCAGCAATAACATTGTATGCACAACACAAGGTAAAAGCATCTTCTTATGCAGCAGCATACCAACCAAAAAATTATATTTAACTAAAACATGCGGCCTGGAGTAAAAACGCTACGATATATGAAGTTAACTTACGGCAATACACAAACGAAGGTAGCTTAAAAGCATTTGAATCAT
>JACMPR010000361.1 GCA_014377385.1 Ferruginibacter sp. | reverse complement strand
GGTTTCATTACCAAACGTCAGAGAATTGAAAAGAATTTTGGCAAGTTCGTAGTTCTTTGTCTTCAATTCCTTTTCAGCACCAAATACCCCTAGTTCAGTACTTGCGTCATTACTTAAAGTGGTATCTGCTACCAGCTTTAAATATAATTTACTTTCCTCATTGGTGTAGTCACGGTTATGAGTGATATACTCCTGATCAAGGTTGTCATAATAGCCCGTAGCCATCAGGGAGTCATGCCGGGCTTTTTGAGCAGGCGTTATGGCATCAGCCCATCTTTTTTCATGTATTTTTTTTAGTTCGGCTCTGGTGTCAATTTTAGATTCTATCTCGCTCAGCTCATTCAAGACTTGTAATCTTAAAAAATGGTGGTCGAATTCATACCCTGCCGGGGGATTTGTTTCTGCTTTTAGTATTGCTTCCGCCGCTGTATATTCCTGTTTTAAAAAAAACAGGTATGCTTTGCTGTGGTTAACGCCGTAAAGAAATTCTTTCTCCTCCTTTTTCTTTTTTGCATCATTTAAAATGCTTTCAATGCCTTCCATGCAAAAATCTCTCAATGATGTATTTTTTTCTGGCTCAACGGCGACAAGAGGTATTAAATTCTGGTAAATATCGAAACGTATCTTTTCATCTCCGGGATAAAGCGACAATTGTTTTTGGATAGCAGCGCTGCCTGCCTCAAAAAGCCCCAATTGAAAATATCGTGTAGCAATGACGTTGTAACACAGGCCAGTGGCGTTAATATCCTTTTCTCTTCCAATGAAATATGGCGTGTAGCTGTCGGCTATTGCCTTCCATTTGTCGCGTGCGACAGCGATGCCGCTTTCATGATGTACCGCTTCAATATACGCTGATTTTATCATCAGGGCTTCGGCAGCGTTACAGTTTGCAAAGTCATTGGGAAGGCCATTTATAACCTCTGGTGTAGCAATTGAAAGGTCGATCACGGCTTTGTATTCGCTTATGTCAGATAACAACCGGATGCAGGTGTAATTATAAATTTTCTGAAAATTTTTATCTCCTGAACCGGGCACCAGTGGTTGAATGGACAGCATGATATTTGTAGCTTCGGCATAGTTACCGGATTTGTAGTAGGACATCATTGCTGTTGCCTGCAGCATCCATTCTTTTAATTCCAGGCTCAGTGCATCAAGCGCATGTTGCTTTTTGCTCCACTCGCGTCTATATTTTCTATGCTGCGCCCTTTCCCTGAAACCTGCAAATAATACGATCTTATTTCCATAAGAAGTATTACTACCGCCTGCAGTGTAATTGCCAGTTGATGAGGTGCCTGCAGGAGCCGTATAATGGGAAGGGCCCGGTGTAGAGGTTGGAACTGTGTAAGTTTTTGTAACGACAGGAGCTACGTAAGCTTTACCCGCAGAATTATTGCTGCCCTGGCTCGACGTGGTGTAGGTTTGAGCAGATGCTATAAACGAACATAGAAAACCAGGTATAATGAGCACTAATTTATAACTGCGTTCAGCTATTTTCTTTTGCAAAGAAATCAATAATGGAATAGACATATCAGCATGTTGAATTTAGGGAGTAATTAATACAAAATAAATAAGCAAGTAGCAATCGGTTTTCATCTTTAGGTCGTTGATATCGCATAGTTAAGGAAATATCTTATTTTAAAACCTTGGGCAGGACTTGTAAGATATAATTTAAATATTAAAATAAAGTATTTGAAGAATTTCAGTTAGCCATTATATCGCAGAAAAAGGAATGTTTTTAAATTCACCTGATTTATGTAGTGAACAACACTACTGAAAATTGGGAAAGAAATGTCAAACAATGAAAGCCATTTATTAATGATTACAAATTATGGTAGCAAAATAAATAGTCTGCAAAAACCGGGTGTCTACCGTTTTAATAATTCGGATTTTTTAAATGTGAAATTAAAAACCAATCCCTCGAAATTTCCAAAAAAGCATTTATAAATGAAGACGGTAGTGGCGTACCTGTTTCAGGCGAGGGTACATTTGAGTGACTGAATGCTTATTATTGAACCTACGTTAAAAACGTGGGAAATTACCGGAGCGCATCGTGGCTCGTCCTTAAGAGCTGTATGTGGGGACAACAATGAAGAAACAGGTAATTGTAATGAGAGAAAAGAAATAATAGTCCGATTTAAATATAGGTAAAATATTATCCGGCTCAGCCATAAAAAACCAGGTGAAAGCACATTCCCGGAATGCACAAAAGAACACAACCTTAAACCTTAAACTTTAAACCATACACGACAGGATCTTCATATTTCAAAAATGCAACAAAACTGCAACGATAACCTGGT
>JACMPR010000360.1 GCA_014377385.1 Ferruginibacter sp. | reverse complement strand
TAATTTTCGTGTATTCGGCCCGGATGAAACCATTTCAAATTTACTGGGAGCAATTTTTGAAGTCACCAACCGGCAGTGGGAAGCAAGAGAAGAAACGAACGATGAATTTCTGACTACTGAAGGCCAGGTATTGGATGCGCAGCTTAGTGAACACCAATGCCAGGGTTGGTTGGAAGGTTATTTGCTTACAGGAAGACATGGTTTCTTTAACAGCTATGAGGCATTTATCCGTATTGTTGATTCCATGTTTAGTCAGCATGCCAAATGGTTAAAGGTTACATCAGAATTACCCTGGCGCAGACCGATTGCCTCACTTAACTACTTACTTACCTCACATGTTTGGCAACAGGATCACAATGGCTTTACGCACCAGGATCCGGGCTTTTTGGATCACGTCATCAATAAAAAAGCGGATGTTATAAGGGTCTATTTACCACCTGATGCCAACTGTTTATTATCTGTATTTGATCATTGTTTGCGAAGCAGGCACTATGTAAATGTTGTTGTGGCAGGTAAACATCCGTTACCACAATGGCTTACAATGGAGCAGGCAGTAGTACATTGCACAGAAGGTATTGGTATTTGGCAATGGGCAAGTAACGACCAGGGCTCAGAGCCTGATGTAGTGATGGCCTGCTGTGGAGATACGCCAACATTGGAATTATTGGCGGCTGTTTCAATTTTAAGAGAACATTTACCTGATCTTAAAATACGGGTGGTGAATGTAGTTGACCTGATGAAATTACAACCACAAACTGAGCATCCCCATGGATTAAATGACCAGGATTATGATTCCATCTTTACCAAAGACAAGCACATCATTTTTAATTTTCACGGTTATCCATGGCTGGTGCATCGTCTTACTTATAGCAGAACAAACCGCAACATCCATGTACGTGGTTACAAAGAGGAAGGTACCATTACAACGCCATTTGATCTGAGAGTACAGAATGATATTGATCGTTTTCACCTGGTGATAGATGTGATAGACCGCCTGCCCCAATTAGGCAGCAAGGGCGCTTATCTGAAACAGCAACTACAAGATAAGCTGGTTGAGCATAAGATTTATGTTAATAAAGAAGGTAAGGATCTGCCGGAAATTTTGAATTGGAAATGGATAAAATAATATAATGTCATCAATTAAAAAAAATATAGCCGTTGGCATTGCAGCTGACCATGGCGGGTTTGAATTAAAAATGCAATTGACAGTTTTACTCCATGAAGCAGGTTATATTATTACAGATTTTGGTGCACATGAATTGTTTACAGAAGATGATTATCCTGATTATATTTTGCCAATGGCCAAGGCAGTAGCAAAAGCTGAAATACAACGGGGTATTGCCATTTGCGGAAGCGGAGTAGGAGCCTGCGTTGCAGCCAATAAAGTATATGGAATAAGAGCGGCATTAATCACCGACTCTTTCTCTGCACACCAGGGAGTGGAAGACGACAATATGAATGTGATTTGTTTAGGGGGAAGAGTAACCGGATCTTCATTAGCTTGGGAATTGGTACAAATATTCCTGAAAGCGGAATTTAAAGGAGAGGAAAGATTTAAACGTCGTCTTGACAAAATAATGGTATTCGAAATGAAAAAGCCCAAGGTTTAATTGAACAAAATAATTCACTCACAGCAATTATAAAATTAAAAATTCATGGAGGAATTAAAATGAATAATGCTGAACTTATAAAAATTACAGCTGCTATGATGGCTGGCAGCAAAGGCTTGTTGGCAATGGATGAAAGCAATGGTACCTGCAACAAACGTTTTGCTGCGTTGGGTATTCCGCAAACCGAAGTTGCACGGCGTGACTGGCGTGAACTAATTGCCACAACGCCGGGTTTGGGCAAATATATCAGTGGAGCAATATTGTATGATGAAACGATTCATCAAAAGCGAAAGGATGGTACACTCATTATCAGCGCCATTATTAATGACGACATTATACCGGGTATTAAAGTTGATACCGGTGCAAAAGCAATGGCAGGCTTTCCGGGAGAAAAAATAACAGAAGGATTGGATGGCTTACGGGAAAGGTTGGCTCACTATTACAAAGTGGGTGCCCGCTTTGCCAAGTGGCGGGCCGTGATTGCAATTGGTAATGGAATTCCTTCCATCGCTTGTATTGACGCTAACGCAAATGCCTTAGCCAGATATGCCGCTCTGTGCCAGGAAGCAGGTATAGTACCGATTGTTGAACCAGAAGTATTAATGGAAGGGAACCATTGTTTGAAATTGTGCTTTGATGTGACAGAAAAAGTTTTAAAAATCGTTTTTAATCAACTCTATCAACAACGGGTGATGTTAGAAGGTATGATTTTAAAACCCAACATGATCATTCCCGGATTGCAATATGCAGAGCAGGCAACGGTAGATGAAGTGGCAGATGCTACGGTACAATGCCTTCTTCAATCAGTGCCCGCCGCCGTAGGAGGTATTGCTTTTTTATCTGGCGGGCAATCCGGCGAAATGGCTTCAGCTCATTTAAATGCCATGCATGTTTTACATGGGGCAAAATTACCTTGGCCGCTCACTTTTTCATTTGCTCGTGCCATTCAGCAACCGGCTATGAGTATATGGGGTGGAGACGAAAATAATAAACATGCCGCACAGCAGGCATTGTATCATCGGGCCAAATGTGATGATGCTGCAAGGCGGGGCGAATATGATGCTGCAATGGAAGAGGCATGATAAGCGTAATAAATAATTATTCTGAATATTATAGAATCAATTTTTATGTCACAAAATAATTTTACTAAAAATATGCAGCGAAGTTTTGGCGGCTATTATGGCAAAGGATAAACGGCAGGCAAATGGTATAGATTCTTTTCTTGAAAATGAAAAGCTTATCGGTTTAAAGCCGTTAGTCGGCCCTATGCTAACAATATTTTCGAAGGACAAAGAAATGGCGGAGGAAATTATTGGTGGATCGTAACAACTTAAAAAAGTTGTCGGACCGAGCCGTGATAATATTTATCCCGGCAAAAGCGAACTGGCAAATTTTTTAAAGATTTGGTGAAAGAAACACCGTAGTTTTTTTAAAACGAGACAGCTAAATTTATTTATTCAATAGTTGATTATTTACTAATAACTAAAAATTAGAAAGATGAAAAAGAGTGAAGAAGATCAAACAGCGGAAAATAATGTTGTTGCACGACAAAACAACATTCCTCCAAAACCAGCATCTACAGCTGTTGTGAAGAAGACAACTGTTTTCCCGGAAGAATTTGAAGAAGACAGGAGTATGAATATCCGTATGAAGCCACAGCCATTTAATGGTTCAGTGAAAAAATCAACAGTAAAAAAAATAGATTAAATTTTATGACACAAGATAAAATCATCGTACTCCAGACTTTTAACGAAGTAATGGGTGCCACTTTAGCGCAGGATAAACTTAAGGCAAACGGGATCAATTCTTTTCTGGAAAATGAAAACCCTATCGGCCTAAATCCTTTGGGCGGGATAGAGCTAAAGATTTTTTCTAAAGATAAAGAGCAGGCAGAAAAAATTATTACTGAATAAAAATATAAAGTTGAATTGTTTTGGACATACTAACCATCATAACGGTACTCATCATCATCAGTGCCGGCTTTTCGTATTTAAACGAAAGGTTTGTAAAGTTGCCGGGTACAATTGGTGTGATGGCTATGTCAGTAATAGCCTCTATTGTTGTGCTAATAATCGGCAAAATTGGCGACGAAAAATCGAACCTGCTAACAACACTCGCTCATAATATTGATTTCTCGGAAATATTGCTAAACGTAATGCTTGGCTTTTTGCTATTTGCAAGCGCCCTTCAATTCGACTACCAGAAGCTAAAATTATTAAGGCGGCCAGTCTTGATTTTGAGTACCCTTGGTGTAACGGTTTCTGCAGGAATATTCGGCGGATTGTTATTTGGAGCTGCTCAGCTTTTACAAATTGATATTCCGCTGATGTATTGTTTTGTTTTTGGAGCTATTATTTCACCGACTGATCCCATTGCTGTTGGCGCTATAATAACCAAGTCAAAAATTCCTACAAGGTTAGCAACCCTTATATCCGGGGAGTCAATGTTTAATGATGCAGTGGGGCTTATTCTTTTTGTAACATTGCTGGGTATTACAAGGCATTCCGGCAGCAGCATTTCCGTAATAGAAATATTGCGTTTGTTTGGTACCGAAGTTATAGGAGGTGTGCTTATCGGGTTGATAATGGGGTTTATTGCCTACAAGCTTATAAAGTCTATTAAAGATTTTCAAACCATCTTTTTAATTTCGCTGGCTATAGTGCTGGGCATTTCAGTAGTGGCCAAACTTTTTCATGCATCTATACCGTTAGCTGCGGTTGTGGCCGGGCTGGTGGTGGGTAACAATAGCTTTGGTAAAAATCATCCGGCAACCCAGTTTCTAAATCGTGTATGGCAATTGCTGGATGGAATGCTCAACACCATTCTTTTTGTAATGATTGGCTTGCAACTTTTGATACTCCCGTTTCTGAAACATTTCTGGCTCATCGGGTTGATATCGATTGTTATTATCCTCATTGCAAGAATTATCAGTATATCATTAATCGCAATTTTCGAATTGCGAAAGGTGAACTTAATAAATCTTTCTATCGTTACATGGGCAGGGTTGCGTGGAGGAATATCGATAGCGATGGCACTCTCTCTTCCTCTTTCGCCTTACCGGCAGGTTATTCTTTCCTGTTGCTATTTTATAGTGATATTTTCTGTAATTGTGCAGGGGCTTACTTTAAATAAATTAGTTGATAAAGTTGTAAGTATGGATACCAAGAAAGCACCTTAAATAAAATCAATGAAAATAGAGAATTGAAGTTGTGAAACTGCTGCCAGGTTTGGGCACAATTCAAAACTATAGTGGTCCATACATTGGATGACACAATGGGGTAAACTTTAGCGCAAAATAAACGGGAATTTTTTTTAAAAACAAGCGTACTTATGGTTTAAATGGTTCCGGATAAAAAATGCTGAAAATGTTTTTAACGCCAAAAAGCAAATGAAAGAAATTATGGCAGCATAATAAAAACGTACATATTATTAGTTCCTAAAACAATGCGTAATGCAACATAGCAGGATCTTTGATTGATATTTTTTTAACCAGGGGCCGGTTTTTTAATGAATAAAAATTATAGATCAGGATTGATGTGGGATATCATGAAAAGCTGCCCATACATTATCAACGGCTTGCAACGTGCAGGCTTCAGCGGTAGGTGGCTCAATTTAAAAACAATCAACAAAATTTAATTATGCAAATAGCACCGTTGGCGGGAAAGCCTGCACCACAAAATATCCTGGTTGATATTCCAAAGCTTGTTACTGCTTATTATACCGGAATACCAGATCCATCTGTAGCAGCAGAAAAAGTTGCATTTGGTACATCCGGCCATCGTGGTTTATCATTCAAAAACTCTTTCAACGAAAATCATATTCTTGCTATCACACAAGCCATTTGTTTTTATCGAAAACAACAAAAGATAAGCGGGCCACTTTATCTTGGTTTTGATACCCATGCATTGTCGGCACCCGCTTTTGCTACCACAATGGAAGTATTGGCTGCAAATAATGTTGACGTAATGATTGCTAATGCTGATGAATATACACCAACGCCGGCAATTTCGCATGCCATTTTAAAATACAATAAGGAACGCACAACAGGATTAGCTGATGGAATTGTCATTACGCCTTCGCACAATCCACCGGATGACGGTGGCTTTAAATACAATCCACCAAACGGCGGTCCCGCAGGCAATGATGTTACTCACTGGATTGAAAAGAAAGCCAATGAATTACTGCTGAGCAATCTGAAGGGTATACAAAGAATCTATTTTAACAAAGCGATTAAAGCGTCCACCACCCATCGTTATGATTACCTGAATACCTATGTCAACGACCTCGGGAATAGCATCGATATGGATACCATTCGCCATTCGAAAATAAAGATGGGGGTCGATCCACTGGGTGGGGCTGGGGTTCATTTTTGGGAACCCATCGCCGAAAAGTACCAGCTTGATTTAACGGTCGTCAACAAAATTGTTGATCCCACTTTCAGTTTCATGACAGTTGATTGGGATGGTCAAATTCGAATGGATCCTTCTTCTTCCTATGCCATGCAGCGCCTGATAGCGATGAAAGATAATTTTGATATTTCATTTGCTTGCGATACGGATCATGACAGGCACGGTATCGTAACAAAAAGTGCAGGCCTGTTAAATCCCAATCACTATTTATCAGTTGCTATTTTTTACTTGCTCCAAAACCGGCCGCAATGGGCAAAAACAGCTGCTATCGGAAAGACAGTTGTTACCACACAACTAATTGATCGGATAGCAGCAAAATTGAACAGGAAGATTTTTGAGGTACCGGTTGGATTTAAATGGTTTGTTGACGGGTTGCTAGACGGTTCACTATGTTTTGGCGGCGAGGAAAGTGCAGGAGCTTCTTTTTCGAGATTGGATGGAAGCGTTTGGACAACCGATAAAGATGGTTTTATCCCTGCCCTGTTATCTGCAGAGATCACCGCTAAAATGGGAAGCGATCCCGGTAAATTATACAACAACCTTACCAAAGAATATGGTGAACCTTTTTATGACCGCATTGAAGCAAAAGCAACTCCCGAACAAAAAGAAAGATTAAAAAATATTTCTGATACACAGGTAAAACAGACAAAACTGGCTGGTGAAAAAATTAAGACCATTTGTACGCATGCATCGGCAAACCATGCAGCCATTGGCGGCGTAAAATTGATTACTGATAATGGATGGATGGCGGCCCGGCCTTCCGGCACAGAAGATATTTATAAAATTTATGCCGAAAGTTTTGTGGGCAAGGATCATTTAAATAGGATGATTC
>JACMPR010000359.1 GCA_014377385.1 Ferruginibacter sp. | reverse complement strand
TCGTCCCTGATACGTGCGGCCTTTTACACTCCATGGAATAGTGCAGCGCTCCCTGACCTTAGAAAAAATGCAGATAAGCTCAACAGCATCTACCCCGAATGGTTCTTTATTGACACAATAACTTACAAATTACAAACAAGAATCGATAGTGCGGGCCTTGCTGAGATGAAACAGAATAATTTGAGCATTCAACCCATACTCAATAATTTTCATACATCCCGTACTGCCCTGGCAAACGGATTTTTTGATCACAATTTGGTGCACACCGTCCTCAATAGTGAGCCAATCAGGCAAGCATTGATCCGGCAGATAGTTGATACACTCCTGCACTACAGGCTACAGGGTTTAAATGTAGATTTTGAAGAACTGAACGAAAAATCCAGTGAACCTTTAACACAATTTCAGAAGGAATTATACGAAGCATTGCACAGCAGAGGATTGTTGGTAAGCATGGATGTTGAGGCGATGAATGACGACTATGATTTTAAAAAACTAGGAGCGTATAATGATTATATTATTTTAATGGCTTATGACCAATTTAGCGACGCTACAAACGCAGGGCCTATCAGCAGCCAGAAATGGATAGAGGAACAGTTGGCCTGGATGGATGAAAAAATTGACGCAAGTAAAATTATTCTTGGCGTTGCCGGGTATGGAAGAGACTGGACAACAGATGAATCATGGAAAGTGAGGGACCTTAGCTATTCAGATATCATCAACCAGGCAAAATATGCCAATGCAAATATTGATTTCGACAATGATACTTATAACCTGCATTACACTTATGTAGAACCCGCTACAGATTCTGCTGCAGAAATAAAACACAATATCTGGTTTACCGATGCAGCCACTACTTTTAACATACTTCGTTTCAGTGATGATTATGCAACGGCTGGTACAGCACTTTGGCGTTTAGGGGGAGAAGATCCACGCGTCTGGAATTTTTATGACAGGGACCTGAGCACTGCCGCCTTAAAAAAAACGCCCTTTAATTTTAATGTTTTACAGGTAGCCCCTTTTGATCAAAATACAAAACCAACTGCGGTAGGTGAGGGTGAATTATTAAGAATACTGTTCACCCCAACAAAGGGAATAATCAAACTTGAAATTGACAGCAGTGAGATGCTCATCGCTGAACAACAATACGTCCAGCTTCCTTCAGGCTATGTTTATGAAAAGTTTGCAGAAGATAAAACGCCATTGGGTGAGGCTGGTCATAAGATCATATTAACTTTTGATGATGGTCCTGATGAAGTGTACACAGCCAAGATCATATCAATTCTTGAAAAGGAAAAAATACCCGCAACCTTTTTTGTTATCGGTATCAATGCTGAAAGAAACATACCCTTGCTTCAAAAATTATATAACAATGGATATGAAATAGGTAACCATACTTTTACCCACGGCAATGTGGCCAAAATGAGTCCGGAGAGAGCCGAACTTGAAATGAAGACTACCCGTGCGCTCATAGAATGTGTTACCGGTCACTCAACCATTTTATTCCGGGCACCTTATAATGCAGATAGTGAACCACAAACCTATGAGGAAATTGAACCAATAGCCCGTAGCAAAAAAGACAATTATATATCGGTAGGAGAAAGTATCGACCCAAATGACTGGGATCCAACAATGAATGCAGATAGTATCGTAAACCGCACCATACGCCTGGCAGAAGCAACAGATGCCAATGTGATTTTATTACATGATGCAGGCGGAGAAAGCCGGCAGTCTACTGTAGATGCTCTCCCACGCATTATCGACTATTTTAAAAAAAGAGGTTGCAAATTTACCACCGTTGCAGACCTTATGGGCAAAACAAAGTTAGATGTGATGCCTGCTATTAAACAAGACTGGAAAAATAAATTTAATTTTTATATTGTAGAAGCCTTGTACTGGCTGGGCCAGTTGCTTTTTTCCTTATTTATTACTGGTATTTTTTTATCAGTAGGTCGCATAACGCTGATGGCTAGCCTCGCATATATACAGAAAAGAAAAGAAAAAAACACTTTAATCACAAATCAGCGTCCCGGGGTAAGCATTATCGTACCTGCCTACAATGAAGAGATAAATGCAGTAAGAACAGTAGAGAGTTTATTGCAACAGGATTATCCAAATGTCGAGATTGTATTTGTGGACGATGGCAGTAAGGATAAAACTTTTGAAACGGTGAAGGCTTTTTTTGCAACTGCAAGCAATGTAAAAGTAGTGAGCAAAACAAACGGCGGAAAAGCAACTGCCCTTAATTATGGAATTGATATTGCTACAAATGATTTTGTTGTGTGTATTGATGCCGACACCCAGTTAAAATCAGATGCAGTAACAGAGTTAATGAAAAAATTCGCGACGGAAAATATTGCAGCGGTGGCTGGTAACGTAAAAGTGGGGAATGAAATTAATATGATCACCAACTGGCAAAGCATTGAATACATCACTTCGCAGAATTTTGATCGCCGGGCATTTGACCTCCTTAATTGCATAACTGTGGTACCAGGAGCCATCGGCGCCTTCCGAAAATCGGCAGTTATAGAGGCCGGCGGGTTTACTTCCGATACCCTCGCAGAAGATTGTGACCTCACGATGCGGCTACACCGAAAAGGCTACCTGGTAAGAAATTGCACCAGTGCTATATCTTATACAGAGGCGCCGGAAACCATGAAACAATTTTTAAAACAACGTTTTCGCTGGAGCTTTGGCGTAATGCAAAGTTTCTGGAAACACCGTGACGCAGCTTTCAACCCGAGGTATAAAAATTTCGGGATGATCGCTTTGCCCAATATCCTGGTCTTCCAGGTATTGTTGCCATTCCTGGCGCCATTGGCAGACCTGATTTTAGTGTTAAGCCTGGTTGCAGCAGGTTTCGGAATCATTCCGGCAAGCATCGAGCATATCGTTATCTATTACGTCATCTTTACGTTGGTAGATGTAATTGGTGCGGCCATTGCATTTACTTATGAAAAAGCTGATTATAAAAAATTGCTATGGCTACTGCCACAGCGTTTCATATACCGGCAACTGATGTATTACATTCTTATAAAATCATTTAATAAGGCACTCAAGGGAGAGTTGCAGGGTTGGGGTGCACTAAAACGTACGGGCAATGTAAAAACAGTGCCGACTTCATGACGTAACTTGCGCAATAAATTCAATAACAAAAACCGACCGAAAATTGGCTACACCATCTTCAACCAGAACTTCTTTATTAAAGCGCTTGCGCAGCGGACAAACTGTTTCTGATTCAGCCAAAGAAATGAGTTTCATAGATCACCTCGAAGCATTGCGGTGGCATATCGTACGGGCGTTGATCGTTTGGCTGGTTGGCGTGATTGCCGTGTTCATCTGCATAGATTGGGTATTTGACAATATCATTTATGCCCCCGCCCGCTCAAGTTTTATCACTTACCGCGCCTTGTGCAACTTCGGGCATTGGGCGCATATCGGTGATGCGCTGTGTATGCCTCCTGTAGAAATACCGTTGCAGGGCAACACCATCAGCGGGCCTTTTATGTCTGCCATTTCTATTGCCATGATCGGCGGCCTGATTCTGGCTTTCCCCTATCTTTTTTGGGAGCTGTGGAAATTTATTAAACCCGCTTTATCACCTAAAGAAATAAAATATTCCAGGGGAAGTATTTTTTGGGTTTCCCTTTGCTTTTTTGCAGGCGGCGCTTTTGGTTATTTTTTATTGGCGCCTTTTACGTTTAATTTTTTAGCAAATTTTCAATTGGGAACAACCGGTGCCTATAAATATTTGCCAACGCTGGATGACTATATTGATACCCTCAATCAAATTATTTTAGGCTGCGGCATCGCATTTGAATTACCGGTGCTCGCATATATACTGGCTAAAATTGGCATCATCTCCGCCGCCTACTTGCGAAAATACCGGAAATATGCTTTCGTTATCATTCTCATCCTTGCAGCGGTTATCACCCCATCGCCGGATTGGTCCAGCCAGGCAATCGTTTCCCTGCCATTGTTGTTGCTTTATGAACTCAGTGTTTTTATTGCGGCAAAAGTGGATAAGAAAAATGCTAAAGTAGAGAAAGAATGGAGTTAGGAAGTATGAATGGGTATTTGGAAATTAAATAGATTAATTTTAGATACCTGATAATGACTGTTGCTAATTGTCAATTATCTTTTATTCAACTATCAATTTTATTTTATGTACACGTTTGATATAAAAAAACCGATTGCCATTGGTTGCGACCATGCAGGATTTGATTGTAAAGAAGATCTTATCTCTTTTCTTGAAGGGGAAGGAATGACCTACAAAGATTTCGGCACTTACAATAAAGATTCTGTTGATTACCCTGACTTTGCCCATCCTGTTGCCATAGCTGTTGAATCCGGCGAAGCATCATTCGGCGTTTTGCTTTGTGGAAGTGCGAACGGCGTAGCGATCACGGCCAACAAACATGCTGGTATAAGAGCCGCAATTTGCTGGGGAGAAGAACTGGCAGAACTTGCCCGCAAACACAATAATGCAAACGTTCTTTGTATCCCGGCCCGCTTTGTTCGTGATGGCGATGCGGAAAAAATGCTCGATGTTTTTATGAATACCGAATTTGAAGGTGGCAGGCACGCAGGAAGGGTTGCAAAAATATCAGCATAATCCCATTTTATTAAAAGAGATGACATCTTGATTGAAAAGAGGTCATCTCTTTTAATTTTAAAAATATTATAAATGAAAAGAATAATACTTGCTACCGGTTTGTGTTTTGTGGTGAACTGCATTTTTGCGCAGATGAATGACGCTGCTGTGTATGCATCCGGGATTACTGTTGCCGAATTAAAAAAACACCTCACGATCATCGCCAGTGATGAAATGGAAGGTCGGGAAACAGGCACAGAAGGACAACGCAAGGCAGCAGCTTATATCGAATCGCAATTTAAATTAATCGGACTGGGCATTCCACAGGGCATGGTCAGCTACCAGCAAAATTACCCGCTTCTACGGGATAGCATTGTCAGCAGCAGTTTAAAAACGGGGGATTACACCGCAGTGTACGAAATAGACTACATCATTCCAGGAAGCAACACATCGGGAAAATTTATAAGTAAAGACCTTGTATTCGCCGGTTATGGAATTGAAGATAAAAATTACAATGATTATGCAGGACTTATTGTAAAAGATAAACTGGTAATAATCGTGCTCGGCGAACCAAAAGCAAAAGGCAATTACCTTGTTTCCGGAACAGGAAAAAGCAGCGAATGGACATATCCAGGACTGGCGAAAAAAATAACGTTGGCCCAAACCAAAGGCGCTGCAGGGGTACTGGTAATAAATCCTTCGCAGGAAACTTTTAGCCAGCGGATGACAGCGGATAGCCGCAGATCAAATTTATATTACCCCCGTGAAAT
>JACMPR010000358.1 GCA_014377385.1 Ferruginibacter sp. | reverse complement strand
CTACAAGCCCTATATAGATGCTTTTGCAAAGTACTCCTCTTATTCGCTGCTTACCACTACCATGCGTACCCCTTTAAGAAATGGCGAGAAACAGATTGTTAATAAGGATATCCATGATTGGTTTAAAAAAGCCGTAAAATATGCTAATAGCAAAGGGCTAAGGGTTGCGTTGGAATTGGACCCCCGTCATTCAACACCTGCCTTCGCAAAAAAATATCCCGCTGAATTGCAGCAACGATTATGGCTGCAGCAGTTTAAGTTTAACGATAGGGATGAGTTGACAGAAAAAATTACGTATAGTTCGGAACACGGAGATGCCATCACTACCGTTGGTACCAAATCTGTGGAATTAAGAAGAGTATATTCTTTTACACGTACCCAAAATGGAATTGAAACTTCGGGTCTAAAGGATATTACAAGTTCCTGTACGGTAAAAGAAAGAGGCAATAATTTTATAGTAGTAATCATTCCTAAAAATGCAGGTGATAAAAATTTGGAAGTATGTGTAATAACAAATGTTACATTAAATTATCCGGATGTATTTAGCCCTCACCTCATTTCATTTGAGCTTGAAACAATGAAACAATATGCAGATATTCCTCTGGCAGGATTAATGAAAGATGAGTTTGGATTTCCGGCTAGTCATGACGGTAACCCAACAAAAAATGGTTTTTGGTATTCCCGTTTTCTTGCTGCAGCATATACAAAATCTACAGTCGGCCGTGATATTGTTCGGGATGCACTGCTGATGTGGGCAGGTGAACAGGGCAGGGAAGGTGAACCGCAAATGGCGGTAAATCATTTGATGGAATTGTATCGTAAGCGTTGCACAGAAGTTGAGCAGTCTTTTTACAAAAACACCAAAGCCATTTTTGGTAAGGATGCTTTTACAGGAACTCATGCCACTGTTTTTCCAATGGCTAATGCTCAGGAGTTTGAACGTGATGGCTTTGATTGGTTTACTGCTACAAGGGATTTTGCCCAGGCAGATGAAACGACACCGTATGCTTTTGTTATTTCTATGTCCAAAAAATTTAAAGAAGCAGTTTGGTATAACCAGTATTATGCACCTGACATAAAAGAGTATGAAAAAAATATTTGGAAGTACGCCAGCATTGGTGGCAGAATGAATTTTCATCAGCTATACCCAACTAATTCCAATTCGTGGTTAGACGATGTTAGGGGGCTTTTAAAAGGAAATATGAAACGGGGCGATTGTCGTATCCGCTTGTTAAATTTTATTTCCAAAGCTCCGGTAGATTGCCCGGTAGCTATCATCTTTGGGCATTCCAATGTAATGAACTGGGCAGGTAAAAATTTTGAAGATGTAGGTGTTTCTCTTGCTGATATTTGTTGGCGGGCAGGTTACTATGCCGACCTTATTCCTTCCAGTGAAATAAATGAAAAATCTTTAAGAATTGATAATGATGGTTCTATTTGGTTTGGTAAACAAAAGTATGCCGCAGTGGTTTTATACCAGCCAGAATTTGAAAACAAAAGCACCATTGATTTTTTTAAAAAAGCGGAAAAGAAAGGAAGCATGCTTTACACTGTTGGTTCGTGGACAAAAGATTTTAATGCAAAACCTTTTGATGCAAAATCAGTTCTTCCTAAACGCATGAAAACATTTTCTGATTATAAAACCTGCAGCGAAACGCTGATTGGTGATTTAAACAATAACTATAAGTCACTATTGCAAATGCCCGTAACAGATACAATGCCCTCTAAGGATATGCTTGGCCGGAGTTTTATACCATCTTTTGCTCCATCAGAACAGGGCATTACAAGGCTTACGGATGGTACTATTATCCTTTTATCCGGCAAAGAAAATGTAGCCGGCGATACCATCATTAAAACTATTAAGATAAAGGGAGTTGGTATTTTCTTCGATGTGATCGGCGTAGGAGGGGTTCGCCTTTCAAAAGATGGAAGCGTAGAAGCTATCGTTGGCGGAGGATTCAAATCATTTAAAGCAGGAAGTTTTTCAATACAGCTTTCACAAAGAGTAGATCTGGTGTTGCTTAAAGAAAAAGGTATGTGGCAGGGTTGTGTGCAAGGCCTTGTTGGAAAAATTCCTGATGAACTTAAAAAGATAACAAATAACTGGAAACGAATTGATTTGCCTGAAATACTATATTAAAACTAAATGGTAATAATCATCAATTAATACAAACAAATAGTGTGAATTGAATTGTCATAATCAATACTTACAACCCGAAATTCTTTTTGGCAGTTGACTTATTATATTAAAAATATGAAGATGAGAATGATAAACAAAATAGTTATTTTTTTGGTGGCCGCATTTTTTATAATAGCGTGGACAACTGACAATACTAAAATTTCTAACGAGTCTCTGGAAAGCGGTTTCATTAATCCGCCCGACTCCATCCAAACCAGTGTTTACTGGTATTGGATATCTGATAATATTTCCAAAGAGGGGGTAATTAAAGATCTCCATTCAATGAAAGCTGCGGGTATTAACAGGGCATTTATTGGAAATATTGGGTTGAGCGATGTTCCTTACGGGAAAGTAAAAATGCTTAGTGATCCGTGGTGGGATATCCTTCATGCAGCACTAAAAACGGCAACGGCATTGAATATCGAAATCGGCGTATTCAATTCACCTGGCTGGAGCCAATCTGGTGGCCCGTGGATTAATTCGGGGGAGGCCATGCGATATCTTACCGCTTCCGAGCTTCGTGTAACGGGACCACTTAAAATTTCGCAAAAACTGGTAAAGCCGATTGATATCTTTCAGGATGTAAAGGTTATTGCTTATCCTGTTCCAAAAGATGACCAGCTTGTATTGAATAACAAAAACGGAACAGTAACTACTTTTCCGAAAGTGGCTGATATTGCAACAATTACTGATGGAAACAAAAGTACTGGTATCACTTTGCCAAAGGGAGATAAATTTATTATCAACTTTACTTCAAAAAAACCTTTCACAGCGAGAAGCCTGTCTATCCGTCCTACAGAAAAACCAATGTTGGCAAAGGTTCAATTTCAGGTTAAAGCTTTCAATGGAAAATACCGTAATCTTTCTGAATTTGAAATGAATCGTTCTAATCCTGCTCTTAATGTTGGCTTTGATCCCTACGCCCCTGTTGTTGTATCATTTCCGGCTACTACCGCTACTAATTTTCGTTTGATAATACAAGATACATTTCCCGACCATGGGCTTGCTGAAGTTGTTATAAGAGCTGCGCCACGTGTGGAGCGTTTTAGTGAAAAAACATTGGCAAAAATGCATCCTACGCCGCTGCCATATTGGAAAGATTACCAATGGCCTCAGCAACCCACAATTGATGATAAGTCAACTGTAATTGATGCTTCAAAAGTGGTGGACATATCAAAATACCTTACTGCCGATGGTACGCTTAACTGGCAAGTTCCTAAAGGCAACTGGGTTATACTGCGCACAGGTATGACACCTACAGGAACAGTTAACACCCCTGCATCACCGGAAGCAACCGGTTATGAAGTAGACAAAATGAGTAAGAAACATACTGAAAAACACTTTTATGGCCACATAGGCGAAATTTTGAAAAGAATTCCTGAAGAAGACCGAAAATGTTTCAAGGTAGTAGTTCAGGATAGTTACGAAACAGGTGGGCAAAACTTCACAGATGAATTTCTCAATGAATTCAAAAAAAGATATGGATACAATGCCATCCCTTATCTTCCTGTTTACCAGGGGATGGTCGTGAATAGCCAGTTAGAGTCCGACCGCTTTCTTTGGGATATGCGGCGAATGGTTGCAGACAAAGTAGCGTATGAATATGTTGGAGGATTAAGAGAAGTAAGTCATAAACACGGATTAAGAACCTGGTTAGAAAACTATGGTCACTGGGG
>JACMPR010000357.1 GCA_014377385.1 Ferruginibacter sp. | reverse complement strand
GACTGTGATTGTTGATGACATCACCGCACCTGTTGCCAATGTTGCCAACTTACCAAATGCAACCGGCGAGTGTTCAGTAACTGTTAGTAGCATTCCTACAGCAACCGACAATTGTGTTGGATCAGTATCTGGTACAACGACAAATCCTCTGACTTACAGCACTCAGGGTACTTACACCATAACGTGGAATTATAACGACGGAAACGGTAACACTTCTACACAATCACAAACGGTAATTGTTAATGATGTTACGGCTCCGGTTATCAGCTGTCCGGCATCACAGGCGTTCTGTTCAGTAACCGGGAATAATTATACCATTCCTGTTCTTTCTGCTACTGACAATTGTGCCATTGCAGCTACTATTTACAATATTTCCGGTGCAACAGTAAGAAACGGAAATGGTAATAATGCCAGTGGCGTATTTAACGTAGGTGTATCAACCATTGTATGGACTGTTACCGACATTAATAACAACGTCAGCAGTTGTTCCACAACGGTAACAATCGATATTCCACCGGCGACACCCGGGCCAATTGCAGGGCCTACGAATGGCTGTCCGTACATCGGAACAGGGGAGCAGGTTACTTATTCAATAGCACCACTCGCTTTTGCTACAGGCTATTTATGGACTGTACCTTCAACAATTTCAATTGTATCAGGCCAGGGAACAGCCGCTTTAACGGTAACGATTAATAGCGGTTTTAATGCCAGTTCAAGCCCTGTTACAAGATTACTGAAAGTAAGGGCTTTGTCGGGTTGCGGCAACAGCGCCGACAGGCTCCTTTACCTGCTGGCACAATTCCCCAGCACGCCCGGACCAATTACAGGAACAACGGATATATGTGCTTTGCTGGGAACAACGGGCAGCGCCACGTATACCATCAATAAAGTAGTGGCGGCGACATCTTACTTATGGACCACGCAGTCAGGTACCACATCTGTAACCCATCCAAACGGAACCGGCGCTAATGATACCGTGATCGTGGTTACTTTTGCTTCCGGATTTACTTCCAGCGCAATAACGGTAGCGGCGGTAAATGGTTGTGGCACCAGTGGTTCAGTAAGAAGCCTTTTAATACCACGCACTTCGGCAGCTACGCCAGGTTTAATCAGCGGCCCAACCAATGTGTGCGCTAATATCCTGCCATCCGGAACAGCGGCTACTTACTCTGTAGCACCGATAGCTGGCGCAACGTCTTACACATGGAACGCACCAATGAACTCGGTTGTTACGCATCCCAACGGAACTGGCGTAAATGATTATTCTATAACGATTCAATTTCCCGCCGGGTTTAATAACGGTGTAGTGAGTGTGTCGGTAACAAATGGCTGCGGCACAAGTGGAGTAAGGTCTCTAAGTGTTACAAGATTGAATCCTGCAACACCAAGTGTGATAGACGTAATACAAACGCAGGTATGCCCAAGCAGGCAATATTCTTATACTATTTCAAGTGTACCAGCGAATTCCACTTCACTTGTATGGACTATTCCAACAGGCCAGGGTGCGGTATTGGTGAGCCAGACAGCAACCAGTATAACTGTTTCTTATCCTGCAACTGCTATCAATGGTACAGTAAGTGTGCAGTCGCTGAATAATTGTGGAAGCAGTTCTACCAGGTACACCGCAGTTAAATTACCGGCCTGCGCACCTGAAAGAACTACGATAGCTGGCAATACTGTTCAGTTTAAAGGGAACACTCAACCGAAGGCGCCTGGTGCAGAAAAAATGACTTTAAAGGTATTTCCCAATCCAAGTGTTTCAGATTTTAAAATGCAGGTTATAACGGCCGCAACTGAGAAAATCGATGTAAGAATACTTGATATGCAGGGAAGAGAATTTAAAAGGATTACAGTAATGCCTTATCAGCAGATAAGTGTTGGCAGTGAATTGAAAGCCGGATCTTATATCCTGGAAGTAACACAGGGCAAAAACAGAAAGACCGAAAAGTTATTGAAGTTCTAAACCAGTTTTTATGATAGTTCGCAGGCACACTTCATTATCGAAGTGTGCCTTTTTTGTGAGATAATTTATCCATCTGACAACTTTCCTTTCAATTTTTCTCTAACTTAATAATGCTAATCTGATACCAGAAGTACGATGGCGTGCAGTTCCACATGACATGATATTTAATTCTGTTGACTGCTTACATTTGCAACAGCTACAGGAATAGAAAGTTAATTGCCTTTTGTGCCGATCAGGTTTTTTCAGAATCGCGGCTGTTGTAATTTTCCAGCATTGCTTTTAAATCTTCCAGTGTATTGATTTCTTCAGGTTTTTTGTCCTTTCTCCATCTGCTCATACGCGGAAAACGCAGCGCTACACCTGATTTGTGTCGATTGCTTGCAGCGATGCCTTCAAATGCTATTTCGAAAACAAGTTCTGGTTTTACCGTGCGTACGGGACCAAACTTTTCAATTGAATTTCTTTTCACAAATGCGTCTACCTGTGCAAATTCTTTATCAGTGAGCCCGCTGTAAGCTTTGGCAAAGCTCACCAGCTGATCGCCATCCTTCACAGCAAAAGTGTAGTCTGTGTAGAGGTTACTTCTTCGGCCATGTCCTTTTTGTGCATAGATCATTACTGCATCAATAGTTAGCGGATCTATTTTCCATTTCCACCAATCACCTCTTTTTCTCCCAACCTGGTAAGAAGAATTTTTTCTTTTAATCATCAATCCTTCGCTACCCATTTCCCGGGCACCCCGCCGGATAGTAGCTAATTCATCCCATCCGGTAAAAGAAATTTGTGGAGAGATATGAATAAATGATAGGGACAAATCTGCAATTATCCTCCCAAGTATAAGTCGTCTATCGGTTAGGGATAACTCCCGCAGGTCTTTTCCATCGTACTCAAGCAGGTCATATGCAATAAAGCCTACAGGCGCACTGGTTAGTTGCTGTTTTGTGATATTTTTTCTTCCGATCCTGGTTTGTAAGGCAGAAAAGGGGAGCGGTATAATGCGCTGCATCCCGGACCCAGGCGCATCAGCCTGCAAGCTGATAATTTCACCGTCAATCGCCGTTCCGTTTGGCAACAGGGTTTCTAATATTTTATATTCGGGAAATTTTTCCGTCATCAATTCTTCGCCCCGGCTCCAAACATACAATTCGTCGTTGCGTTTTATTATCTGACCACGAATGCCATCCCATTTCCATTCTGCCTGCCAATCTTGTGGATGCCCCAGTGTAACCGGATCCTGCTCTAACGCATAGGCCAGATAGAAAGGGTAAGGTTTTGAGAAATCGGCTGCACTGTGTTCGGTACTCAGCAATGCATCAAACGATAAATTTGCGGGATCCCAATTGCCACTAATCCTATGGGCAATGATGGAAGGAGAAGTAGCTGTGGTTTTTGCGATAGCATTCACCATTAATTTTTGCGATACCCCGATCCTGAAACCGCCCGTGATAAGTTTATTAAAAACAAATCTTTCATTGGTAGTCATTTGTTGCCAGCTGCCCGTAACAAATTCTTTCTTTACTGCATCTTCTTCTTTTGCAAGTTGTGTAAGAAACTCAAGATAATACGACAATGAATGCTCTTCCTTCTTTGAAGCGTCGGTTGCCGGTAATAATAAAGCAATGGTTTCGCCAAGATCGCCTACCGTGTGGTAGCTTTCTTCAAACAGCCATGGTTCCAAACCTGTTATTTCCATGCACCATTCGCGCAGAAGAGTTGATTTAACGGCCCGTTTAGGCCTGCGCCCGGTAAACAAAGCGATTACCCAAATTTTATCTTTGTCAGCGGCATGTGCAAAGTAGTCCTGTAAGGCGGCCAGTTTGCGGTTTGTTTTTGTTGTGGTAGCCAACACTTCCACTAATTCAGCAAACTGTTTCATGCAACGGAATTGACAGGTGGTTCATTGATTGTTGGCGGCTCTTCTTCCTCGTTTCCGTAACTTGTTTTCACTTCTGCAGCTTCGATCCCAATTTCATTCAAATGCCGGCTGAAGGCAGACTGAAACCCATGAGTGGCATATACTTTTTCAGCCCCTGTAGCTCTTACAGCACTTAGCAGCCCATCCCAATCTGCATGATCACTGATGACAAATCCTGCATCTGCATTTTTTCTTCTAACGTTTCCCCGTACCTGCATCCAGCCGCTGCAGATGCCGGTGCCATAAGGTGAAAATCTTTTTATCCAGGGTGAACCCTCGGCGCTGGAGGGTGCAATTACAATGCAACCCTTTAATTCTTCTTTTGTAGTTTCAGGTGTAATCCTTTTTACTAACGGTAAATCCCATCCGCTGTTTATCAATACCTGGTGAACATTGAAAACAGCACCGTGTGCAAAGATGGGCAAGCCGGTTTCAGACAAGGGTTTTAATATCCTTTGTGCCTTGCCAAGGCTGTATGCAATGAACACACTTGTTTTACCTGCGAGTTTGTTTTCCATGATCCAGGTTTTCATTCCGTTAAATAGTACTTCTTGTGGTTTCCATTTATAGATGGGCAATCCAAATGTAGATTCGGTGATAAAGCTGTTACACTTTACCGGTTCAAATGGCGTGCTTAAACCGTCATGTTCCGTTTTGAAGTCGCCTGTAAATACCCAGACTTCCTCCTTGTACTCAAGCCTTACCTGCGCCGAACCAATGATGTGGCCGGCAGGATGCAGGGAAACTTTTACCCCGTTCATATAAATGGGTTCATTCCAATCTAAACTTTCATAATGATTTTCACCAAGCCTCAACTGCAATAATGGTTTCGTAAAATGATGACACAAATAACTCTTGCTCCCGGGCCGTGCATGGTCACTGTGTGCATGAGTAATTACCGCCTTGTTCACGGGTTTCCAGGGATCAATGTAAAAATCGCCCTGGCGGCAGTACAATCCTTTATCTGTAAATTCTATCAGTGGCATTATTTCAGTTTCATGGGTGAATCATAATCGGGGAAAACCCTATTTTGCAAATGCTGTTCCATGATTTCTTCATATCAACATCGAGGCATTTCACGTCTGGATTAAAGTGGACAGGTGGAAGATAGTATTGCAAAAAAATATACCTGAACATCGTGTTTCATTCAAAATCAAAAGTCGACAAACGAAAATACGATGCTTTATGAGTAGCAGCCTTACAAATGTTGTTATCCCGAAATATTGAGAACTTTGATTCGTTTGTGTATTGTGGGTTTTCCCGCAGATTTGCGATGATTGAATACCGCAGATCGAAGAGGATTTCATCCGGGTAAATTTGTGGGCATTGGATTCTTTCGGGCTAATTGAACCTGGCTGCCAATCGATTAAAAAAATTGAATCGGCGTACATCTGCGTGCCTTTAATCTCCTTACAGCTGCGGGGAAAAACTGCTGCGGGTTTTCCCGCTGATTTTCGATGATTGAATACCGCAGATTGAAAGGGATTTGATTTGGGTAAATTT
>JACMPR010000356.1 GCA_014377385.1 Ferruginibacter sp. | reverse complement strand
GTATGAAGCGCTTGAGCAGCTTAGTCAGAAATATCCCGGTAAACTTGCTGTCATCGGTTTTCCTTCCAATGATTTCCAGAACCAGGAAAAGGTAACAGATAAAAGCATTGCGCAATTTTGCAAAATAAATTATGGCGTCACTTTTCCACTGATGAAAAAAAGCAGCGTAAAAAAATCTTCCGGACAAAACCAGGTTTACCAATGGCTAACAGATGCAGGCAAAAATGGATGGAACAGCAAGCCGCCCGAATGGAATTTTACAAAATATCTTATTGATGAGAATGGAAAATTAGTCAATTATTTTCCCCCGGGCATGTCGCCCACTGATGCTGCAGTTTTAAAAGCCATTGAAAATTAAATCATTGGTTACAACGGGCATTTCTCATGGTAATTGATCATCTCGATCGGCGTACGCTCAAATTGGTAACCTGCATAATGTTCCAGGATATCCTGCAGCACTTCATTGATTGCTTCTGCAGAGCTCAACGTTACTAATTTTAATCGGAATTCTTTTATACCAGGTAATCCCTTGAGGTAATTGGTATAATGCCGGCGCATTTCATAGATACCCACAACAGGTCCTTTCCATTCAACCGATTTGTATAAATGTTTGCGGCATACAGCCACCCTTTCTTCAAGCGTAGGAGAGGGGAGAATGGTTTGGGTTTGTAAATAATGTTTTATTTCGCGGAAGATCCATGGATATCCGATTGCTGCCCGGCCGATCATGATGCCATCTACACCATACCGGTTTTTATATTCAAGGGCTTTTTGGGCACTATCAATATCCCCGTTACCAAAGATGGGAATATGGATGCGGGGATTGTTTTTTACTTTTGCTATCAGTGACCAATCGGCTTCCCCTTTGTACAGCTGGCACCTGGTGCGTCCGTGAATGCTCAACGCCTTTATTCCACAATCCTGCATGCGCTCGGCAACTTCTTCAATATTTTTGGTATTGTCATCCCAGCCCAATCTCGTTTTAACGGTTACGGGTAAACTTGTTCCTTTTACCACGGCTTGTGTAAGCCTTACCATCAGGTCAATATCTTTTAAAACTCCGGCACCGGCACCTTTACTCACCACCTTTTTTACGGGACAACCAAAATTGATATCCACCAGGTCCGGGTTTACTGTTTCGCAGATCCGGGCGCTGCTTTGCATCGCATCTTCGTCGCCACCAAAAATTTGTATGCCAAACGGCCTTTCTTCCTCGCTGAAATCGAGTTTCTGGCGGCTCTTCATGGCATCCCTTATCAGGCCTTCACTGCTGATGAATTCGCTGAACATCAGGTCTGCCCCATTGTCTTTGCAAACGGCACGAAAAGGCGGATCGCTCACATCTTCCATCGGCGCCAGCAAAAGGGGGAAATCGGGTAATTCTATGTTGCCTATTTTGGGCATATCATTATTTGTATATTGCGGATGCAAATTTACAAATAATCTTCTTAGTATATGGAATATAAGAGTGTAAAGGGTTATACCGGGGTGGCCCAGGTTGGCTTTTTGCTGGTTTTTGTTGGATTAGGGTTCATTTTAGCGGGTGCGGCACAATTCATTATTGCAATGAAAATGGTTCCTGCCGGCACAGGTCTTCAACAGATGGAAGCGGCGATGTTGAAAGCCATGCAGGATCCAAAGAATGTCTTTTACTCCAGGCTGGCACAGGTTTCTGGCACTTTTTTTCTCTTTTTTATTCCCGCGGTCCTTTATACCCTCGTATCGCATGGTAAAAACAAGTTTTGGCTGGGCTTTAACCCTTACCTTAATGTGTACCAGGTATTACTTGGTTTTTTAATCATGTTTACCGCCAACATCATGGCAGCACCTTTAGAAGAAATGAGCAGGCAACTCATTGCACACCTGCCTTCTTTGGATGCCATGGCTAAAAAATTAGAAACGGCTTATAACGACCAGGTAGTGGCACTGAGTAACCTTAGCAGTTGGCCCGAATTTCTGATGGCATTGGTGATCATGGCTTTTTTTCCTGCATTGTTTGAAGAGCTTTTTTTCAGGGGAGCGATGCAAAACCTGCTGGTTAAATGGTGGCGACAGCCATTCATAGCCATCATTGTAACGGCGCTTTTGTTCAGTCTTATTCACGCATCCATTTATCTTTTTATGAGCAGGGCGGTATTGGGCTTCGTACTGGGGCTTATGTATTTTAAAACAAAGAATATCTGGATAAATGTGATTGCACATTTCTTAAACAATGCAATTGCCCTGGCGCAATTATTCTCTATGAGTAAGGCGAAAGTTAAACTCGATATTAGCAAGATCGACCCAAAAATTGAATGGTGGTTTGGTATCCTTGCGGTGGGTTTATTGTTTTTCCTGTTCCGTTTCCTGGATCGTTATTCCATTAAAAACAGCATGAAGATCAATGCCAGGGAGCAGTTATTGCTAGCTGCCTCCAATTCAAATCCGTTTTCAAATAACCAAAACAATTCGTTTGGCAATTAATAAGGAAACCTTGAGAACGCGGGCATTAACCGCACTGATTTTTGTGCTGGTGATGTTTGCCGGTTTGTTTATCAATGAATACAGCTTCATTGCGTTATTCAGCATTGTCATGTTTGGCTGCCTTTATGAGTTCAGTAAAATTGTAAAGTTAATAAACGGAAAAAAGTATTTTCTTTATTTACCACTTGCATTTCTGTACATTATACTTCCAATAATATTGTTGATCGATCTAGGTGTAAACGGGAATTATTATACACATCAGATAGCGTCAGGAAATACCTCCCGTTATTCTTCTCTGTTACCCTGTGCTATTATTTTTTCTATCTGGATCAATGATACCATGGCATACTTGGTAGGCTCTGTGATTGGTAAAACGCCCTTCTCTAAAATATCCCCTAAAAAAACCTGGGAAGGCACGATCGGTGGCTTGTTGCTATGTATCATCAGCATGGCTTTGTTGGGGCCACTGATAGGTGCCGGAAAAACAATAAGCTGGCAGCAATGGACAGTAATTGCTGCGATATGCGCTTTCTTTGGTACAGCGGGCGATCTGCTGGAAAGCAAATTGAAACGGCTGGCTTATATAAAGGACAGTGGAACTTTCATGCCCGGCCATGGTGGTTTCCTCGACCGGTTCGATTCTTTGCTGATTGCCACGCCGATGGTTTGGATCTACATTAAGTGGTTTTTGTAATTTAGTCTGGCCCGGGTTTATGCCGCGGCAACAAACCTTCCCTTATCGATATTTTACCGGGGAAGCTTACAAAAACGGGGAAACTTACTCTAAGCTTCCCCATAGTTTTGAGACATGATTTCTCTGCCGGAATTTGCTTAATTCTTCGTGTTTTTTTATTACTTTTATTGTCATACTGGTGGCCTGTGGTTTCATCTGGTCCGTTAATATGACTGTAGCTTCCAAGTGAGCGATTAGGGGCAGTTCCGCAGGCCTTTGTCTGCCAGGCTTTCTGAAATACCGGGATCATCAGCCAGTTAGACCAGCTGAACACGGTTTTCATACGGATCTCCAATAGAATTTCAATTTTTTGCTTTTGTATCCATTTTTTGTATCCATTTGCAATGGATACAAAGTGAATGGATACAACTTGGCGAAAGTAAAGTTGAATTGAAACCATCCCCCGCCATGGTGCGTGGCACAAGCAAGAAGGCGTAGACATGTCAAAATAAATTTCTCAAGAGAAGCCTCTTTTTTTATAAAAAGCCCACCCAAACAAACCTGCCTGTAATTGTGAACTTTTTCAAGTTCCACCCCGGGGAAACCTGGAGGTAACCACGAAGGAACTTGCAAGGAACCTGCAAGATTACTCCCTATATTGCCCCTATAATATCCCTGTAGCGTCCCTAAAGTATCCCGGATGGATTTACCTGAATGATAAATCCGCCGCCTTGGTGCGTGGCACACGCAACAAGATATTAAATCAAAATCATTCACCATCGAACACCGTGTACAAATTGTGTAAGAGGCCAAAATCATCAATACCTGCGTCATAAAATTTTGCGTATGAATAATGATAGCAGATATCATCCTTTGCAAAAAACCATTTACCACTGGTAGCGCCGTTTGGCGGAGACAAGACGGCGGCACTTGCTGGTTGTAGTTTCGGCTTTAAGAAAATTGATAAAACTGCTGTCCACAAGATTTAGAGAATTTCCTTGAGTAAGATAATTATCATCAGTTTTGCATGAACGCCATCTTAAGGTGGCGAAATACCCCCCGCCTTGGTGCGTGGCACACGCAACAAGATATTAAATCAAAATCATTCACCATCGAACACCGTGTACAAATTGTGTAAGAAGCCAAAATCATCAATACCTGTTTCATAAAATTTTGCAGATGAGTAATTATAGCTGATATCATCCTTTGCAAGAAGCCATTTGCCACTCACCGGGTTGGTATGCCCGCCCGGCTGACACCGTTCGGACGGGAATATAATCCAGCTTTTGCTGTGCAACATTACGGCTATAAATTTCAATCCCCAATGAATCTCTTTGCCATATTTCATGCTTCTTATTTGATGCATTAACCCTATATTGCCAGGCTTTCCCTTCAAGCTTTAGTTGTTTTAAGAATGTATGTGATGTGTATTTCAAAAAACTTGATTTTGGGCTTTCTTTCCCATTCATTTTATTTTGACACCAAATTAAATGCAAATGATTTGGCATAATGACAAAACCAAAAACTGAAATAAATCCTTCTAATGAAAGATCCTTTAAATAGTTCAAAACCAATTGTTTTTTTGAATTTTCATTTAATAAATGATACCATTTATATATTGTAGCTGTCCAAAAATATATGCGGCCGATTGCTGTATACGATTTTCTTTGTGGAGTGTCCATTCCGCAACTTATGCCACAATAATGAAATGTTTGGGTTATTTATAACTGATAAAAAAGATATTTTAACAGTTGTATTTTGTTGCGTGTGCCACGCACCAAGGCGTAGATGACGTTCCTCATTATGATTTTATTTTTAAACGAATGCCTAAACATACCCATTACCTGCTGATATTAAAATTACTGGGTGGTATCAATAAAAGATCGGAACAGATGATGGGGGATAAAGCAATGATCATACTGGAGGGCGGTAAATTCACCGGGAAAAGTATTGCACGAAACAATCAGGGTTAAGTCACATATTTGAAAATAAAATACAATTCAACTATTTAAAATAAATTCGGGGTATGAAAAAACATATCCTTTTTACTGACCACAATTTTAGTTGCAATAATTTATAGATGAAATTTTGAAGCCCCACTGCATGGGCTTAAAGTGACGGAACATAGGCACGGAATATTTTGTTGTCACAGCAAAATATCCACTCAATGATAAATTATTTTTGAGATGTTTTTTCTTGTTCTAGAAGAAGC
>JACMPR010000355.1 GCA_014377385.1 Ferruginibacter sp. | reverse complement strand
TCTTTTCACTACCCGGTAAACTATGGCTTTATTCCTCAAACCCTTGGTGAAGACAATGATCCGCTTGATATACTTGTGATGTGCAGTGAAAGCATCCAGGCCCTTTGCCTGGTAGAAGCTACCGTTATCGGTAACATGCAGATGATCGACAGCGGGGAAAAAGACGACAAGATCATTGCAGTAGCGACAAAGGATCCATCTGTTAATCATATTAAAGACATCAACGAAATACCCGCCCACTTTTTCGCTGTACTCAAAAATTACTTTGAACAGTATAAGGTTCTTGAAAATAAAAAAGTTGAAATTGATGATTTCCAGGACAAGGAAGCAGCATACAAAGTAATTGATGAAGCAATTACATTTTATAAATCAAAGTTCACTCCTGAATAATGCTCACTCAAAAAAAAACAATGGACACGCAAACGTTTCTCATCCTGATTTGTGTAGGCATAGCTGCCGGCATGTTGAGCGGTATGGTAGGAGTTGGTGGAGGAATTATTATCGTACCAGCGCTGATATATTTCCTGGGTTACAGCCAAATGAATGCCCAAGGCACTTCGCTCGCATTGATTATGCTACCCGTGGGATTCCTGGGCGTGATACAATATTACAAAATGGGGCATATCAATTATAATATTGTGATGATTATTGCCGTAGGCTTTGTTTTAGGAAGTTTTTTTGGAAGTAAGTTTGCACTTAGCCTTCCCCAGGAAACTATGAAAAAGACATTTGCCATCCTCATGATACTTATAGCGATCAAAATGCTTTTTTTCGACAGAAGAAAAGAAGAACAAATAAAACAAGCCGACAAAGTGATAAAGTTGTAAACATTTTTCATACCTATGGATACGGTGTCGAATTGCCAGGAACGTTTTAATTTACGTCTCACTTACCGAATGATCATCGTTCCTGTTTATGAAAATTCTTCATTTTTACATCTTTAAACTCCTGGAATAATTTAAATGCTATTTTGGACCTGCGCAATCACCACCATAAAGAAGACAAACAACTGTTACAGCATTTTTACGATGATGGCAACAACGAATGGCTGGGCATATTGTTACAACGCTACACGGTACTGCTTTTGGGCTTGTGTATGAAATATTTAAAAAATGAGGAGGAGGCAAAAGATGCAGTGCAACAGGTTTTCCTGAAAGTGATCAATGAACTGCATAAATACAAAGTTGAATATTTTAAAAGCTGGCTGTACATGGTGGCAAAGAATCACTGCCTCATGAAACTTCGGGACAAAGGCAAATACACGCAGGAGATCAATGAAAAAACAATGGCAGCACCACAGGACACTTCTGATATTAACCTCATTAAAGAAAAAGATAAAACATTAGAGCTTCTATCTATAGCCCTTTTGCAACTAAATAAAGAGCAGCAGCTTTGTGTAACTTTGTTTTATCTTGAAAAGAAAAGCTACCAGCAGATAGCTGAACATACCGGTTATAGCATGATGCAGGTGAAAAGCAATATCCAGAACGGGAAACGGAATTTAAAATTACAATTGGCAAGATTCCAACAAAATGAGCGATGATTTAAAAGACATATTATCTAATTTAAATAAAGACATCGAGCAGGACAAGCTGCTTGAATATCTGAATAAAAATTTGCCCCATGCAGCGCAGCACGAGTTTGAAAAACAAATGAATGACGATGAATTTATGAATGATGCCGTGGAAGGGCTTGAACAACTGGAAAACAAGAAAAACATTCCTGCATATATCCAGCAGCTGAATGCCGGCCTTAAAAAGCAACTTGAGACAAAGAAAAAAAGAAAAGAAAAAAGAAAATTGCCACCTCAATACTGGACCTGGTTTACTATCATACTTTTACTTATCCTTGTGGTTGTAGCCTGGGTTATTATAAGGCAATTGATTTGGAGAACCTGAGATGAAGCATGCAATCCCGTCGCTAAAAAAAACTGATGTTTTCTACAGGACATTATGCACACAACTGTCGCTGAACCAACGCCAACATCGGCTTCGCAGAAGTTACCACGGCAAAATGAGGTAAATGAGGTAATATGGTGATAATATCGCCGCTTACATAGGAACTTTCACAGCCATCAACATTCATCGTACAACTCCCTTTGATAACAAAAAGGTATTCGATAAAATCACTATGCACTTCGGGCTCGTGCCCGGTTTTCGCTGCAACTATAAAATTGGTCACTTGTTCAGTTGAAGGAAGCGGCGTTACATACGTATCTTCAAAATCCTGGTCGGGCCGCTGAATATTATGGGTTGATACCCATTTCTGCAGTTCGGGTGTTAAAATGGCTTTGCTAATTAATGGTACGAAGCTATTATCTAACGCCGCCTTTTGTTTGTAAACAGACTGCATAACGGCGATTTTAACAGCGGCTGCGGGCTTCACGGCTTTTTCCAGGAGCTGCTCCTCAAAATATTGAGCAAGCCGATCGATCTCCCCTTTGATCAAAGGATTTTTCTCCGCAAGTAACTCAACTTCTGCTCCCTGTTCAGGTGTACAGAATCCCAGGCAATAATCTCCCAATAAACCGGAATTAATAAATACAGCTATATCCATTTGTACAAATGTACAATATTTTATTGCTTTTGGTTTTCAGACTGCACAAGATACTGAGCTAACGATGCTAATTTTTTCCAGCTGCTTAAAAACAACCCGGGAGTAAGCCTCACACAATCAAATGATTAAAACACGAACATCAAGACTACCATAAGAAGTTGGGCCAAAAAAAATGCTGCTCCGTAGAGCAGCATTCATTGTGATTAACAATCAATCATTTAATTTTTGATAAAACGCAACGTTTTCTTTTCAGCCCCGGAGGTATACCCTGTTACCTGGTAGTTACCGGCTGAGAGGTTAGAAAAGTCGAGTTGCACTTTGTTACTACCCGCTACCAGGCTGATAGTGCGGATCGCTACTCTTTTACCTGCGGCGTCGGTCACTACAATAGACATTTTAGTAGCAACAGCACTTGCGATATTCAATACAGTGATATCTTGTACGGGATTTGGCACCATACTAACAATATCAAACCCCTTTTCTTTATTCAACAATGCGATAATGTCGCTGTAAGCAAATTTCCCATCAGCATCAATCAACTTAATACGGTAGTAGTTTATACCAGCGTTGGGAGCTGCATCAATATAGCTAAATGGTTGCAAACAACGCAGGGCTGTTGCTGTTACACTGTTTATTGCAGAAAATTTCCTTGCATCGTTACTACGTTCCAGTACCATCGTGGCAGAAGGGGTATTGGTGCAGGTAACTTTCCAATCGAGCAGGTTACCACTTGCCAGTTTACTTCCTTTAAAATATTGAACAGTGATCGGGAGAATAGAGACATTTCCTGTTCCGGCAATAGCGAAATCAGAAAAACCTATCATTCCGGTTCTGGACAAAATTGGGCTTGTGTTAGAACCGGTTGATGGAACATGTGTCCCATCAAGCGTCCAGGGCGATGAAGCATCGGCACGTTTAACCAGGACAACCTGCGTAAAATCAATCACTGTGGTGATATTGGTTCCTGTAAAAGTACCGGTGTAAATTCCATCAGTAAGGCCATCCGCTGCTATTACCGTCCAGTAACCATCTGAGGCAGTGCTGTCTAATACAGGATAACCTGGTTCAGTAAGTGGTAAACCATTTGCACCAGGATATAATGACTGCCATTGGGCAGTGAGTGTTCCGCCAATGGTGGGTGCCTGGGTAAAATCAATACTGGCAGTTCTTGTTGCACCAACAATTCCAACGGGGAAGTCTGTGTTTCCAGTGGATGCAGCGATCCATCTTTTAAACTTACCGACAATCGTTCCCGATGTATAATTAAATATACCAAGAGCTGCGGTACCGGTTCCAACGGCTACGGTACTCACACCGGTAATGATATCTCCTGAAAGCATGAAAAATTGATTTGCAGTAATATCAGTTGCAACGGTATTGGTAATGCTCAAACCAGCTGCGTTATTCAACTCAAGATTTGCTACAGGTGATGTTAAAACACCATCACCGCCATAAGTTTGAGCAGCTGTGCCCGAAAAAGACAATAAGCTGGAAGCAGCCGTGCCGTTTAAGGTCCCACCATTCGTTATTGTACTTCCAATTTGTATAAAATTATGTCCAGCTACCTGGTCGTCCAGGTTTAAGGTTGTGCCGGAATTAACAGTTGTATTTCCAAATACACTGAGATTGTCAAAAAGCTGAACAGTGTGACCGCCAGTTGCATTGTCGATAACAATTGCCGGTGCCTTTCCGGCAAGAAAAAAAGTTTGTGCCCCGGTTGTAAGCGCATTTCCTACCTGCAAAGTTCCACCGGTAATATTTATTATACTGGCATCATTGAAATAATCACGCGGACCGCTGCCACTGATTCCGGGGTTTTGAAGCACAATTAGTCCGCCTGACATAGCAAATAAAGAATTATCATTATTCCGGATATCAAAGCTAGCACGCGTAACACTTGTACTACCAACCGTATTGACATTTAAAATTCCACCTGTTTGCGTGTAGATTATTCCAAAAGTGGTAGTGGCTGAAAACCGACTGGCCACGTTAACAACGCCGCCATTAATTGTGATAACCGTTCCCGCAATATATCCCAGCCTGTTGTTTACAGCAGTACCAATATTCATCGTTCCCGCATCTACCTGAAGTGTGCCATCCACATTGGCTGTACCCGCACGGGCATTTACGGTAAAATTGGGGTTGTTTAACCAAAGGCCGGCGGTTTCCGGAATGGTATACGCACCAGTTCCGGTAAATACAGCATTGTCCATGGTGAAAGTTCCTGAAATTTTAAAGGTACCATTCACCAGGGTAAGGAACGATTGAACGACACCCGGCGTGCTGGTTGAACCCTGGAAACTGAAATTGTCAACCGCCAGTTCTAAAACAGAGGCCTCACTTGTGCCTTTATCAATAGTGATAGCGGACACGTCTGTTGTAATACCCGTTCCGCTGAAGCTATTGTTTGCCGCACCTGTAAAAATTATTGCCGCTCCAGCCGTATTTCCGTTTGTGCTGAAGTTAAGTGACCCGTTATTAGTGATGTTGCCGTTAGCCGATAACACATGAGTTGTTTGAGTTCCTGAAACAGAAGACCTGAATATGCCACCTGTATTTATAGTAACATCTGCAGTAACTGTAAGTGTTCTTGCAGTAATTGCTTCAAACTCCAGTATGCCGGAAACTCCCTGTCCTACTGTTAAGCTAACGATAGTGGCATCTACATCAAGTGTTACCATCGCACCATCTACAACAATAACGTCATCCGTATTAACAGGTACTGTCCCGCCAGCCCATGTACCAGGATCACTCCAGTTTCCACCAGAAGCAGTTGAATTTACTTGAGAGAAGGATGCGGGTAAAATGCCAATTAAAGCAAAAATCAGCAGGTAAATGTTTTTCATAATGTTGTTGGTTTATTTAAGACTCAAATTAAAAATAGTAAAATTCTATTTTCTAAAAAAGTACAATGAAGTAAAAATTTATATTTATTTAACAATAATCGAACCTTTTTTGTTTTGAAAGCTTTTTTTAATAAAAAAAAGTAAGCAAAGAAAGAGTTGACTTTTTTTAATTGGGTAGTAACTGGTATTGAGTGGGTTTTGTGAGTGATAAGCGAATCCGGCCGTCTTATTTTATTAAGACCAATAACAATTCTACCTCATTTCTGCAACAGTTTGTTTCTGCAATAGCAGACATAAAAAAATGCCCGGCTGTCCAGGCACTTTTTACAACAATGGTTGTTATTATGGTTTCTTTTCTTTCATTTTGTCTGCAGCATTTTCCATTTTATCGGACGCTTTTTCCATTTTATCGGATGCTTTGTCCATCATCTTACCTGCATCTTGTTTTGCAGCTTCGCCCATTTTATCCATAGTTTTTCCGGTTGAGTCAGTCATTTTATTCATCATACTTGTTGCAGTGTCAGCCATTTTGCTGGCGCTGTCAGCCATTTGACTTGCAACGTTTGCATCCATTGCTGCTGAATCTGCAGTTACTGCGGGTGTTTCCTCCTTCTTGCTATCATTGCAGGAAGCCATTACAGCAGCCATCGCAAGGATCGATAATAATTTTTTCATTTTTTGTTTTTTTTGGTTTGAATAATTCGCGGCAAAAATAAAAGCTTTTTCCAATTAACCAACTTTATTTTAATAAAACTTAATAAGATGTCGGCCAACGGAGATTTGCCGCTATTTCTTCCTGAAAAACAAACGGATAGGCACTCCGCTGAAGTCAAAATTTTCCCTGAGTTGATTTTCAAGGTAATTGCGGTAAGGTGTTTTTATATCATCCGGGTAATTACAGAAAAACGCGAAACTGGGTGTATGTGTTGGTAGTTGCGTTACGTATTTTATTTTCACGGCGTTTCCTCTTACCACGGGGGGATGATAACTTTCAATAGCCTTCAACATTATTTCGTTCAGTTTGGAAGTAGTTACTTTGCGGTGTTTATTTTCATAAACCTGCAAAGCGGCTTCAATACTTTTGAATATGCGTTGTTTTTCTGTTACAGATATAAATAAGATTGGCACGTCACTAAAGGGAGCAAAGCGCTTTTTCAGCTCTTTTTCATAGTCTCGTGCAGTGTTGGTTTCTTTGTCGGCAAGATCCCATTTGTTTACCAGCACTACAATACCTTTTCCTTTTTTTACAGCGAGTGAAAAGATCGACAGGTCCTGAGCTGTAATACCTTTTCCTGCATCCAGCAACAGCATACAAACATCTGCTTCATCCATAGCCTTTATCGCACGGATAACAGAATAAAATTCCAGATCCTCATGCACCTTTGCTTTTCTCCGGATACCGGCAGTATCGATGAGTATGAATTCTTTATTAAATAAATTATAATGTGTGTGAATAGTGTCACGGGTAGTACCTGCGATATCGCTCACAATAGTTCTGTCCTGGCCAATCAATGCATTCAGTAAAGAAGATTTTCCCACGTTGGGTTGACCGATTATAGAAAACCTGGGAATGTTTTCATCGCCGGCTTTTTCATTAGCGTCTTCCGGTATGAGGGCAACAATAGCATCAAGTAATTCCCCGGTACCACTTCCGCTTATTGAAGAAAGAAAAAATATATGTTCAAAACCAAGACTATAAAATTCACTGGCCTCCAGCAAACGGCTGTGATTGTCTACCTTATTTACCACTAAAAAAACAGGCTTGGAACTCCGGCGTAATATCTCTGCCATACCCTCATCCAGGTTGGTAATGCCTGTTGCAGCATCTACCATGAAAATAACAGCATTCGCTTCCTCCACGGCAATGAGTACCTGTTTGCGAATTTCACGCTCAAAAACATCATCACTGTTGGGCACGAATCCACCTGTGTCTATTACGTTGAATGATTTGCCTATCCATTCTGCCACCCCATACTGCCTGTCTCTGGTTACACCACTCTGGTCATCCACAATGGCTTTACGCTCTTCAAGCATGCGATTGAAAAATGTACTCTTGCCAACATTTGGCCTTCCTGTAATTGCTACTGTAAAACTCATGCTATTCCGTTAATTAAAACTATTTCAAAAAATTTGTGTTGATTGAGCAGGTTAAAGGTGCCTGGGTTTGCTTTCAAACATTAGCAACTCAGCATTTAAATTCCAGGCTCAGAATGTTTCATTTATGATTCTCAGCCCTAATAGCCGTATTCCCTCAGGTGTATTTCATTGTCCCTCCACTTGGGCCGTACTTTTACAAAGAGTTCGAGAAAAACTTTTCTTCCCAGGAATTCTTCAATATCCTTCCGTGCCAGGGTACCCAATTGTTTTATCATTTTACCAGCTTCTCCCAGTATAATACCTTTTTGTGTTTCGCGGTGTACAATAATATCGGCACCGATCTTTACCAGGCTTATTTTTTCTTTAAATTCCTGTATCAGTACAGTGGCATGATAGGGAAGTTCTTCCTGGTAAAGCTGGAATATTTTTTCACGGATGAGTTCACTCACAAAAAACTTTGTGGGCATATCACTGAGGTCATCGCCTTCGTAAAAAGGATGTCCTTCGGGTAAATAGGAAAGGATACGGACTAATAATTCATCGATGCCCAGTTTTTTTAGTGCAGAAATAATGATCACCTCTTTGCAATAAGGCTGGGCCTCAAAAAAAGATTTTGCATTTTGTAAAAGGGCACTGTCCTTTATGGCATCCGATTTATTCAAAATCAGGATCGCCGGTGCCTTTAGGCGCAGGGTAGAAAATATCGCATGGCTTTCCTGTACATCTTCTCTTGCATCTGCAATCAGGAGAGCCACATCCGCGTCTTCCAGGCTTCCCTTAACGGCCTGCATCATCTTTTGATGTAGTTTGTATTTGGGTTCGATGATGCCGGGTGTGTCAGAAAAAATGATCTGGTAATCCTTGTGCGTAAGGATTGCTTTTATGCGGTGCCGGGTGGTTTGTACCTTATGCGAAACAATGGCCATCTTTTCCCCCATGAGCGCATTGAGCAATGTGCTTTTGCCTGCGTTGGGTTTCCCGAAAATATTTACAAAACCTGCTTTCATTTATTTTACTCCTGGCTTTAAAAAAAATGCCGGGCTTTTAAGCCCGGCAAAACTATCTTATTTTTCTCGGTATTACTGTTTTACAACAGTTATTGTCGATAATTCTCCTGCCGCTGATCCGGCACGGGTCAGGGTAGCACCGTTGCAATCAAAAGAAGTAATTGTATAAATATCCCCATCAAGAGTCAATTGGCTGCCATTTAAAATATAAACTCCGGTATCGTTTCCAGGAGTCGCACAAACTACACCGGCATCAGAATAGGTTACGGTGTTATTTGAGTTAAAAATGGTAAGATCATCCTTTTCACAGGCATCATACGTTGCAAATTCGTCGACTGGCGCTGTGGCTGTATTTGCTTTATAACTGACAGCAGTAGTTTTGTATGACCCTACAAGGTTTGCTGCGTTAAGATCACATTTTTTTTCATTTTTTTTGCAAGAGACCATTGCTCCCAATGCAAGTATTCCAAAAAGAATTTTTTTCATATTTAGTAGTTTAAGTGTTGTTTAGTTTAAATTCTGACGTGAAGAAAAACATGCTAATTTACATAGGCTCATAAACACATAATTAACAAGTGTATCGGCTATTAATTGACGTCCTGAATAATCGCTACAATAGAAAAACCGGGATTAATCCCGGTTTATAAATGTATCAGGCATTTATTATTGCTTCGTAAAAAAGTATTTTAAAGAAAATCCACTTCCCTGATCTTCCGTTACTACAAAGGTAGTGCAGTCAAAACTTGTAATTGGCGTAGATGTAAAATCTGTTACGCCACCGAAACCAGATGTAGAATTAATAGTTATTTTATCTGCAACTACATCCCAGGTTCCTGCTGCAACGTCAGTACAACCGGTACCTGATTCGCTATAAGTAAAAGTCTTATCAGATTTCAGGGCGTAAGTGCCGGTTTTTTCACAAGTTGACAATCTCGTGTCTGTAAGGTCCTGATCAGGTAGAGGATTTGGATAATCACCTTCAACCTTAGTAATTTTATAATTACCGGCGATGCCTTCTACAGTTGAGGCGCAATTGGTTTTCTTGTCTTTCTTACAAGAAGCCATTGCTCCCAATACCAGCATACCTAAAAGAATTTTTTTCATAAAGTGTAGTTTTTGTTTGTTTTGATTTAAAATTCGACGCGAAGAAAAAGAATATTATCTAAACGACCAAATAAAATACGGCAAATGACTGTTATTCCCTGGCCTGGCTGCTCTGTAGTATTTTTAAATGGCAATTTGAATAATGTAATTTCACGCGATGTAAAAACCGATCTTAATCTTCAGCGTCTAAAGATCGACGTAGTAAGATCAAAAACTTGGCGGCGTTCGGGCTCACTATTGTTTTACAAAGGTAAATTTGCCATTCACGGCGGTGCCCGCAAGGTCAATATCCTGTGTAACAGTCAAATTTGTGCAGTCCCAGCTTGTGATGGGTGCATTTGAGAACTGAAGACCACCCGATCCAATGATAGTAATTTTATCAGCAGCCGCATTCCAGCTTCCTGTACCTGAGCCGGTGCAAGAGGATCCCGCCTCAGTGTAAATGAAAGAGTTGTTGCTTTTTAACTGGTACAATCCATCTTTTTTGCAGGCGTCCAGGTAGGTAGAGGTAATGTCCGAGTTGCCGCTGGTAGACACGATCTCCACTTTGGTTATCTTGTAGTTGGCGGAGAGCCCTGCTACTGTCTTTTCACAAGCCGGTGCCGGTTTGTTTTTTTTACAACTTACCACTAAGGATCCAAGGATAAGGGCAGATACAATGATTTTTTTC
>JACMPR010000354.1 GCA_014377385.1 Ferruginibacter sp. | reverse complement strand
CACAACACATAACAATTGAGGCTACCAGAGAAAACAATTTCATGCCTACGGCAGCGCAGCTTGCCCCGCACATTAAGGGAGCTACGTTGTTGGCGCTCTGTTCACCACTAAATCCAACCGGAACTGTTTTTACAAAAGATGAACTGGAAGCGATCTGCGATCTTGTGATAGCAGAAAATGAAACAAGGGCAGACGGTGAAAAAAAATTATACCTGATGTACGACCAGATATACTGGACGCTCACTTTTGGTGAAACAAAACATTATAATCCTGTATCGCTGCGGCCGAAAATGAAAGATTACACCGTGTTCATCGATGGTATAAGCAAAGCATTTGCGGCTACGGGTGTACGTGTGGGATGGTCAATGGGGCCATCAGAACTGATTGTGAAGATGCGGTCATTGAACAGCCATATTGGTTCATGGGCACCAATGGCAGAACAGAAAGCTGTAGCAAAATTTTTGAAGGAGGACGCTGCTGTAGAAGCATACCTTGTAAATTTTAAAGCTGAAATAGAACACCGTTTACGAAAACTATACGAAGGATTTAAAAAATTAAAAGCAGAAGGATTTTCGGTTGATTCCATCATTCCGCAAGCCGCTATTTATCTTACAGTGCAAATTGACCTTGTTGGAAAACAAACAGATGATGGCCAGGTGCTGGAAGACCAGTCGGCCGTTACAGATTATATCCTCAATGAAGCTAAACTTGCATTGGTGCCTTTCGGTTTTTTTGGGTCAGGACGGGAAAGCAGCTGGTACAGGCTCAGTGTTGGCTGTTGTAAGAAAGAAGAAATTGAAACCGTGATATCCAAATTGAGAGAAGCTTTAAAAATACTATTGTAAAATACCGCTTATTTTGGTCGGGCTTTTATGGTGGGTGTTAACGACTCCATATGCTTATTTCAAAAGCCGCATAAAATACAAAATAGCGACTTTACAATCGACTATTTGCTTTAGTGTAATGAGTTTTTGAATATTAGAATAGCGACGGGCTAATTCTTATTGTTTAAAAAGACGAAGGGTTGGTCTTTTTTTCTGCGAACATTCTTCTTGATGTCAAACGCAGTATTAGTGATCTTGTAGCGGTTAAGATCAATTAATTCGTGTGCCTTTACAAAATTTTCCATACGCTCTACATTAAACAGCAATTCGTGCAACCAACTCACCTCATGCTCAATTGCCTGAGGCGTCATCAGTTCCTGCTTAAATAATACCAGTAAATCGCGGTTTGATTTGTTCATATGGTTAGAACAATTTTTTAAACTATTTATATCCGATCATTCCCTGCTTATTCGGGCAACCACACTGTCCACCTTTTGAAGATGAGCAACCGGCAGCAACTAAAATTACGGCAATTAAGAATAGCGATATTGATTTTGTTATTTTATTCATAATCTTCAGATTACCAAATTAAACTATTTTCACAAATAAATATTGCCTTCTTTTGATGAATGTAGAAAAAATTAACAACCTCCCTCGTAAGAGGCGCATTTTATTGTCTCCACTCGACTGGGGGCTTGGCCATGCTACCCGTTGCATTCCCCTGATATCACTGCTAAATAAACAAAATATAGAAGTAATTGTTGCCGGGGAAGGGGCCTTTATTTCCCTATTAAAAAAAGAATTCCCCGGAATAGTAATTTTACCATTAAAAGGCTACCGCGTTAGCTATAGCAGGTATAAGAATCGCTTCTTTTTCAAAATATTACTTCAATTTCCGAAAATTGTTGCAGCTATCATATATGAAAAAAGATGGTTGCGTAGAGCTGTCGCTGAATTTAATCCGATTGCAATTATTTCGGACAATCGTTTCGGATTTTGCACGAAAAAGACACCCTGCATTTTCATTACACACCAGCTCTTTATACATACCGGCCATCCTTTGATAGACAGGATTGCCCAAAAAATAAATTACGAATACATCAACAAATTTGATGAATGTTGGGTGCCGGATATAGCCGGGGGCCATAACCTCGCGGGAGAATTATCTCACCCACATACATTGCCGAAAACACCGGTGAGATATCTTGGTATATTATCAAGGTTTAAAAAAATACCGGTGCAAAAAGATATTGAGTTGTTGATACTGATTTCGGGGCCCGAACCCCAACGCAGCATTTTTGAAAATATACTGTTGGCACAAACCCGGAATAGTGAAGACAAAGTTGTGATAATAAGAGGCCTCCCCGGAGAAACTGATACACTACCCTCAGAAAATAAATACATTTCTATTTTCAATCACCTTCCTGCAAATGAATTAAATGAACTTATACAAAGATCAAACCTTGTTATCGCAAGATGCGGATATTCAACGATTATGGATCTTGCTGTATTGAATCAACAAGCGATCCTGGTTCCTACACCGGGACAGCCGGAACAGGAATACCTTGCCCGCTACCTTAAAGAGAAAAAGTTATGCTATACAACTTTGCAGGAAAATTTTTCTTTAATACAGGAAATGGAACATGTAAAAAGGTTTGGGTTTTCTTTCCCTGGCATTTCTCCGGTGATAAATGAAGATATTATAATGGATTGGTTACAGAAACTTGACCACGCAGGACGGGAAAATAATTGAAGACTGTATGATTTCAAAATAATAAACCAGCCATCTTTTATTACAACGTCCTGGAAATAAAAATGCCGTTATCGTGCTTATCACTACTCCCCACAATACCCTCACTTCCTTTTGCATGAAATAGAAAGTTAACCTGCCCTTTTAACAGCTCCATAATCCCGATCATTGTTTTAAATGCGAGTGGGTCTTCACAAAAAAGGATGACTGAAGTGCGATTCTTCTTTACAATATTTTGAATATCATCTATACTCCCGGTAGAAGGAAACTTGTCATTTACATCCAAAGAAACCCTTCCCTGGATCAGCAATGGATCTTTGGCATATTTTATCAACTGTATGATGTCTGTAAAGTATGGCTGATCTGCAATTAAAATCGTTCCCCCGCAACCTAAAGCAAGTTTCTTCTTTGAGCCAAAGAGATATTTTTTGAAATAGAGTTTGATGAATGCCAACAGCTTTCCCAGGCTAATTGCAATGGTCATCAAAAAAGCTGTCACCTTTTTATTACGGTAATGTTTACGCACAAATAATTGCATCGCACCATAAAACCGTGTAACGTAAGATGCAGATTCACGTTGTGTACTTTCTCCTTTAAAATGTATGATGCTTGTTCCGGTAAAATAATAATTTTTATACCCTTCTTTTTGCACCCGGTAACAAAGATCAATGTCTTCTGCATACATAAAAAAAGCCTCATCGAACCCTCCCGTTTTATCCAATACTTTTTTACGAATCATTAAAAAAGCACCGGCAAGCACATCCACTCTGTTGGTTTCCAGCTCAGGCAAATGACCAGCATAATATTTTGAAAAAAATGCTGAAGCTGGAAATAGGTTAGCAAGTCCTGCCATCTTAAAAAAGGAAGCCATTGGAGTCGGTAATGAACGTTTGCTTTCTCTTAAAAAACTCCCTGTACCGTCGATCATTCTTACACCAAGTGCACCACAATCAGCATTTGAATTGATAAAAGCCAGGCATTTTTCAAAGCAATCTTCCGGCACGATGGTATCCGGATTTAAAAATAAAATCACAGAACCCCTTGCATCTTTTAAAACACTGTTATTTGCTTTGGCAAAACCTATATTTTCTGTATTCCATTTAAATACAACATTTGGAAATTTTTTTTCCAGGTATGCTTTGCTGCCATCTGAAGAATGATTGTCCACAACAAAAATCTCCGAATCAATTTTCTTACCGGCTTTTATCACGGAGTACAGGCATTGCTCTAAAAAGTAT
>JACMPR010000353.1 GCA_014377385.1 Ferruginibacter sp. | reverse complement strand
TACTTTGACATATCAAATAGTGACCTGACTGACGAAAACATAAATGAAAAATGGATTTGTAAAAAATGTGGTTCGACATATGAATACGGATGGTCAGACTTTTGCATTAAGGTTGAAAGGCAAAAACTAAAATTGACAAATTTAATACCGCAATTAATCGGACAATCGTTGATTATGCCTGTTCCTTTTTACCTTGGACTTGCTGGACATTCTTATCCGCCAGGTTCAGAAATGACGAGTGTAACTTTTGCAGCGTTTGAAAAATATCTGACCGAAAACCAGAAGTACCGCAGGCAACAGAAGATTTTGTGCAATTACGGCACGACGTTAAATCAATAATTGCCAAACATATCCAGGCTTTCTATTCGAAGGACGGAATGCTGCAGGGCAGTAGTTACGAACTTCAGCTTTTAGTTACGAATTTAGCTTCGGTTCCGGCCAAACAGTTGGTTAATTCCACACCTGCAGCAATACGTGGCGGTTAGCAGGAAGCAATTCGCACTCATTAAATTTAAACTTTTAAAGAAATACTTCATGGACAACAATTAAATTTTTATTGAAAGACTGATAGCTTGGAAAGAAACTTTCTTAACTATCTAAATATCAAAAAGGATTAGGTAATAATGTATTTGCGTGAGATCATATTGCTCAACAATATATTTTCAATTGGGCATTTGTACCGGGCTGGACAATCAATGAATTCCCTGTCTTCACAAATACTCAAACGTTGTGAGCAAAGGAAAGTAAATGAGGATTTGAGGACATAGCCGGAAAGGTCTTTTTTGCAAAATTTATGGCGCTGCCGGAATATCACCCCAATTGATTCCTTTTTTTATCCGTATGATCTGTGTATCAGTGATTTTAAATTGTTTGACGAGTTGCCTGATGGGCTTATTCTGATTCAGTAATTTTTTTAGCAGCATGACTTTGGTTTCCGTGAGCTTGGTGGTGGAGCCCGGCACTCTTTTGTACCGCAATTCTCTTTTTGCTTCGGCTAAACCCGGCGCTTTTTTTTGATGCGCATAATTTTCCTCCGGCGTCATCCATTTAAGGTTGTAAGCCCTGTTATTTAATTTGTTGTAATCCAGGTGCCCCACAATTGTTTGTTCTGTTGAAGGTTTTTTCAAAAAATAAGTTGCTACCAGCCGGTGGACAAGGGGTTGAAAGTAAATTGTCCTTTTTTTTACATCTGCTTTTACTTTCCTGGTCAGGCTTTTCTTCAGGTCTGCAAGCTGTGTGGAGGTTTCTTCGATGAGGGCTTTACTTTCTTTATTTTCCTTAAGCGCTTTTAATTGTTTTCCCTTGTTGGATATACGCTGTTTCAGATGCTCCATTTCCGTGACCATTTTCTCCTCCCTGGCTTTAAAAAATTTCATGCGTATGATCCGGTATCCATTCACCATGGAGCCGTTCACAAGATTTCCATTTGATAGTTTGTGAAAGGACCGTAAACGTCCAAAATTAGAGACTTCCATCCTGCTGTTATTTGAATATTCAAAATCCAGCTGGATGATTTTCCACTGTTCACCCGGATAATCTTTTACCATACTGATACATTGTAGAAGTTTAAAATGTAGTTTTCTGCAGACCGCAGCCAGTAATCCGGTTAATCATTAACGATCACCGGAACAGCTGCCGAAGTAGTCAGGGAAAGGAGTTGGGTCTTATATAAAATTAAGAAGAAAATATTTTTTTCAGCATTTGTTTTACTTTTTCTTCATTTGGAAGCATTGCTTTTTCAAGGAGCAAATTCATTGGAACGGCCGGTAAATTTAATGCGCCCAATACTTCCACAGGGGCGTCTAAAAAACGAAAACAATTATTGGAAATCCTTCCGGCAAGCGCTTCGGCAAAGGAATTGTTTTGTTGCTCCTCCGTAACGATGAGGCACTTTCCGTGTTTTTTTACGGAGGTGTAAATCATTGGTTCATCCAACGGGAAAAGTGTTCTCAAGTCTATAACCTCCACCTGGCCCGGAAAGTTCCTGGCTGCTGCAGTAGACCAGTAAACACCCATTCCATAAGTAATAATGCTGCAGGTTTCTCCACTGTTTGTTTTTTCGTCATCTGCATGCAGTACAATATTTGCCTTGCCAAGCGGTAAAATATAATCAGCGGCAGGTTCTATTCTTTTCGCTTCTTCTGTTCCCGGAACCTTGCTCCAGTACAGGCCTTTATGCTCCAGCATCACTACCGGGTTTGGATCGAGAAAGGCAGCTTTCAAAAGACCTTTCATATCAGCCGCATTGGAAGGGTAAACGATCTTAATACCCTTTATTGTTAGCAAGGTGCTTTCCACGCTGCCGCTGTGATAGGGACCACCACCGCCATAAGCACCTATTGGTACCCGTATGAGCGTCTGCACCGGAAATTTTCCGCAGCTTAAATAACAGCTTTTGGAAATTTCTGTTACCAATTGGTTGAGCCCGGGGTAAATATAATCTGCAAATTGAACTTCTACGATTGGTTTTACGCCTACTGCACTCATGCCTACAGTAGAACCAATAATATATGCTTCCTGTATGGCCGTGTTGAACACGCGGTGGTCACCAAATTGTTCAGCAAGAGTGGCAGCTTCCCTGAAAACGCCTCCCAGTCTTCGGCCAACATCCTGGCCATACAATACAGCTTCGGGATAAGCTTCCATTATTTCGCGTATGGCAAATAAGGCCGCATCTACCATCAGTATTTTTTCTTTATTTGCGGGAGCCCGTTCACCGGATTCTGCTGTAACCGGTGTGGTTGCAAAAACATAATTGCTTACGGAAGCCGGATCAGGTTCCGGAGAAGCAACGGCCGCAACAAAATCTTTTTTAACAAGTTCAGCAGTTTCCGTTTCTATCTCATCAATCCGGGCTTCTTCGACACCCAGATGAAGTAAATATTTTTTTAATTTTGGCCCCGGATCGTTTTTATACTCTTGTTCCAGCTCATCGTCAGAACGGTAAAAATCTTTTCTGACACCACTGGTGTGATGGCCCAACAGCGGAACCATTGCATGCACCAGGTAAGGTGCACGGCTTTTCCTTACTTCCTTCACAACATGTTGCATCGTGGTAAAACTTTCTGCAAAATCGCTCCCGTCTATCGAAATTCTTTTGATCCCTTTAAAGCCCTCTATGAATTCATAGGCATTGGAAGTTCTTGCTTCGGCAGCGGTAACACTGATGCCCCAGTTATTATCCTGAACCAGGTAAATAATGGGCAACTGGTGTAACGCTGCAAACTGGAAGGCTTCACTTACTTCCCCTTCGGTAACAGAGGCGTCGCCTAAAGAACAAATGACTATAGGTACCTCACCCCCAACCCCTCGCCGGAGGAGAGGGGAGTTGATGCGTTCAAGGTATTTTATCCCCTGTGCGATACCGGTAGTAGGAATCGCCTGCATACCTGTAGCGCTGCTTTGATGGATAATGTTGGGCTTGTCTGACCCTTTATAATTTGGATGATTGTAATATTCCCTTCCACCTGTGAAAATATCTTCGCCCTTTGCCAGTAACTGGAGCATGAGCTGATAAGGCGTAAATCCAAGGCCAAGCATGATGCTTTCGTCGCGGTAATAAGGACTCACATAATCGCATGGTAAAAGCTGGAAAGCGGTGGCCAGCTGAATGGCTTCATGTCCGCGGGACGTACTGTGCACATATTTACAAATATTCCTGTTTGCTTCGTAAATATTGGCCATTGCATTGGCTGTAGACATTAAACGATATGCGTTAAGGAGTATGTCGGTGGGCGGCGTCATTTAAAGCAAATGGTGAATGGTGAAGAGGTGAAGCTTGTTAATTATTTGATGACTTTAAAGAAGCTGACGAATAATGGTATGTGGTACAAGTGAGTGACACAACGATGCTGATTTATGTACAAATGCTGGTTACAAAAATACTTTGCCAAAGCTAATAGCTATCTGTGAACCGCCTGTTGCTACTGCATTTTAAAAGTATCTAAAAACTTCGTTGTAAAATTACCTGACCGGAAATTTTCATCTTTCATCAATTGCAGGTGGAATGGAATGGTTGTTTTTATTCCTTCTATCACGTACTCGCTCAACGCCCTGCTCATGGTGCTGATGGCTTCCTCACGGGTTTGGGCAACCGAAATTAATTTTCCAATCATGCTATCGTAGTAAGGTGGAATAACATATCCGGCATAAGCGTGACTGTCAACTCGAACTCCGTGTCCGCCGGGCTGGTGCAGTACCGTTATCTTTCCTGGTGATGGCCTGAAATCATTGTAAGGATCTTCTGCGTTTATCCGGCATTCGATGGCGTGCATCTGCGGGTAATAAGCCTTGCCCACGATCTTTTCGCCCATGGCAATTTTTATTTGTTCTTTAATAAGGTCGTAGTTGATCACCTCTTCGGTAACGCAATGCTCTACCTGGATCCGGGTATTCATTTCCATAAAATAGAAATCACGGTTTTTGTCTACCAGGAATTCAATGGTACCTACGCTTTCATAATTAATGGCCTGGGCAGCTTTGATGGCGGCGTTTCCCATCTTTTCCCTTAATTCAGTTGTCATAAAGGGCGAGGGAGATTCTTCCACTAATTTTTGATGACGGCGTTGAATGGAACAATCTCTTTCACTTAAATGGCAAATATTGCCGTATTGGTCGCCGGCTACCTGAATTTCTATATGCCGGGGTTCTTCTACAAATTTCTCCATGTAAATGCCATCATTTTTAAAGGAGGCTGCAGCTTCTGCTTTGGCAGTGTCAAAGGCTTTTTCAATTTCACTTTCTTCCCAAACAACCCGCATGCCTTTACCACCGCCGCCGGCAGTTGCTTTTAATATTACAGGATACCCAACAATTTTGGCAGATTCTTTTGCGTGTGCTACGCTTTGAAGTAAACCTTCAATACCAGGTATTACGGGTACACCCGCTTTTATCATCGTTTCTTTTGCTGTAACCTTATCTCCCATTGAATTGATCATATCCGGGGTGGGACCAATAAATTTTATTCCATGATCTGTACATATTTTGGCAAACTTACTGTTCTCTGCTAAAAATCCGTAGCCCGGATGAATGGCATCAGCATTGGTAATTTCAGCAGCGGCCATAATATGAGCCATATTCAGGTAGCTATCAACGCTGGCAGGCTTTCCGATACAAACGGCTTCGTCGGCAAATTTTACGTGAAGACTGTCTTTGTCGGCAGTAGAATAAACAGCAACCGTTTTAATACCCATTTCACGGCAGGTGCGGATAATCCTTAAGGCAATTTCTCCGCGGTTGGCAATTAGTATTTTTTTAAACACAATGAATCAGTTAAAAATTAAAAATTAAAAAAAATCAAATGGATAGGCAGCAGTGTTGGTTTTAAATTTTTAATTTTTACTTATGCAGGTTGTACAAGGAAGAGCGGCTGGTCATATTCAACCGGGCTCGCATCTTCAACCAATACTTTTACAATTGTACCCTTTACTTCACTCTCTATTTCGTTGAATAATTTCATGGCTTCAATGATACAAACAACTTTACCCGGGATAACCTCGTCTCCTATGTTGATAAGAATTGGTTTTCCGGGACCTTGCTGGCGATAAAATGTTCCGATCATCGGGCTCTTAATCGTGATTAAATTATCTGTTTTTACAGTATCTGCCGGCTCGGCTTTGGCGGGCGGGGCTGTATTTGAAGTTGCCGGAGCTGGCTGCGGCGCATAGGAGGGAGCGCCGGAAGCGGCTACATTAATATGTTGAACAGGATCTTTTTTCTGCTTGATGGTTATCTTTCTTCCGTCTTCTTCTATTGTAATTTCTCCTATAGAGGTTTTATTAATGAGTTTAACAAGCTCTTGAATTTGTTTGATGTCCATGTGATATTATTAAAAGGTTAATTAGGAAAATAAGAACGGGCGGCTAAGATAGGAAATGATTATTCAAATGAGCAAGAATAAAATGCACAGTTTTATGTAAAAAGACTAAAAAATGAGTCGAAAATGGCTCAAAATGACTGAAAAAGCATAGAAATCAGCTTTTTTATGGAAAATTAAAAAGCTGAACAGAAGTCCAGCTTTTGATAAAATTAATATTTTCTGCTATTAATATTTGCAGTACAAAAGTTAGTAGTTGGAACTCCAACCGGCTTTTGGAAGACTTCCGTCACTAATTTTTCTAGTGCTTTATTCTTTAACTCTTTCTACGTAATCGCCGGTTTTTGTATTGACGCGGATGAGTTCGCCTTCGTTTACAAATAAGGGAACGTTTACAGTTGCTCCGGTTTCTACCGTAGCCGGCTTTAATGTTCTGGTAGCAGTATCGCCTTTCATCCCCGGCTCACTATAAGTTACCAGTAAAACGATTTTATCCGGCAATTCTACACCCATGGGAAGGTCTGTTTCACCGTTAATTAATACCGATACTTCCTGTCCATCCTTTAAAAAACGGGGAGCATCAATCATGGTTTCAGCAACGGTGATCTGTTCAAAGTTTTCTACGTCCATAAAGCTATAGCCGGTATCATCTTTATATAAATATTGGTAAGCCTTTTTTTCTACCCGTACCGGGAAGATGGTTTCGCCACTGTTCCAGGTCACTTCTATTGTTCGGCTATTGTCAACACCTTTTAATTTGGCCCAAACTTTTGCTGCGGCACGCGCTGTTTTATTTTGACCGAATTCAATTACGGTGTACAGGCTATTATCGATTTTTAAAATGAGCCCTGAGCGCATGTCTGCTGTAGTTGCCATAAAATTGTATTGTTTATTGTTTCAATTTTGATCCGGCTGCAAAAGTAGGGATAGTTAAGCAAATTGACAATTGACAATCGCGATTTGCCCATTAGCGCGGTTTCCTGCTGATTGAATAAGGCTTACGTCGGTTTGGAAGACTTACTTTGCGTGAATCTAAATGTCTTTAATCTCTTTAAATCTGCGGGAAATAAAACAGCTGTAAGGTTTCCCGCTGATCTACGCTGGTTGAATACCGCTGATGGATGGAGATGTCATCTGCGCACAAATAACTGCAGTTGATTTCATTAGGATTGCGGAAAAACTTCTTTTGATTTACTGCTAATTTGGCTGAACGAGTCCCGCTGAATAATGGAGATAAGGTTTGCGCACAAATAAATGCCTTTGATTTTATTAGAGTTGCGGGAAAAACTCCTTTTCGGTTCCCGATCATGTAAGGAAATTTTATCTCTGTACATCTGCGTATCTTTGATCGTGATCGACGTTAAAAGAAACCGGCTGGTATCATTAAAAAAAAAGTTTTGAAAAAAATAGTGTTGGCATTTATTCTTCTGACAAGTTTTTTGTATTCAGAGGCACAGGTTAAGCAGGATAGTGTTCCTGCCTATGAACGCATTCCTACTATTCCACCATTCACTATAATGACGGTGCCGGATAGTGTAAGATTCGCCAAAGAAGATCTGAAAAAGAAAAAACCACTGGTGATTATAGTTTTCAGCCCTGATTGTGAACATTGCAGGCAGTTCACCAAAAAATTGTTGGCCCAGTTCAAACTGGTTAAAAAAGCACAGGTTGTGATGTATTCCGTGTTGCCATATGAGCTGGTAAAGAAATTTTATGAAGAGGATAAAATTGCTGATTATCCCGGTATTACGGTGGGAAGAGATATCAATAATTTCCTGGGTATTTTTTTTAACGTAAGAAATTTCCCCACCGTGATCGTTTACAACAAAAAAGGAAAATTTGTGAAGCGCCTGGATGGTGCTGTCACGGTGGAACAGGTGGTGGAAGCAATCAATAACAAATAATTATTGAGGTCTGCCCTTAATAATTATCTCCTGGAATCGTTTCCCGGGCTTATTTATGATTCTTATATAATATCTTACTACGAAGGAGACAAAACCCTGAAACTAATTTGAACTCTTATCTCGCAGATTCATACCAGCAACCCGGACTTGCCGCCAGAAGAGACTGACAATAGCCCACAAAAAAGAGAATGATAATAATCACTCTCCTCAAATAATCACTTTTTTAAAAGCTAAGCATCAAACAGGCTTTTATTTCACAATACCCATTTTTGCCTCTATACTCAGTGTGGCGTGCGGTACAGCTCGTAATCTTGCTTTATCTATCAGCTTTCCCGTAACACGACAAATGCCGTAAGTTTTGTTTTCAATGCGCATGATCGCTTTTTCAAGATGATCAATGAAAGTGATCTGGCGGCTGGCCATCTGGCTCAGTTGCTCGCGTTCCATGCTAAGGCTTCCGTCCTCCATAGTCATGTAACGATTCTCGCTTTCATCACCACCCATTTCATCCTTGCGGGTGATTAATCCCTGCAGGTAATTCAATTCTTTTTTTGCCGCTTCTAATTTGCGTTGAATTAGTTCCCTGAATTCCTGCAAATCTGTATCGTTGTAGCGCATGATCGGCGCTCCCGGATCATTTTTAATTTGGTCTAGTACCGACTTGGTAAAATCTGGTTGGTATTTTCGGGAAGTTTTGGTAAGGATCTTTGGAATAACGACAGGTTTTGGCGGCGCAGTTTTAATGTCTTTTGTATTTTTTGCGATCGCTTTTGGTGAAATTGGAGCTTTAACAGCTTCTTTCACAGGTGCCTTTTTTTCTTCGGTCTTTTTTGCCATTGGTGTTTGTACCGGTTTTTGAACAGCTACCGGTTTTTTTGTCGCTGGTGTTGATACAGGTTTAGCAGTTGGTTTTGGCAAAATTTTATTAGTAGGTTTAGCAGGTACAGCAGCCTTTTTAACAACATGTTTGACTTCTGGTTTTATATTTTTCTTAGCTACCGCCACAACGGCAGCTTTTTTTGCTACAGGTTTTGAAGCAGGAACTTTACCCCTGGAAGGAGCAGCTTTTTTCGCAACAGGCTTAGCCGCCTTCTTTACCGGGACCGCTTTTTTTACAGGTTTTATTGCTGCTTTTTTAGCGGCGGGCTTTTTTGCAACTGGTTTTGCTGCCTTTTTTTTGGTTGCCATACTATTCGCTTTTTTTAAGAATATTTACGGTTAAGGAAACTGCATTCACTTCAATTTGGTAACCATGGGTAATTTGAGGTACAAAGTCGAGGGAATCTGCCAAAATTTCGCGGCAAATATAATCTTTAAATTCAATTAAAGAATTTTGCAATGCGGCATTTTCAATTATGGTAACCACAATTCGGTCCGTTAGTTCAAAATTGTTGTCCTTCCTCATATTTTGCAACCGGTTCACAAACTCCCTGGCATTTCCTTCATTTTGTAATACTTCGGTTATGCCTATGTCAAGGGCAACCGTAAGCGATCCTTTCCCGGCAATTTCATAACCGGGGATCTCGTCAGTAATGATCTCGATATCGTCGGTATTGATAACGATCGGCGCCTCACCGGCGGCAGCTTTTACAGCATTTAAGGTGTAGTCTCCCTGTTGTACCAGCTCGATCGTTGCGTTATCAAATTTTTCGATCTCGGCAGCAGCCCATTTCATATTGGCACCAAGTTTCTTACCCAGTGTTTTGAAATTAGCCTTTGCTTTTTTGCGGATAAAGTCATTATCGGCATTCAGTATTTCTACTTCCTTGATATTCGTTTCAGCTTTTATAATTTCCTCAACTAATTTAATATCTGCTGCCATGGCATTATCGGCTGCCGGTATAAAGGCCTTTTGCAACGGCTGTCTTACTTTGATGTTTACTTTCTTACGCAGGGACAAGATTAATGAAGAGGCATCCTGTGCTAGTTGCATTCTTTTTTCTAACCCGGGGTTGATGGAAGCCTCATCTGCCTTTGGAAAATAAGCATGATGTACAGAAGCAGTTTCAAACCGGTTTGTAACATTATTCAGGTTGTTATACAACCAGTCGGCAAAAAATGGTGCTATCGGCGCAATAAGCCTGCTAAGGGTTTCAAGGCATTCGTACAAGGTTTGATATGCACACACTTTATCGTGTTCGTATTCGCCCTTCCAGAATCTTCGGCGGCAAAGGCGCACGTACCAGTTGCTGAGGTGGCTATCTACAAAGTTTTCCACTGCCCTGCCGGCTTGGGTTGGCTCGTACGCATCCATGCTTTCGGTTACATTTTTTATAAGGCTGTTCAGGGACGACAAAATCCATTGATCGATCTCTGGCCTTTTGTACAAAGGCACGTACCCCTCGCTGAAATCGAAGCCATCCACATTGGCATACAAGGCAAAAAACTGGTAGGTATTATAAAGCGTTCCGAAAAATTTACGCTGGACTTCTTTTATGCCGTCTTCATCAAATTTTAAACTATCCCAGGGCGATGCATTAGTGATGAGGTACCAGCGGGTAGCATCTGCCCCGTAGCTGTCAATGGCTGCAAAAGGATCAACGACATTGCCAAGGCGTTTGCTCATTTTGTTACCGCTTTTATCCAGCACCAGCCCATTGCTGACAACGGTTTTGTAAGCAACGCTGTCAAACAGCAACACCGCCAGCGCATGTAAAGTATAAAACCAGCCTCTTGTCTGGTCTACACCTTCCGCAATAAAATCTGCCGGAAAATTCTGTTTGAATGTTTCTTTGTTTTCAAAGGGATAGTGCCATTGAGCATAGGGCATGGCGCCGCTATCGAACCAAACATCCACGAGATCGGGTACACGCTTCATAGGTTCACCCTTGTCGTTTACCAGGATGATGTCATCCACATAGGGTTTGTGAAGATCGAGGATACCTTCGTGTAAATAATATTTATTCGTTTCGCCGCCCAAAACGTCAGCAGCTTTTTTTATTTCTTCGTTCAATTCTGCGATGGAACCGATACATTTTTGCGACGTTCCATCTTCGGTTTTCCAGATTGGCAATGGTGTTCCCCAGAAACGGCTTCGGCTTAAATTCCAGTCAACCATATTTTCCAGCCAGTTACCGAAACGACCGGTGCCTGTGGACGCAGGTTTCCAGTTGATGGTTTTGTTCAGCTCAATCATCCTGTCTTTTACAGCGGTTGTCTTGATAAACCAGGCATCCAACGGATAATAGATGATCGGCTTATCGGTACGCCAGCAATGTGGATAATTGTGTTCGTATTTTTCTACTTTAAATGCACGGTTTTCTTTTTTTAATTTGACTGCGATGTCGATGTTTACATCCACGTAATCCTTCGCATCCTTATAATCTTTTACATAACGACCGCTGAATTCACCAACGCCGTCTATGAATTTTCCTTGTTTATCAACCAGCGTCAGAATACCCAGGTTATTTTTCTGGCCCACCTTAAAATCGTCTGCACCAAATGCCGGGGCGGTGTGTACGATGCCCGTTCCATCTTCAGTTGTAACAAAATCACCCAGGATCACTCTGAAAGGTTTTGCACCTGCTGTTTGTTCTATGATCTGCGCCAGGCTGTTTGCCTCGTAAGGCAGCAATTGTTCGTACTGTATTCCTTCCAGCTCTTTTCCTTTAAAGCCGGCTATTATTTTCCATGGGATCGCCTTATCTCCTTCTTTGTAGTTGTCGAAGTCAGCGTTTTCTGCTTCCGGTTTAAAATATTTACTGATAAGAGCTTTTGCAAGCACTACGTCAATGGGCATATAGGTGTAAGGATTAAATGTCTTCACCAACACATAATCGATATTGGGGCCAACTGTCAATCCAAGGTTGGAAGGTAATGTCCAAGGCGTAGTTGTCCAGGCCATAAAATAAACATCACCCGCTATATTTTCAATTTTTAATGGTCCCTTGTCAATAATTTTGAACATGACCACCGCACTGGTGTCTTTTACATCTTTATAAGTTCCAGGCTGGTTAAGTTCATGAGATGACAATCCTGTGCCAGCAGCAGGCGAGTAAGGCTGGATACTGACGCTTTCATATAAGCAGCCTTTCTTATATAGTTCACTCAGGATCCACCATAGCGTTTCAATGTAGTTATTCTCAAAAGTTACGTAGGGATGCTCCAGGTCCACCCAATAACCCATTTTTTGCGTGATACTGTCCCATTTATCCTTAAAACGCATCACCACTTCCCGGCATTTCCTGTTGTAATCTTCTACACTGATTTTTTTACCAATGTCTTCTTTCGTTATACCCAATTCCTTTTCTACGCCTAATTCTATGGGCAGGCCATGCGTATCCCAGCCTCCTTTGCGTTTTACCTGGAAACCCTGCATCGTTTTATACCTGCATACCAGATCTTTCAATGTACGCGAAATAACATGGTGGATGCCCGGCATCCCATTGGCACTTGGCGGGCCTTCATAAAATACAAAAGGTTCATTGCCTTCCCGTAGCTGAATACTTTTTTCAAAAGCCTGTGAACTAATCCAGTTTGCGAGAATTTCCTGGCTGATGGAGGGTAAATTAAGTTGCTGGTATTCTTTGTATCTGGCTGACATATATTAGTATCCTTCCGAAAATAAAGTATAAATTAAGGCGGTGAAGTTAGGAAAATACAAATTAAATTCCGGATGAAAAACGGTAACTGCACGCCTATTACTCACAAAATAGTGCAGCCCAAGCCCGTTTTATCCACAAGTTACAGGGTTGGCATAATATTCGTTATCTCGCAGGTATATTTTAAATCCTATCAAACACAAAAAATGTTAACGTATGAAAAACACTTTTTTCATCCTACTCGGTGGCCTATTATTAAGTTCATCTATTTACGCACAAAAAAAGAAATCTTCACCATCTGTTAAGCAGGTAAATGTACCTGAAAATGTAAGTACGTCATTTAAAGGTCTTTATACAATCGCTACCGAAAACAAATGGAATAAAAATTATAGCGGTAACTATGTGGCTAATTTTACCAATTCTGAAAATTTAAAACAAACGGTGGAATTCAGCGAATCAGGTTCCATGATTAAGTCCAAAACCGAATATGCACCGGATGCCATTCCATCAATTATTGGTAACGCAATCACAACTCAATATCCAACCACAAAAGTTACAGAGGCTGCAAGATTCCAATTACCGGGTGTTGCACCTTATTACCGGGTTAAAGTGTTAACGGCTGAAAATACCTCAAAGGAATTATTGATCAGTGAAGAAGGGACGATCACTGAATAAACGTTTTGCTGGTTTAGGGTTTTATTAGGGTAAAACGGGAGTAGTCTTACTCCCGTTTCTTTCTAGGGTTCAATCAATGAAAAATCTTCCCGCTTTAAAATTCTTGTTTGTTACGGAAGCGATTAAAATATGGCCCCCAAGCCGGATTTTTTTCGGCAATAAACAATGAAACGACAAGCAGATACAAAAATGTCGCCTTCATTACAGAATCGGCATTTTTGATTAATTAAACTCTCCTTGTTTGCTTCTTTTTACCTCCCTTTAAAACCGTGGATATTATTTTCTGCTTGTCTGGTTGATGGAAACTACCCTAATCTTTATCGGAAAAGATATCATTGGCTTACAGGCCCAACACGCTACAGCCTGGTTGGAATGTTTTTAACAATTTTACGTAAAAAAGGAATAAATGATTAACGCAGCAACAATTCACATGGCTTGATGCCGGTGTGTTTTTTAAATGCCGTGCTAAAATGGGAGATGGATGAATAACCGAGAATGAGAGATACTTCGGTAACACTTAAGCCTTTGTCGTACAACAGGTACTTTGCGTGCTCCATTCGCTGGCTCTGGTAAAAATCAAATATAGTGGTGCCGAAAATCTCTTTAAAGCCCTTTTTGAGATAGCATTCATTGATGGCCACTTTACGGCTGAGCGCCTTTATGGTAATGGGTTCCCCAATATGTTGGAGTAATATTTCCCTTGCTTTAATTATTTTTTCCCGGTCAGCTTCATTGGCCAGAAATTTACACGTAAAACTTGCTTCTTCCCTATCTCCCAGCATGCAATCAGTACTGTACAACAAGAGTATTTGCGTTTGTGCATTGATGAAAATATTTTCCAGCGTATCTGTATAAGTATGATTCAGCAAAGCTTCAATAGCCATCCTGGTTTTGCCACAAAGCGGTAATATTTTTGAGAATGAACTGGTATGGACAAATGAAAGTACATTGTCAGTAAGCGTTACCGGCGTTTTATGTGCCTTGGCAAATTGTTGAAGATAGGCTGGCGTAAATGTAAAACTTAGGACGTCGACACTGTCCACTTTTTCAACACAGCTGCGGGTGGTATTTAATTTACAATAATCGCATTCTGTTTGTTTCTGACGGCAGTAAACATTCCCACTTACGCAAAATTTGAGTTCAAGGTAATTTTCAGCCGTATTGTTCCTGGCATAATGGTATGTCAGCACGCCAGTATCTTCCATGTTCCACTGGGGCTGCTTTTTGTAGCGCTTTATCGCATACTGAACAGAGCCAGGAACATTTCGGGCCACTTCCTGCAACAGCTCCATTTCATTGTAAAGAAATGGTTGTTTATAGGCCAAACTTAATATGTCTGTCTGATGATCCATTGAAAAGTTTCAATGCAAATATACGTAAGGTTTAGGAAGAATAATAGTGTTTAAACATTAATTTTTATTTTCACCGACTTGCTCACTGCGGATGGCTGAGAAGTGCTAAAAAAAACTTTAAGAATGTGTCTGCTCTGCTTTGTTTTGAATAGAAAAAATGCTGAAGATTTTATGCTAATAAGCGAGTTTAGGAACACCCGGAATCGAATAACACAACTACGTTGTAAAATGAAATACAAAAGTTAAAAAGTTAAGAAAATGTTTACAATAATGCGATAAATTAAACCCTTTGTGATTGCTTAAAACACCCAATTTTCCTTATCTTCGCGGGATTGTGAGTTTTATTCATTTAAAGAGATTTTGAAGCATATATGAGTACAGAAACAGTTGAATTAAATTCCCTCGCCACCAACAGCTACGGCGCCGACAGCATACAAGTTTTGGAAGGTTTGGAAGCAGTACGGAAACGTCCTGCGATGTACATTGGAGATATAAGTGTAAAAGGTCTGCATCACCTCGTTTATGAAGTAGTAGACAATTCAATTGACGAAGCACTTGCCGGATATTGTAAGAATATTGTTGTCACCATTAATGAAGACAATTCAATTACTGTAGAGGATGACGGGCGTGGCATTCCAACGGGGATGCACACAAAGGAAAACAGGAGTGCGCTGGAAGTAGTTATGACGGTATTACATGCAGGCGGAAAATTTGATAAAGGTTCCTACAAAGTTTCCGGCGGTCTTCACGGTGTGGGTGTAAGCTGCGTGAACGCACTTAGCAGTAAACTTCTCGTAACTGTTAACCGCGAGGGTAAAAAGTTTGAGCAGGAATATGGCATTGGTATTCCAAAATACCCGGTAAGGGAAATTGGCAAAAGTGACAAAACAGGAACCACAGTTCATTTCTGGCCGGATGGCAGCATTTTTACTACAACAGAATACAATAAAGATATATTAGAGGGCCGATTGAGAGAACTCTCGTTTTTAAATCGCAACCTGAAAATCATTCTAAATGATTTAAGGGAAAAAGAAGATGACGGCTCAACCTATACCAAGACTTTTTTTAGCGAAGGTGGCATCGTAGAATTTGTTGAACTGATTGATAAAAACGCCAACAGGGCAGCACTTATACCAAAAATCATTTATTGTGACGGATATGATGAAAAAAGTAATGTAGCGGTTGAAGTGGCGATGGTTTACAATGCCAGTTACCAGGAACATCTTTTTAGTTATGTGAATAATATTAATACCATTGAAGGCGGTACACACGTAGCAGGATTCCGCCGTTCTATTACGCGGGTATTTAAAAGCTATGGTGATAAGCAGGGAATGTTTGAAAAAGCAAAAGTTGCTATTGAGGGAGATGATTTCCGCGAAGGTATCTCCGCGATCATCTCTGTAAAAGTTCCGGAACCACAGTTTGAAGGGCAAACAAAAACAAAACTCGGTAACAGTGAGGTGATGGGTATCGTGGATACAACCTTAAGCCGTGTACTCGAAGCATACCTGGAAGAAAATCCAAGAGATGCTAAAACGATCATACAGAAAGTAATATTGGCTGCACAGGCCAGGGCTGCGGCCAAACGTGCCCGTGATATGGTGCAACGTAAAAGTGTTTTAACGGGTGGTGGCTTGCCAGGGAAACTGGCAGATTGTTCAGATCGTGATCCCGGAAAGTGTGAGTTATTCCTGGTGGAAGGAGATTCTGCAGGTGGAACGGCCAAACAGGGCCGTGACAGAAGCTTTCAGGCCATCCTGCCCTTGCGTGGTAAGATATTAAACGTGGAAAAAGCGATGGAACATAAGATTTACGATAATGAAGAGATCAGGAATATGTTCACCGCACTGGGAGTTAAGATCGGTACCGTAGACGATGCGAAAGCACTTGATATCTCTAAACTGCGTTACCACAAACTCATCATCATGACGGATGCGGATGTAGATGGCAGCCATATCGCCACGCTTATCCTAACTTTTATCTTCCGCTACATGAAAGAGCTTGTGGAGCAGGGATACGTTTACATCGCACAACCTCCTTTATATTTAGTTAAAAAAGGTAAAGAACAGGAATACGCCTGGACGGACGAGGAACGCAAGGGATTGGTAGCTCAATTCGGTCAGGGGAAAGATGAAAGTGTAAACATCCAGCGATATAAAGGTTTGGGAGAAATGAATGCTGAGCAACTTTGGGAAACTACGATGAACCCTCTCACCCGAACCTTAAAACAGGTTGCGATCGACAGCCTTACCCATGCAGATGGAGTTTTTAGTATGCTCATGGGAGATGAAGTTCCGCCAAGAAGGGAATTTATAGAGTCCCACGCTAAATATGCTAAAATTGATGTATAAAACATTATGAGATTTATAATTGATTGGGGCTTTGGCCCCAATTTTTTTATTCCCGATTTCTAAATATATATGTTATTAACAGGTGTTAGCATTAGAAATGGCTATTTTACGTAGTAATTTTTGGCAAAAC
>JACMPR010000352.1 GCA_014377385.1 Ferruginibacter sp. | reverse complement strand
CTGGTGTTAAAAACAAACACACCTACGCTGACACTGAATGGGGGCACGCTCCAGGTTTATGGTAACATAACCCGTACCGCCGGTAATATTAACGGTGCAAATGGCACGGTAGAAATGAACGGCACCGGTGCGCAAGGTATACCTGCGTTGTTGTTTGCAGGTAATAACCTTAAAAACCTGGTAATTGGCAATTCCAACAATGTAAGTGGTGTAACGATACAGGGTACCCTGGATATTTACAGATCGCTTACTTTCTCCGCTCCGGGGTTGAAATTAACTACGGGCAACTTTCTAACATTCAAATCAACTGCCACCGAAACCGCCTGGTTAGGTGATGTTACCGGTAAAACGATCGCGGGCAGTGCTACGGTTGAAAGGTTTATTCCCACAGGCATCAATCACGGTAAATCATGGCAGCTATTAGCCGTTCCGGTTAGAGGGGCGCAATCTGTGAAAGCTGCCTGGCAGGAAAATAATTTACCGCTGGTTGTCGGCACAGCAGGCCTGGGAACTACAATTTCAAGCGAAAAACCCGGTGCAACAACCCGTGGATTCGACTTTTTAACACCGGCGGGCGGCCCTTCAATGAAAAGCTACAATCCTGCAACTAATACTTATGTAGGTATTGATGATGGGGTGACCAATACCTCGGCACTACCAATTGCAAATCAAAGAGGGTATCTTCTTTTGGTAAGGGGAGACAGATCGGTTCAAACTTCTGCAACAGCTGCAAATCCAACTACCTTGCGTACGTTCGGCGGTCTATTTACGGCCACCGGCGGCGAAACGCCGCCAGTAACGACCGTACTTCCCAATAAATTTGAAACGATTGGTAATCCATATCCATCAGCTATCGATTTTACCCAGGTTACGAGAGCGGTTGGCGTTGATGACGTATTTTATCTTTGGGATCCGTTATTGCCGGGTGGTGGCGGGTATGGATTAGGCGGGTATCAAACCGTAAGCGGTGTTGTTGGTTACCTGCCTACGCCAGGAAGTACAAATTATCCGGCTATGACTCCTGTAAATAAGATTCAATCCGGCCAGGCATTTTTTGTTCATGGGACTGCCGGTGGGAATGTGAGTTTTACAGAAGCATCCAAGGTAGCGGGAAGTTCCCTGGTGCTAAGACCTGCGCCTCCGCAAAACGTTCGATTGCTAAGATTGAATCTTTATGATCCTGCTGTATCAGCCTACGGCGCTATTGACGGTAATGTAATTGCCTTCAATAAAGATTTCGATAATCGTATTGATCCAAAAGACGCCCTGAAACTGATGAACACGAACGAAAATGCAGGAATATGGAGCAATGATACTTCCCTGGCAATAGAAGCGAGAAAGCCAGTGCATACAAATGACACAATATTTTATAAGCTGTCTCATCTTCGCCAGCGGCCTTACCAGTTTAGATTTGGTCCTCAGAACCTCAACTATGCAAATCTGTCTGCCTGGTTTGCCGACAGGTTCTTACAAACAATGACTCCGGTAAGTCTTACGGACAGCACGGTAATCAACTTCACCGTAACTGCAGACGCGGCCTCTGCCGCAGGTAATCGTTTTTACCTTGTTTTCCGAAAACTGGAAATATTGCCCGTTGTGTTTACGCACGTTTCAGCTAACCGTAACAGTGAAAAAAACATTGTTGTAGATTGGAAAGTTCAGAACGACGCGGGTATTGAAAAATACGAAATCGAGCGCAGCGGGGAAGGGCGTAACTTCAGTAAATTAACAAGCTTGTTGCCAAAATTAAATACAGGAACCCCTGGCAGTTATGAAATTACAGATGAGAAGTTTTTTTCAGGAGATAATTTTTACCGCATCAAAGCATACAATACAAGTGGGGAAGCGCAATCAAGCGCCATCGTAAAAGTGGCACCTGTAACCACCAATGCAGCTATAACAGTTTACCCCAACCCGCTGGTGAATAAAACGCTTAACGTTTCATTTTTGAACCAGGCACCGGGTGCATATCACGTGCAGTTGCGCAATAAACTTGGCCAGTTAGTGATGGAAAAAACATTCCAGGTAAAGGGCGGCAACACAACTGAATCCATTGCACTCGGAAATGAAATTGCGGCCGGAAATTATCAATTGATTATTGTAACTGAAAAAGGCACTAAAACAACCCAACAGGTTATCGTAAATTAAAAAATGTAAAAATAAATACCGCACTTAAAATAAAACAGCACTGGCGACAGTGCTGTTTTAACGTATAAAATAAACAGTGATCTTTTTTATGACTGTTAGCTGCCAGCCGGTTCCGCTATTGCACAATCACCCTTTCCGTGTATATAATTCCCTCAGCAGAAGATAAGGTTACATTGTAATCTCCTTTAATAACGTTGGCGCCTAACTGAATACTGTGCGTAGACGGGAAACCGTTACTAACTACAGACCCCGCGTAAACCTGCTGCCCCCGGTTATTTGTCATTTTTAAAAAGTATTTTCCAGGAACGATTGTTTTTATTTCTACCCGGAAAATGCGACTAACTACCGGGTTGGGATAAATGCTCATAGGCAAAATCAACCCTTTTACATTTGCCGTAACAACATCGCTGTAAACTGCAGTCCCGGATTTTGTAGTCAGCCTGATCCGGTAAAAGTTGTCATTATTTAATGGATGCAGGTCGTTGTATTGATAGTTGCCGCCATGCTCATCATGGTAAAATGGCTGTGTGGAAGAGATGGATGAAAAATGAAGCCCGTCGGCACTCCGTTCTATTTCGTAATTCGCCGCATCTAATTCCTGGTTTACCTGCCAGGTAAGTGCGACAGCCTGGCCGTCTTTTTTCTTAGCCGTGATACCCGAAAACCGGAATGCCGGTGCAACCGTCTTTGCGTTAAAAACGATCAGAAACCGGTTGGATGCCTGGCTTCCTGCTACCGAATTGACGTTTATTGAGAAATGATTGGTATCTGCAAGGCTTACAGAACATCTTGTATTGAGATACCTGTCTATAAGTTCGCAGTTTATACCACTTGTCATTGCAAGGTTTTGTACGGCAATATCCAGTTTGTAAATTCCCGTTGCCAGGTTACTCATATAATAAAATAACGTATCACCGGCTGTGATAGGCTGTCTCGCTTCTACGGCCAAAGTTCTTGAATCCCTAAACAAACCAAAATTTGCGCCGGGGTTTGTCAATTTTATCGCATCGTTTCCGTCAATTGCATTAGAATAGCGGCTATCAAATACCACCCGGTTGCCATCAACAATTACTCCGGCAGTTGTAAAAAGAAAGCTACTCAACATTTTAATATCGGAGGGAGTATTTTTTGCAGCGGCCGCAGTTAGATGGTTTTTATGACTGGCCGAGCAGCACAGGCTGGCAAAAGAAAAAAGGAGTGGCAGCACAAATTGTAGAGGTTGTTTCACGATATAGGATATTTTAGTGTTGATTAACATTGATTAGTTGCTTTTCTGGCAGCGGTCAATGTGATGACGCTATAACGTAAAAATGATTGCCTGAGTATGTTATCGGTGATGATAATTGACAAAATAGGATCGTTCGGGGGGTGGCTCGCATATTTGATTCTTTATTCATCGGTGAGGTTTTGCAACAATCGCCTGGTTTTCACCGCCTGCCGTTGGAAGGTGTTTAATTGAAGGTTTCGTTATTGTTGCTTTCTAATTTTCCCCACTTGTCTCTAAACCCAACAAAGACATTTCCACAGGCTTCATCTGAGCCTTCCTGCTGTTCACCATTTGGAAAGCCCTTGAAATACGATGAAGTAGCTGTTGCATAAAATTTTTAAGAACAAATTATGCAACCAGTGTGGTTGCATCATTTCTTTTTTTATTTTTTATGCAACCAGTGTGGTTGCATAATTCTTTTTTTTATTTTTTATGCAACCCAGGATATTAAATAAGTTAAACCTGTTCATCCTGAGCATGTGGTGTCTGTATTCTATCAACCCGACAGGAAGAGATGGTTAGCCCAAAGATATTGATTGCACTTCCACCAGCCAGCATCGACGGCGAGGCCTTGTTAGCCGATGCTCTTATCCGGTAATAGTTAATTTTGTGGGAGATAGTGGTATGATTTCGCCTAAAGGATACAAACTTTTCCGGGAACCCGCTACTACAAAACCTGGGTTAAAAAGATTTTTTAAAGGAGTACAAAATTAACCCTGCAATTAGCTAATGAGGTGTGACGTATAAAGTTGCAAAAGGCGATGTCGCAAAATGTAAAAAGTAATTCAAAAAATGCTGTAGATGATTCAAATTTCTCTATAATATGTGTAATTAAACAACTATGTGCGTAAATTGATAATTAGTTAACGTATAGGCTACAAGTGGTACAAACATGAACCCGTAGATTTGCCCCGAATTTCCAACTTTCTGTAAAGCCTGACTCCAAGCCTTTTTTTACGTATCTATATCAAATAGCCCAGATCAGAATATCTATTATGAAGCACATATATAAAGTAAAACCTAGCTCTTTTTTAATAACAGCCATAATTATGGCTGTTATTATACTCTCGGGGCATGCCGCGAAATCCCAGATTTACCTGCACGACTTTGGGACAACAACCATCAGTGCCCATCCCTATAATGTTGCACCAGGAACAATTGACGCCAACCTAACAGGTTCTACCTGGACGAATAGTACCAGTGCATGGACAAGTTTTGCGGGCAGTGGAGGGCAGGCTATTTCGCTAAATAATTCCGGCGGAACTCCTACCATAACACTTAACCTTTCTATTGCTCCGGGTTTCCAGGCAAGTGTAACCAATTTTAATTTTTGGCGGCAAAGAAGTAACACCGGGGCTCAAAACTGGTCTATGACGATCAATGGAATCGCTGCCGGGAGCGGGATTGTACCAACAACAGGAGCAGCTATAGGCACAACGACAGTCGGCAGCCCGGTGAATAACCAAACAGGTTCACTCGTAATAGTAATATCGCTATCCGGGGCTACGGGCACCGGGACTTTTCGGTTAGATGATTTTAGAATAAATGGTACTGTTGTCCCTGCGCCTACTATTTCAGCAACTACCCTCACGGATTTTGGCCCGATCTGTATCAATGCAGTTTCAGGAGCCAACACTTTTGCCATTACAGGTACGGCTCTTACAACAGCAAATATTACTGTGGGACCACTTCCAGGTTTTACTTTTTCTCCGACGAATTCAGTATTTACGAACACGGTAAGCCTGGCTCAGCCAGGAGGTGCTTATTCTCAAACAATATATGTAAGATTTTCACCGCTGCTGGTTCAGTCCTACAACGGTAATACACCTGTTGGTGGAGGAGGTGCCCCAACAATAAATGTTGCGACCACAGGGATTGGCGTAAATACCCGACCGTCGATCGACAACGGCTCTGTTAATAGCATCACTACCAGTTCAGCTAATGTGAATGCTACCATCAATATGACGTTGGCATG
>JACMPR010000351.1 GCA_014377385.1 Ferruginibacter sp. | reverse complement strand
CATCCATCCAGCCATACACTATTTCGGTGGAATGTGCATTGCCGGCAACAAGCAGGTCTGTATTACCATCATTGTCATAGTCTGTTGAAACAATGCCATTAATGCAAGACAACTGTGCTGCAACAGGCAACGGCTTTATAATAAATTTTCCATTGCCCTTATTTTCCAGCAGGCAGTTTTCAAAAATATCTGCTTTAAAATGGATGGCTTTTGATAAAGTTTCCGGTTTAAAAATCTCTTCCAATACAGCTTTGCTGTATAATTCATAATTCCAGAATTTCTTTTTAAGTGAGGGCATCACCCGGAAAAGATCATCTCTGAAAGCAAAAGGAAAGCGTTTTTTCTCACCTGTTTCATCAGCCATGTAGCAGGATAAAACAGGTTGCTTTTTTCCGCTGCCATCAAAGTCGTTGTAGAACATTTCAACAGGCTTATCTTTTGCCGGCTTATAATCAATATTGGTACCCATGTTGCCCAATACATAATCTATATCTCCATCGTTGTCTATATCAACAGGATAAATACTTTTCCACCAGCCGTTGCAATTAATGAGTCCCGTTTGACCGGTAACATTCACCAGTCTGCCCTTTTCATTTTTAAAAAAAGTTGGAGCCATCCACTCCCCTGTTACAATAAGGTCTGTCCATCCATCATTATCAAAATCGCTCCACACGGCTGATGTTACCATCCCGATATTCATAAGACCGGGTGCCAGTGATTGGGTTACATCAACAAATTTTCCATTGTTGTTTTGAAATAAATAACTGCGGGGCGATACAGGATAAGCACCCGGAGAATTGGCTCCAGCCCTGAACAGATCAATGTCTCCGTCTTTATCAACATCAGCACCCACTACACAACTGCCGCTTGAAATGGTTTGCGGCAGTGCTGCTTCATTCCTGGTAAAATTTCCTTTGCCATCGTTGAGATACAGCCTGTCCTGATATGCACCGGGCAATTTTGTAAATTCGTTTCCTCCGCTTACAACATACAAATCTTCATCACCATCATTGTCTGCATCAAAAAAAAGCGATCCCATATCCTCATACTTTGCATCCTGCTGGCTGATATTTTTTTGGGTAAAGCTGCCGTCTGGTTTGGGCATAAATATTGTACCCGGAAACCCAGCAGCACCTCCAATAAAAAATCCCTCGCCTTCGTTATTAATGATGTTACCAACAGCTATGCCCGGTCCTTTTTTTGAGTACAATCCAGGCAGTAAAGATTCGTCATTGAAATCGTTGTATTCATTTTCTGCATGCCGGTAATGAATGCTGTACTGGTTGTTGCCATTAATGAAAATTGGTGGTTCTGTAAAGTTTGAAATTGGCCCGGCTTGGGCATCCTTATAGTTTAATATAAGTTGCTGATTGGTTTTTATATTTTTAATCTTCTGCACTTTACCATCAGGCCAGGTAATTGAAAGCGAATCTATAACAGTATGTTTTCCTGTGCCAAAATTCAGGGGGCCCGCCATGCTTGACAAATAACCTTTCACCGGAGAATTGTAAGCATATAACCTATCATTACCCAGGTAAATTTTTATTGTTGCACCAAAGCCATCTACGTTTTTATCAGTTCCATTTAAAACAAGCTGCAGGTAATTATTTTTATCCTTTTTATCATTCTCCTTATTCTCAAATACAAATGCTTCTTCATTGATATTATTCACCACCAGATCAAGGTCGCCATCATTATCAAGGTCTGCATATGCGGCCCCATTTGTGTAAGAAAGATTTTTTACACCCCAGTCTTCTGTTACATTATCAAATCCGAGTTGTCCATTGTTCTTAAAAATATAATTGGAAATATGGATGCCTTTTAATTTACCCAACAGGTCTCGGGTAGATTTTATTTTATCCTCCACCGTTCCAAAAGTGTTATTTTCTGCATTGTAGGTAAGAAAATCAAGGTCGGTAATATTTCTTGCAAACCCATTGGTAACGTAACTATCACGCAGGCCATCGTTATCAAAATCTGCCAGCAAAACACTCCAGCTCCAGTCGGTGGCGTTTACCCCTGCCAGTTGTGCAATGTCAGAAAAATAAGTAACGCCATCTGCGGCTGTGCCCTGGTTTAACTGTAAAGTGTTACGCATGTATTCATCTGTATAACCAGCTTTTTTTCGAAGGGCAAAATTTTCATTGTCAGCCCTGGCGATCATCGTTTTGCGGCGTTCATTATTTTCCGGCAACATATCCAATACCATGATGTCTGGTTTCATATCGTTGTTGATGTCTGCAATATCAACTCCCATCCCATTGTAGGTTTGATGCCGCATACTTTGTGCAGCAGACTCTTTAAAGGTTTTATCTTTTTGATTGATCAACAACTGATCATTGGGCATAAAATCATTGGATGCATACACGTCAGGCCAGCCATCTCCGTTGATATCCGCAATAGCCAAACCGAGGCCATAACCTTCTTCGGTTATACCAGCCTGTTTGGATACATTTTTATAAATAGGGTGGCCTGCGGAATCTCCTATATTTTCATACAACTTATCTGCTGTTACACCTCTTGTTATTGGATAGGCTGCCGGATTAACGAATGTTTTTTCTACACCATCCACGTCGTTGGTTAGCAGATACATGTCAAGGTCACCATCCCGGTCGTAATCAAAAAATGCAGACTGTACACAGAAGGAGCTATCTGCAAGCCCATAGCCTGCTGCATCCTCTTTAAAAGAAACAGTTCCGTTTTTAACACCCTGGTTAATGTATAAAAGATTATGGTGTTTTCCTTTACGGCCACCAGGACCTGCAACATTCAAGTAAATGTCCATCCATCCGTCGTTATTAATATCTACTACAGATACGCCCATTATCCAGTTATGTGTTGTTAAACCGGCACTTCCTGTAACATCATCAAACTTCATTTTTCCCTTATTGAGATACAGTTTTGAAGACACCATATTACCCGTAAAAAAAACATCCTGCAAACCATCATTATTAAAATCTGCAATGCCTACTCCACCGCCATTATAACAGTAATAATAATTAAGGATATTGACAGAATCGTTTTCGGTAATGGTATTAGAAAAGCTTATGCCGGTAGCGGATGAAGGCAGTTTTGTAAAAAGCGTATCCTCCTTTTTTTTACATGCAGGCACAAAAAGTATGACCATAAAAGCAAGGCAACAATGCAGGAAGGTTTTTTTTATCATGTTCTACAATAGCAAAATTTATACTGACTTTAATGGCAATTATATATTCTATACCATTCAGCTAATTCAATGATAATTCCACCACAGGAATTTCATAGCCCGGCTTTTTTACCGGCATTGTTAATATTATATCGTTGCCTTGTTCTTTCATCGTCAACTCAGAATTATCATGCAGAAACTGGGCGTATTTTATTTTGCCTTTATAGCCAGGTAAAATTAAAGTACCTGCTGTTGGATACTCAAATAAATGAACATACAAACTTTTGGCTGCTGCATTGTAAGTAAGCTTATCATTGGCTGGTACCTGATAGGTTTCCGGTGCAAAACTGCAATAATAAATGGACTTGCTGTTGGCATGCATCCATTGCGAAAGACTGTCCAGTGCATTGTTTGCACGGTAGTCGAATTCGCCACGAGCTGTAGGGCCTACATTTAAAATTAAGTTGCCGCCATTACTTGCTGCGGTAATCAATAAGTCAAGTAATTGACGGTGTGATTTCCAAGAGTTTTCATCCCGGTAATATCCCCAGGAGCCTGAAAATGTCTGGCAGGTTTCCCATATTTTGCCTTTGTATTTTTCCAGTTCTTTCGTGCTTACCTGTTCGGGTGTATCAAAGTCTTCTCCGTCTGCATAAGCATTTAAATCAAGACGGTTGTCAACAATAATACCGGGTTGTAATTTTCTTATCTGTTTAATCAGTTTAACCGAGGCCCAGTCTTCTTTTCCTTTTCCATATTTTCCCGGAAAAGAGAAGTCGAGCCAGAGGATATCTATCTTGCCATAATTGGAAAGCAGCTCTGTTACCTGGTTGTATAAATATTTGCGGTACTTTGCCATGTCCCTGCCTTTATTCAATCTTTCATAAGCTGTATCGCTATCTGTAAGCGGCCGTTGCGGATGATATTTATCAAT
>JACMPR010000350.1 GCA_014377385.1 Ferruginibacter sp. | reverse complement strand
TTACCTAAATTTTTATCAGCAGTGCACCCCAAATATACAACACCATACCTGGCCATTATTAGCTTTTCGGTCATTGCTTTTATCATGGCAGTTTCCGGTGGTTTTAGACAATTAATTGTTTTAGCTACTATTACTTTATTGATCTCTTATGCAGGTGTGGCATTGGCTTTAATAAAATTCAGGTTAAAAGATAGCAAAACATATCCGGCAAAATTTTTATTGCCTGGTGGTTTACTCATTCCACGGCTAACATTAATTATTCTTGGCTGGTTTCTTTTTCAATCAAAATTAAATGAACTGATTGCGGTAGGTATTTTTTTAGCGGTGCTTTCGGTAATATATGCTGTGAAGCTGTTTTTCAATAAAAGAATACAAACTGATTAATTTATGCCCATCACCTGGTTTCGTTGCATACTAAACGAAAAACAAATCGAAAAATAAAAAGGGTTCATGTACCACGGCATAAGGAAAAATAATTTATAGTTCAACATTAAAATCGTTATTTATTATTCATCCAAAAATAAAACAAAATGAAAAAAACAATCCTTCTCGTTACGTATGTTTCATGCGTGTTACTATTTACTTCGTGCCAGGAAGCTGAAAAAAAAGAAACGCCTGCAGAGGTCACTGTGGCTGAACCTGCTAAAGCCGATCTTACACAGATCCGTTCACAAATAGTTGCTATTGAAACTGCATGGGCTGCTGCCCAGAATGCAAAAGATGTAAATGCGTTAATGGCCATGTATGCCGACGATGCAGTGAGCATGCCCGATGGCGAACCAATGCTTGCGGGCAAAGCCGCTATCCAAAAAAAGGCAGAAGCTGATTTTGCAAAGCCCTCTACTTATGCCAGCATTGCTTTTGAAACCTTAGATGTTTATGCACAGGGTAATGTGGTAACCGAGGTAGGAAAAACGATGTATAAAGATGCTGCCGGTAAAACAACCGGAGGAGGAAAGTACATGGCTGTATATGAAAAACGTGATGGCAAATATTTATGCATCCGGGAGATCTACAACAAGGATTCAAAGTAAATAATAAGAAAAACAGGCGGCTATATGTGTCGCCTGCTTTTTTATTGCTGTGCTTCATGCTTTTCAACAAGAGGAAATGAAATAAATATTATTAAATTTTTGCAACATGAAAAAGAAAATCATCATTACACTAGTTACCATAATCATTACCGGATTTGCATATGCACAGACTGAACCTGATTATGGAAGCAACCCTAAAACAGGCCACCGGCTCAACACACGTGGAATCAATATGTATTATGAAGTATATGGAACCGGCAAACCATTGCTTATCATTCACGGCAATGGTGGCAGCATCAAAGATTTCAGTAAACAGATACCCTATTTCTCAAAAGAATATAAAGTAATTCTTGCCGACAGCAGGTCGCAGGGGAAATCGGTTGATACAGGCGATTCGTTGGGTTACGAAATGATGGCTGATGATCTCAATGCGTTGCTGGTTCATCTTCAACTTGACTCCTGTTTTGTAATTGGCTGGAGTGATGGTGGTATCAATGGTTTGCTGCTTGCCATGCGCCATCCTGAAAAAGTAAAAAAACTTGCCGTAACCGGTGCTAATTTATGGCCCGATTCTACCGCAGTTGAACCCTCTCTTTTTCATTGGTTAGCCGGGCTTGTTGACTCTTTAAGGCGTGTAAACCAAACTCCTGAAATAAAAAATCAATATAAACTTCTGGCGATGATGACCAGGGAACCAAACATTACCTTACAACAGTTGCATACCATCAAATGCCCCACACTCGTTATTGGTGGAGACCATGATGCCCTGCTGCCGAGGCACACTTTATTAATTGCTGAAAATATTAAGCAATCTTATTTATGGATCATTCCCAATTCAGGGCATTCAACCCCCATTAATTACAGCAAACAATTCAATGAAAATATCAATGATTTTTTTAAAACACCTTACAGAATAATAGAAGGGATGGACAGGTTAAATTAATTTTTAAACAAAAAAACTAAAAATGAAATCAGTAATCATTACAGGAACAAGTAAAGGTATTGGCCTGGAAACAGCGCTGGCATTTGCAAGAGCAGGCTATAAAGTTTTTGCCACTATGCGAAACCCCGATAAGGCTACAGACTTTAAGCAAAAAATAAAAGATGAATCTTTAAACATCAGCATTTCATCAATGGATGTTGATTCTGATGAATCCGTTAAACAATGCATGGATACTATTCTCCGGGAGAATGGCTCAGTAGATGTATTGATAAATAATGCAGGGATTGAATGCCATGGCTCTGTTGAAGAAACATCTTTGGCAGATTTTAAAGCAGTGATGGAAACAAATTATTTTGGTGTACTAAGGTGTACAAAAGCATTATTGCCATTGATGCGTAAGAACAGGAATGGCTGTATTATTAATGTTGCAAGCATTGCCGGCAAAATTGCAAACACACCCTTAGGAGCTTACGCTGCAAGTAAACATGCGTTGGAAGCTGTAACGGAATCTCTGGCGCA
>JACMPR010000349.1 GCA_014377385.1 Ferruginibacter sp. | reverse complement strand
GATGCCCTTGAACCATAAATGGCGGCAGCAGACGCATCCTTCAACACATTAAAAGTTTCAATGTCGTTTGGATTAATTAAAGAGAGCGGATTAGCTGCACCAGGAAGTCCGCCGAAATCCAGGGGAACTCCATCAACAACAATCAAAGGATCATTGCTTGCATTCAGCGAGGCCCCTCCCCTGATACGAATAGTGCTTCCAGAACCGGGAGCTCCACCATTTGACGTGATAGAAACGCCCGCTACTTTACCAATAATTAATTGCTCAGGTGTTGTGATAGATCCTTTTTGAAAGTCTTTCGAATTTACAACAGTCACCGCACCAGTCAGATCTCTCTTTCTCGCAGAGCCATATCCTACAACAACAATTTCGTTCAGCTGCTGATTAGCCTCTACGAGGCTGATGGCAGTTCCACCCAGACTTTCCTGGCTCGAATATCCAACTGAGCTGAATATTAATGTCGGGTTTGCTGTAGGTGCAGATAATTTGTAAGAACCATCCTGCCCGGTTTGCGTAGACGTTTTGGTTCCTTTGATGGTAACACTTACGTTTGGAACAGGGGCCCCTGTTTTAGAATCGGTTACTACACCAGAAATTGCATTTTGTGCCAACGCGGAAAATGCGCCAGACATCAACACAAGCACAAGAAATAGCACCTTCGGAATTTTTTGAATAGTTTTTTTCATAAAACAAACAATTAACGGTTTTGGTAGTTAAGAAGCAATGTGTAAAACTTACACAAAGTAAATCTTTTTTTTAAATTTTAAATTTATGTTAATAATTAACGCGTTGTTTTTTCAAAAAGCTTAAACAGCTATTGCTCAGACCGGGTTTTAAACACAGATCTCACCCTAAAACCCTGATTTAATACCGGTAAACCAAATTTTTCAATTGTTTATACAATGTAAATTTGATAATATTACCGGCACCAACACAGGAGAAATCTCTTTAGACCCCGTTTTTGCATTGATAGAATGTTGCTACAATAAGGCAAAATTACCGGGGCAAATGATGCTTTAATTCGATCATTTTTTAGAAATCAATTCCCACCCATTTCTTATCCCGTTTTTCGTACTTGCTGTAATTGAATTTGTAAAGTTTACCGGGCCGGTGTGGAACATTTTCTTCTATCTCATCAATATCGATCAAAAAGTCCATTGCAAAGAATTTTTTGCGGAAGTTTCTTCTGTCCAGTTTAACACCCAGGATGGCTTCGTATAGATTTTGTAATTCCCTCAAAGAAAATTTATTGGGCAACAGGCTAAAACCCAGGGGATGCTCCTGCACTCTTTTTTGAAGGCGGCAATAACAGGTATTAAAAATGTCCTGGTGGTCGAATGCAAGATCAACAACACTGTCTACATCGTGCCAATGCAACTCATTGTCTAGAATTTTTAGTTTATGATGCTGTACATTAATTAACGAATAATAAGCCACTGAAACCACGCGGCCTCCCGGGTGACGCCCGATACTTCCAAAAGTGTGTACCTGCTCCAGGAAAAGATGGTCTAACCCCGTACGCTGTTTTAAAATACGATATGCCGATGTATCAAGATCCTCATCCGGCTTCACGAGATCGCCGAGTAGCGACCATTTACTCTGAAACTTTTTCATGTCAGACCTTATCAGCAATACTTTGAGCTTATTCTCATCAAAACCAAATATTACACAGTCAACTGACAATGCTATCCTGTTTGTGCTCTGCACTTCAGACTGAATAATCTTAAGTGTTTTTACAGGCTTGTTGTTTAATTCAGTTTCTGGCAGCAGTGGCATGAGAATAATAAATTTTAGTTCATTATTTATTATAAAAAATTGGCGATCTAAAGCAATTCAAAAAAAAATATTTTTATGCGGCCCGTTATTTTAATAAAAATTAACTGGCGAACAGGTATTTTGAGGCGGCACTTCGTTCCTTGAACCCGAGAATACTTTTGCGGATAAAAAGGTTTGCAAATCACTGAAGGCTGAATCCGCAGGCTCCTGCAACACCGAAATGTGATGCCCGGGTCACATTACCGTCCTTTAACTACTTTGATACTTTGCTTTTGCTGCGAAGTAATGATAGTCATCACATATATTCCTTTTGTAAAACCAGCTGCTTCCTTTATTTCAAAGGCGTTATTACCGGCCGATAAGCTAATTGATTTCTTCAACAACTGCCGGCCGCTTAGGTCAGCCACCAGGATGGTACCGTTGTCATTTATTCCTGATTCTATGTTTACATATAATTTATCAGTGAATGGATTTGGTTTTATTTCAACAAAAGCAACATTAGTTGAAACACTGATTTTGACCACCGCACTATATTTAAAATTACCATCCAGGTCAACACTCTTCAACCGGTAATAATAAACAGGCGCTTTTACCGAACTGATGTCGTCGGTATAACTATACCTGCTGTTACCCATTGCCGTTACTGTACCTATTGCTGCATAATCCTGACCGTTTAGGCTCCTTTGTAGTTCGTAACGGGCAAGACCATCTTCATTGTTTACTTCCCATGAAAGCAGGTTATTGCTGCCGCTGTTTTTTCCGTTAAAGCTGGTGATCGTAACCGGTAGTGAAACGAACTGGCTCGTATAAACATGGTATTCTCCCGGTTGTAAATTGAATGACTGGCTTCCGCCGGTAGCATTGAACGTGGTACCATTTAGATAGTCGTAACATATGCCGGCTGAAGGAAAGGTTACCGAACCCGACTGGGCCACCACATCAAAATTGCCAATAGAGACAAGTCCCGTGCTTCCTACACTCAGTTTCATCCACTTTACGGCTCCGCCGAAGTCACGCGTGATGTTGTTGGAAGAAAATAAACTGCTGAATCCTGGCTTTGATCTTAACCGGATGAGTGCGGAGTAAACCTGGTACAAGGAATTCCTGCCGGCTTGTTGGAAATAATCCCAGCGAATGGGCTTATTCGCCGTACGGCAATTTGTATTAATGGTAAGATCAGTACAGGTATTTATTGAAAAATCATAGCCTAATTCTCCGAATTGCCAGATCATTTTGGGACCGGGCAAGGTAAAAAAGAAAGCACCATTCAGTTCCATTCTTTTAAGTGCAGTAGCAAGTGTCCTTACGTTATAAGCCCCGGAACTATTTCCAAATTGAAGGTTCTTGTACATCAGCCTTTCTTCATCATGACTTTCCATGTAAGTTACAAGATGTGGATTGGCCCAGCCCCTTGCTACCGATAACCCATAATCGAAGTTCCACTCAGTAGGAAAACCCATAGAAGCCTGGTTGTAATTTTTATTGAGATTTCCCCACAACATCATCCCATAATTAGACAGTTCCTGTTCCTCACTATTATCAGCAAAATGTTCCAGGATGGTGTAAGAACCCGGCGATTTTAACTGCAGGGTATCGTAATAACGTTTC
>JACMPR010000348.1 GCA_014377385.1 Ferruginibacter sp. | reverse complement strand
TGTGTTTTTTCAATTATATGACCTGTAAATATTCGTTCAAAGATATTTCGATTCCCGTTGAAGTAAAAACGTTTAGGGTTAATTATTTTGAGAACAAGGCTCAGTATGTAAACACACAACTGAGCGGGCAGTTAACGGAAAAGTTAAAACAAAAGATTATCGGCACCACAAGATTGCGGCAAACCAATGACGATGATGCACATTATGACATCAGTGGTTATGTATCTCAATACTTCACGAGTACCATAAGCATTACCGGGAGTACCGCTTCGGGTAACAGGCTCACAGTGGGCTTTCACCTCATTTTTAAAAACACGCTGAACGAAAAAAAGAGTTTTGAAACAGACCTCACCAGGACGTTTGACTTTGATGGCAACCTTAGTTTAACCCAGGCTGAAGCTAACCTCAATGAAGATATTGTGAAAAATGTTGTGGATGAAATATTTAATAAAATATTTTCCAACTGGTGATTATAACCAGTACAATTTAATACTTTAGCTTTGAACTATGCCGCACCAGGAATTATATAATAAACTCGTTGAGGGAAATGCAGGAACCACGAATCCTAAAGAGTTTTTGCAGGCGCTAACCAGGGAATATCCCTATTTCAGTCTAGCTCATTTTTTCCTGTTAAAAGAAACTACTTCTACTGATTTTAGTTACAAAAAAACTGCAGCAAAAACCGCACTTCATTTCAACAATCCTTATTTATTACAATACCAGCTCACGAAAAAAGTGGCAGCGGAGAAAATTGATGTGATTGACAATGTTGTGAACGTTCCACCAATTCAGGAAAAGGAAAAAGTTACGCCTCTGAATGCAGATACAATATCCTTGGAGGCGGAAGGCAATGCCGAAATTAAAACTGTTTTGATACCTGAAAATATAGAAGATGTTGAGATCATTGACGAGGTTTTAAAGGTTGAACAAGGTGAGAGTGCTATGAATTTGGTTCCTATAGAACGGATTAAAGAAGTTGAGACTGAAAATGTTGGAAGTCCGGCCCCACTTGTTGCTCCGGGAGAAGAATTGTTATTTGAGCCGCTATATACATCGGATTACTTTGCCTCCCAGGGAATCAAACTAAGCGAAGAAGTACAAACAGGCGATAAGCTGGGAAAGCAGCTGAAAAGCTTTACTGACTGGCTAAAAACAATGAAAAAAACGCACCAGGGTAAGCTTCCGGAAGGTAGCACCAGCATTGATCTTGCTGTACAAAGCCTCGCCGAGAAAAGTAACAAGGAACAAGAGATCATTACAGAAGCTATGGCGGAAGTATTCGTTCAACAGGGAAAAAAGGCCAAAGCCAATGAACTCTATAAAAAATTAAGTTTGCTTAATCCTGCTAAAAGCGCTTACTTTACAGCCAAAATAGAACTCTTAAAAGAAAATTGATATGTTAGCATTATTCGGTGTTTTGATTATTTTGACTTCTGTAATTCTTGGTTTGATTGTATTGATACAAAATCCAAAGGGCGGTGGCCTGTCGGGCAGTTTGGGTGGTTTTAGCAACCAACTTATGGGTGTAAAGCAAACTACAGATGTACTTGAGAAAGGCACCTGGGTTTTTGCGGCAGTAGTGGGTTTGCTTTGTTTAATGTCTCCGGCATTTATTCCCAAGGAAGGTGGATCTGTAAATGATGAAATACGCAAAGGTTTAAATACTTCTCAGCCAAAAACGGTTGCGCCTGCCAATTCAACTCAGTTGCCAGGTACTAAAGTCCGGGATTCCGCTGTTAAATAATCTCTTCCTGAAAATATTTATAACCTCGCTTGTAAACAGCGGGGTTTTTTTATTTTACTTTGCTTTAAAAGTGCGGCTACGAATGCAGCAATTGTGTTGCGGGATTGATTTTTTTTCGTTCAAATCAAAATTTATTTTAGACACCGCATACCATAAGCATGAAAAAAATATTGCTGCTCCTGTTTTTCATCGTCCTGCTCACGGCGACATACATTGCCTGGAATGTATTTGGCCCAACTGTGGCAGCGCCTGCAAACAAATACTTTTACGTAAAAACACGCGCTGACTATGCTGAAGTTAAGCGTGACCTTCTGGACCAAAAGATTATTTCTGGTGATTTCTTTTTCGACAGGATTGCCAGGCAGGTAAAATATGACCAGCGTGTCAGACCCGGCCGTTATGAAATTAAAGGCGGCAGCCTGCTGAACCTTGTGCGGATGCTAAAATCCGGCAACCAGTCTGCAGTAAGACTTGTCATCAATAAATTAAGAACAAAAGAAGACCTGGCAGGAAAAATCGGGAAAAATTTCGAAGTTGACTCAAGCCAGGTGATTAAGTTTATAACCAACAATGATTCCCTGTTAAGATATGACTTGGATACCAATACCGTTATGACAATTATAATCCCTAACTCGTATGCTTTTTGGTGGAACAGTTCGCTCAGCAATATTCTGAACAGGCTTGCAGATCAAAAACAAAAATTCTGGGAAGGTACCAGAACGCAAAAATCAGCAGCACTTCACTTAACTAACGAACAGGTATACACGATAGCAAGTATTGTTGAAGAAGAAACCAATAAGCAGGACGACAAGGGAAAGGTTGCAAGTACTTATATTAACCGCCTTCAAAAAGGAATGAAACTGGAAGCCGATCCCACGGTGAAATACGCCATGCGCAATTTTGGGTTGAAAAGAATATTATACGGGCACCTGCAGTACGAGTCGCCGTACAATACCTACCGGCAGACCGGCCTTCCACCAGGGCCAATCGGCACGGCTTCCATCAGTACCATTGACGCGGTATTGAATGCCCCGAAAACAGGTTACCTGTTTTTTGTGGCAAAACCCGATCTGAAAGGCTATTCTAATTTCGCCGCAACTTATCCTGAGCACCTTGTTTTTGCCAAGGCTTATCAACATGCGTTGGATAGTATGATCCTCAATAAAACAGCACCATAATTTTAATACATCTGTGACAAAATTCGAAAGGATCATACTTACCAGTAAACCACTTGCCTTTGTTTTGCGCAAAAGCAAGAAATGCTATTTGCCTGGTTTTGAGGGAGTGGCGCTGTATGATGTGATGCGTTTTTTTTACCGGCAAATAAAAACACATGGCCTTACAGAAAGGGCTTCAGCGATAGCTTATAATTTTATCATGGCTATTCCTCCTTCATTGTTGTTCTTGTTTACATTGATACCCAATCTTCCTTTTATATCTAAAAAAAGTATCCAAAATCAACTGCACGCACTCGTTATCGATATTGTTCCTTCAAAGGTTTACAATAAGGAACTCTTAAAATTTGTTGACTCCTTTATATATGACACAAAAATTGGACTTCTTTCTTTTGGTTTGCTATTCTCGTTATTTTTTGCATCCAATGCTATGATGGGTTTGGTAAGATCTTTTAACAGGAAATACGTAGGTTTTGAAAAGAAGCGCGGATTAAAAAAAAGATGGATGGCGATAAAATTGACCATGCTGATATTTGGGCTGGTGCTGGGATATTTTATCCTGCTGATCTCGCAGGGCGCCTTGTTAAAAATGATCGTAACTGACAAGGGCTGGCGCGACGTGATTTATTATACCAGGTGGGTATTGATCCTATTGCTCATATTTTTTGCAGTCGGCTTTATTTTTAAATATGCCCCGTCGGTCGAAAAACGCTGGAAATTAATGTCGCCAGGCACTATCATCACTACGTTGCTAAGCATCATTTCCACATTTGGATTTTCAACCTTCGTCAACAATTTCGGCCGCTACAATGTGCTTTATGGATCTATCGGAACCGTTATGGTTGTAATGGCACTCATCTACATCAATTCCCTGGCCATCCTTGTAGGATTTGAATTGAATGTGAGTATCAAATCCTTAAAAGCAATTTCTTTACAACGAAAAGAGGAAGAAAAAAAACCTGTTCAGGCAAATTTATAAACGGTATTAATTTTGACATTAAACTACCTTAACTTTAAAAAACAAAAATTAAGTATTATGAAAAAAGTATTATTGTTTATGGCAGTTGCTGCCGGTCTGGCAACAATGTCTTTTACTATAAACGCAGTATTGCCCATTGGTTCCGCACTACCAAAAGCCGATCTTAAAATGAAAGATGTTTCCGGCAAGGAAGTAAGCATTAAAGATGCTTCAAAAAAGAATGGTGTATTGGTGATTTTCAGTTGCAATACCTGCCCTTATGTTGTAAAAAATGAACAAAGAATACTTGGTATTGGTGATTTTGCGTTAAAGATGAATGTTGGCGTAATCCTGTTAAACAGCAATGAAGCACAAAGAACTTCGGACGACAGCTATGAGGAAATGAAAAAATATGCAGCAGAAAAAAAATACAACTGGAGTTATGTTGTAGACAAAAATTATGAAGTAGCCGATGCGTTTGGTGCCAACCGTACGCCGGAATGTTTTCTTTTTGATAAAAATTTAAAACTTGTGTACCACGGCGCCATCGACGATAATCCTTCAAATGCTGCTGCAGTAACCCGCAGTCATTTAAGAGTAGCAATAAATGAATTGGTTGAAGGAAAAGAAATAGCCGTTAAAGAAAGTAAAAGCGTGGGTTGTACGATAAAAAGAAATTAATCGAGTCGTTTGAGACGTTTGAGGTGTAAATTAGCCTGGGAATAATATTGTGGACTACCTGGCGAACCATTCTCCCTCAAACGTCTTCAGCGTTTTACTTCGATATTGCTTTTTTCAATTCCGCCTCAAAGATTTCCGCCTTCATTTCACCTTCTGTAAAAAACCGGTAGCCCGTTTTCGTATTGACAATGAGCGTTGCCGGAATTGACCCGCTCCAACCCGAATCAACTTTAGGACAAAAATAATCGGCGTTTGTTTCGTCCAGCCAGGATATATTAGTATTGAATTGATACTTTGCCGCAAACGTTTTGATTTTAGAAGGATAATAAGAAGGCAGGTCAAGGCTGATGAGAAACAACTTTACCCCTTCTGATTTGTATTTACCGGCAGCCTCAATGAAAGCGGGTATTTCGGCAACACAAGGCTTACAAAATGTTGCCCAAAAATTCAACACAAGTACCTCCCCGTTTTTGGCATTTACAAGTTTTTCCACATCAGTAATTTTCCATTTGGGAATATCCTGGCCATAGCTCGCAAAGGCAACTATATAAAAACAAAAGGATATGATTATTTTTTTCATGAGTTAAAAATAAGCTGAAACGAACTACAAAATTGAAGAAGTAAGTTAATTATATCCGTAAACAAGCTTTTGGCTAATCCCCCATTTCGGACTAATTTTGCGCTTCCGATAAATATTAATCTAATAATCAACCAATAAAAATATATTGAAACATGGCATACGATCTAATAGTGTTGGGAAGCGGTCCGGGCGGATATCCTGCTGCGATCCGGGCGAGTCAGTTGGGAAAGAAAGTAGCAATAGTTGAAAAAGAAAGCCTGGGCGGAGTGTGCCTGAACTGGGGTTGCATTCCTACCAAAGCGCTTTTAAAAAGTGCAAATGTTTTTGAATATGCCAAACATGCAGCAGATTACGGTATCAATGTTACAAATCCCACTACTAATTTTGAAGTGGTAATCAAGCGTAGTCGCGGGGTTGCCGACAAGATGAGCAAAGGCATCCAGTTCCTCATGAAAAAAAATAAAATTGATGTGGTGATGGGTACCGGCAAATTAATTGCAGCCAACAAATTAGAAGTAACGGCAGCGGATGGCAGCAAGCAGGTACTGGATGCAAAGAATATCGTTATCGCCACCGGTAGCAGGGCAAAACAATTACCTTCTTTGCCAATTGACGGCAAAAAAATAATAGGCTACCGGGAAGCGATGGTATTGCCAACGCAACCAAAAAGTATGATCATCTGTGGCAGCGGTGCGATAGGGTCAGAATTTGCTTATTTCTACAACAGCATGGGAACCAAAGTTACGATGGTTGAATTCATGCCACGCCTTGTTCCGGTAGAAGATGAAGACATCAGCAAAGAATTGGAAAAGCAATTCAAAAAACAGGGAATTACCATCATGACCAACAGTGAAGTGACTAAAGTAGATACATCTGGTAACGGCGTAAAGGCAACTGTAAAAACGGCTGATGGTGAAATTGTGCTGGAGGCAGATATCTTATTAAGCGCAGTGGGTGTAGTGGCAAATATTGAAAATGTAGGCCTGGAGCAACTTGGAGTAAAGACAGATAAAGGTAAGATCCTGGTGGATGCATACCAACAGACCAACATTGCCGGATTATATGCTATCGGGGATTGTACTCCCGGACAGTCATTGGCTCACGTTGCCTCAAAAGAAGGCATCAACGCTGCTGAACACCTGAGTGGCCACAAACCAAGTGTACTTGATTATAATAATATTCCTGGGTGTACCTATTGTTCACCTGAAATCGCATCTGTGGGTTTTACCGAAAAAGCGGCCAAGGATGCAGGTTATGAAATTAAAGTTGGTAAATTTCCTTTTGCCGCCAGCGGAAAGGCTAGTGCAGCCGGGGCTACCGAAGGTTTTGTAAAAGTTATTTACGATGCCAAATACGGTGAATTTCTTGGTTGCCACATGATTGGTATGAATGTCACCGAAATGATAGCAGAAGTTGTTGTTGCCCGCAAACTGGAAACAACCGGTCATGAAATCTTAAATGCGGTACATCCTCATCCCACAATGAGTGAAGCCATGAAAGAAGCCACTGCAATGGCTTACGGAGAAGCAACAGATATTTAATTTCCAACATATCCAACTATACGATAAATGCCTGGCTATTGCCGGGCATTTTAATTCGACAAACATGTAAACAAAGTATATCCTGATTCATTCATCGGTGGGATATGATTTGCGTATTGTTTGTCTATCCAAATATGGAGCAATAAATATTATCCAGGAAGCATTCCTATACAATTTAAACAGCCGACAATCGTTTGTGCTGTAGTAACAGGTAAACAGGACAGTTAATAATGATGGATGACTATGGGATCGAAAGATCACGTGATTATGATTATCGTGCTGAATCGCAATAAATTATTATCTTCAAATCATAATAATACCGGCTGAAGGTAAAAGTTACGGCAATCATTTAAAGTAATCTGATAATAAAGTCAATAGCAGCAATATCTTATGCTTTTTAACTCAATTGATTTTGCTATTTTTTTCCCCATAGTATTGATATTATATTGGGTTGCGACAAAAGGAGACCTCAAGCGCCAAAATATATTATTACTTGTTGCAAGTTATTTTTTTTATGCCTGTTGGGATTACAGGTTTTTATTTCTGCTTATCTTCTCCACCCTGCTGGATTATTTCACTGGTATCAAAATGCATGAAGCCGGATCAAAAATTCGAAAAAGATTTTGGTTTTGGTTGAGCATCTGTATAAATTTAGGCTTCCTAGGTATATTTAAATATTTTAATTTCTTTTCACAATCATTTGCAGACGCGCTGTCTTTACTAGGTATTCATACAAGTTTCTTGACATTGAATGTTATTCTGCCCGTCGGTATTTCTTTCTATACTTTTCATGGGTTGTCTTATGTGATCGATATCTACAATGATAAAATAAAACCTGAAAGGAATTTTATTGATTACTCGTTATTTGTGAGTTTCTTTCCCCTGCTGGTGGCCGGGCCAATAGAGCGTGCCACACATCTTTTACCACAGATTAAAACAAAAAGAGTATTTAATTACAGCAAAGCAATTGATGGCTTAAGGCAAATGTTATGGGGATTGTTTAAAAAGATAGTGATTGCAGATAATTGTGCCGAATATGCTAACATGGCTTTCAACTCCGGCGCCCATTCCGGAAGCACGCTGCTTTTAGGCGCACTGCTCTTTACTTTCCAGATCTATTGCGACTTCTCTGGTTATTCAGACATCGCACTGGGCGCAGCGAGGCTCATGGGAATAGAATTGCTGCGAAATTTTGCGTTCCCCTATTTCTCGAGGGACATTGCAGAATTCTGGAGACGTTGGCATATATCGCTTTCGTCCTGGTTCAGGGATTACCTCTATATACCGCTGGGTGGCAGTAAAGGCGGTACCTGGATAAAAGTACGCAACACCTTTATCATTTTCTTGGTCAGTGGATTTTGGCATGGGGCTAACTGGACCTTCATTTTCTGGGGATTGCTGAACGCTCTTTACATCATGCCATCAATACTTTTCAATACAAACCGGAACAACCTTGATATTGTCGCGAGTGAAAAATACTTTCCCTCAATAAAAGACTTGCTTTCTATCATACTAACGTTTAGCCTTACCGTATTTGCGTGGATATTTTTCAGGTCGGACAGTATTCACGCCGCATTTAGTTACATCAGTGGCATTTGCAATACTTCCCTGTTCACAATTCCGGACAAGCTCAATATTCATTTCATTCTTATCCTTGTGATTTTCGTAATGGCTGAATGGCTGCAAAGAACCAAACAACATGCGTTACAGTTTGAAGAAGGTTCGAATATAAAATATTATTCAATTGTTGCGGTGAACTGTATCGTGATTTGGGCCATCCTGTTATGGGGTGTTTTTGGAAATAAATCTTTTATTTACTTTCAATTTTAGCAGGCATGTTTAAGAAGATAATATTCAGCATATTGATATTTGTAGTTGCAGGTGAACTGCTCATTCGCTTCGACGAGGCATTTGAATTCATGTCTGAAAGCCGCGTCGTTAAAATAGAAACAAGCCTGAAAATAACGCCGGAATATGATATGGTGAAAAATAATTCGATCAATGTCGAAGGAAATAATTTCAGGCTAATGGTTTTAGGCGATTCGTACATTCATGGTGGCGGCATAGAGTTCAAAGATAATTTCTCGCAACAATTAAAAATATTACTTAATAAGGCAAACAGTAAATTTGATGAGGTGTATGTGCTGGATGTATCAAAGCCTTCGTCCAATAACTTTGATAACAGTCAGACATATTTTCAGTTTGTTGATAAATTTAAACCCAATGTTGTTGTACTCGGGTACAATTATAATGATGTGATGGGCGAACTGGATAAAGAGCGTACCCTGGCTGGAATAGACAGTTTCAGCGATATAAAAGCCTCCAGTGCTGAGAAAGAAAGTTTTATAAAAAAAGTATATAACATTGTATACCAATCCAGGTTTGTATTTTATGTGCTGCATAACCTCCACGATGAATTAAAAGCGCATGGATACATCGTGCCTAACAGCTCATTTGATCTCAACCTGAAATCCTATTACCTGAACCGGGCGAACTGGATCAAATCGCAGGCATTGTTGCAGGAACTGATAGCCGATACCGAAAAAAAGAATATCCAGCTAATGGTCCTAAAATTTCCCGAGATCAATTTGTTGGAATACCCGGGAATATTTACAAAGGCTGACACAAGTATCAACAATTTTTTTGCCAGAAATCCCTCTGTCGATTACATAGACGGCACTGCCTTATTTAACGGAGAAAAATCGAAAGATAATATACTTTCAAGATACGATGGCCATCCAAACGAGAAAGCGCATAAAAAAATGGCACGTGAAGTATTTAATGAAATTAAAAAAATAACTGCTTCGCGAAACGATTTTAATAAGCAATAATATCCGGCTACCTGTTTGATAAAACACATCATTTTCTGGATTCCCCGTAGCCGGCATTAACCTTTTGCAAATAAGTACAATCCGTTTGCAAAAAAACTCCAGCCATCGGTCGATAAATACACAAATTGCATTGTATTTAACCAAAATCTATTCAAGAAGTAATTTTTTACCATGATTGTTATTTGCTGGATATGTGTCATACTGAATTTAATCGGTGCTTGTCTCTTTTATCCGGGACTTAATAGAAATGCACAAGAGAAGGCCGGCAGGGATATGGCAAAAATAGCAGGCAACCTTTTTGTTTTGGTTGCAGTGACCGGGGGTATACTTTTATTGTTTCACCTGCCATATATATCATTAACTGTTACTATTGTTCCTGCATTGATTGTATGTAGACTATTGTTCCAGGTAATCAAAGAATATTGAGGTGCGTTATTTGCCCACCGTGATGAACTACTTTTTCTTTTCTTATATTTACGTTAATGAATGACGTAAACATCACGCTTGATATATTAAAGGCCATGTTGATAGCAAAGCCTGATTCTATCTTTATTAAAAGCCTTTATGATCAATATTGTAACCGTGGCGGACTGAGTAAAAAACAGCTCGAGGGGCTTCACAGCAAGGCTTCCAAAACCGATGTTATTTCGCCTGGAAAACTTGCAACACTTGAAGCGATTATCAGGAAAAAGCCTACCAGGTATAAATCGGAAGTTGTACTCACAGCACCAATCCAAATAAAGGATATAACCATCGGACAAACGCTTTCAGCAATTCTTGAAAAATATCCTCAACATAAAAGAATACTTTTTTTGCAATCAAAATATATCAACAATGATGTTGTTGGCCCTGCCGAGTTAACAGAGATTGAAAGATTAAAGAAATTGTTGTTAAAAACCGGATTGTGAATTAGTTGAATTTACTCCGTGTATAGCTCCTAAATGCCCAAAACATAATCCATTAGTCTTCACTATTTTTATTCTCTAATATTTTTAACATGAAAAAAAACATTTTAAGTTTTTCTCTGCTTCTGTTCATTTGCGTTAAAACTTTTGCTGATGAAGGTATGTGGCTGCCACAATTATTGCAGGCGCTGAATGAAAAAGAAATGAAGCGGATGGGCCTTAAAATAAATGCAGCTGACATTTATAGTATCAGCAAAAGTAGCCTGAAGGATGCTATCGTTAGTTTCGGTGGTTTTTGTACCGCAGAAGTGATTTCAGATCAGGGATTGTTATTAACCAATCATCATTGTGGTTTTGATGCCATTCAAAATCATTCCTCCGTAGAAAATAATTTGATCCAAAAAGGATTCTGGGCTTATCAAAAAGAACAGGAATTACAAAACCAGGGATTGTTTGCCACGTTTATTGAACGTATTGAAGACGTTACGAAGGAGATCACCAATAACGTAACGCCGTCTATGACAGAAAAAGAGCGGCAGTCCCAGGTAGATAAAAATATAAACCAGTTAAAAAAAGATTTTAAAAAAGAAAATTTCGAAGATATCCTTATCCGCCCTTTTTTTGATGGCAATAAGTATTACCTGTTTGTAACCAAAACCTACAGGGATATCCGTCTGGTTGGTGCACCACCTGCATCCATAGGTAATTTTGGAAAGGATACGGACAACTGGATGTGGCCGCGTCATACCGGGGATTTTTCTATGTTTAGGATTTATGCAGATAAGAACAATAACCCGGCTGCTTTCTCAGCTGATAATGTTCCTTATAAACCAAAGCGTTCGTTAAAAATTTCTCTTGACGGTTTAAAAGAAGGCGATTTTACCATGGTGTTCGGATTTCCCGGCCGCACGAACGAATATCTTACTGCGGCAGCCGTAAAACAAGTGATGACGGTAAACGATCCTGCCAAAATTGCGATACGTGCAAAGGCGCTGGAAGTATTGAATGGATTTATGCGCAAGGATGAAAAAATAAAAATTCAATACGCTGCAAAGTACGCCGGCATTGAAAACGCTTACAAAAAATGGCAGGGTGAAGTACTGGGGCTGCATTCTACAAATGCCGTTCAGAAAAAACTTAGTTACGAAGCCAGCTTCATGCAACGTGTAAACGCAAATCCGGTATGGAAAAATAGTTATGGCAACCTGTTAGCTAATCTTTCTGTCGCTTACAAGGGCATAGAACCGTACAGTTATGCAAGGGATTATTACAACGAGATTACACCGAGAATAGAATTAATGGGAATTGCTGCTGATATGAATAGCCTTGTGACCGCCTTTATAAAAGACAGTAGCAGCTATGCCAATCGAAAAGAAGAAGTGTTGGCCAAACTTGAAGAAACATTTAAAGAGTATGATGCATCAGTTGATAAGAAAATGTTTGAAACACTGCTGGAATTATATGTAACCAAACAGCAGGCAGTTTATATCTCACCCATGCTGCAACAATCACTTAACAGGCAGCAGCAATCCTACTCTGCCATTGCCTCGGATGTTTTCGGGAACACCGCCTTTGCATCCCTGGAAAAAATAAAAACAATATTGAACCAAACGCCGCAGGAAGCTGTGAACGCTATTAAGCTGGATATTGCAGGCAATCTTTACACCGACATCTTTACCAGCTTTGCAACCAATGTTTCCCCTAAGCTAAACGAAATGCAGGCTACCATTAACCAGCTTCAGCGAAAATACATGCAGGCACAGCTGGATGTATTTAAAGAAAAGAATTTTTACCCCGATGCCAACAGTACGCTTCGGGTAACTTATGGAAATGTAAAAGGATATCGGGCACGGGATGCCGTTAGCTATGACTTTTATACATATATGGACGGCATCATGGAAAAATACAAGCCTGGTGACTATGAATTTGATGTTCCGCAAAAACTCATTGATCTCTATAACAAAAAAGATTTTGGACAATATGCCGTAAATGGCCGCCAGCCGGTATGCTTTATTGCGTCGAACCACACCACCGGCGGTAATTCAGGCAGCCCTGCGCTGGATGCATATGGGAATTTAGTAGGCCTTAATTTCGATCGTGTATGGGAAGGTACGATGAGTGATATTAACTATGATGCCAGTATTTGCAGGAACATCATGGTAGATATCCGTTATGTACTTTTCATCATCGATAAATATGCAGAAGCAAAAAATTTAATTGCAGAGCTGCAGCTGGTGCATCCTAAAAAGACGGTAAAGAAATCCTGATGCAAAGTTCACGGGTTAGGATGGTAATTGAAAAAAGAAAGTGGATCCTTTGCCTATTAAACTTTCTACCCATATTTTTCCGTGTTGTGCTTCAATAAAATCTTTGCAGATGGCCAACCCCAGCCCCGATCCATTTTCGTTTGAACCGGGCACCTGGAAATACCGCTCAAACAACCTGGGTATAAATTCCTCTGTAATGCCAGGACCAGTGTCTCGTACTGAAAATAAAATATTGCCTTGCCCGGTTGTTGCGGTGACGTGCACGGTGCTATTATTTAAAGAATATTTTATGGCATTCGTCAAAAGGTTGTTTAACACCCAGGTGGTTTTATCGGCATCGGCGATGATATATGGTAAATTATTTGACCCACCGGTATGAATACGGATGTTTTTTTCTTTCGCCTTCGCTGCAACGGTTTGTAAAGCATTCTCAATAATAACAGCAGGGTTAACCCGGGTAATATTCAGCTGCATTTGACCAGATTCTACCTGGGAAACATTCAATAATTCACTGGTTATTTTTAGTAATCGTTCGGAATCGTCGGTTATATTTTTGATCAGATCATGTTGCTCTTCGTTTAAGGCTCCTACCCTTCTATCATTTAACAACTGCGCACTCATTTTTATGGAGGAGATAGGCGTTTTTAATTCATGTGAAACCGTTGCGATAAAATTCGTTTTTGCTTCATTCAGTTCGTGAAAAATAGTGATATTTCTTAGTATAATCACTTTTCCAATCACTTCAGCATTGTTCGTAACGTTTAAAATATCCTTGTTGAAATAGCTTTCTTTCCCATCTGCGAAGATCTTCAATTCCTTATGATCACCTTCCTGCAAAAGGGAACGCATGAGGTCGTTTTTAACAGCTACATCTGCTACATATTTTCCAACAATTTCAGCTTCTTTTAAACCGAGCAAGTTTTCTGCCACGGTATTTAAAAAAAGAATATTCTTTTTCGAATCCAGCCCGAGGATGCCATCCTTCATCTGGTTGATAATCGTTTCAATACGGCTTTTTTCAAACCGCAATTGAGCAAGGTTGCTACTTTCATACTCATCCAATTTTTCAGCCATGCTGTTAAAGGCAAAGGCAAGATCACCGAACTCGTCATCTTGTTTCAGGTAAATTCGTTTATCATAATTCTTATTGGCTATTTCACGGATGCCTTCATTCAATACCCTTATTGGTGTCGATATCACTGAAGGAAAATTTACTACAAAGGTGAAAGCAATAATTCCCAGCACGGCAAAAATAATTGTAAGCCATAACGTTGCATCCTCTGCTGTATTTTTGGCAACAGCATTTTTACGAACAATCGCCTCCTGATTAAGGTCATTGATGAGTTGTATGGATTGTCGTATCTGGGTATAATTTGCTGAATCAGCAGGATTTTTCAAAAGTTCGCCTAAATTTTTTCTCACCTCTTGTGTAGCTTCCTTTTCGCCTGTTTCTGTAATATTAGATTCCTGCTTTTTTAGATTGGTTTCGAAATTACCAGTTGCATCTTTTCTGATAGGAATATCTTCCAGGGCTTTCAACATATTATTGGAATAAACAAGGGATTCTATATTATTCCTCACAACCGATTTGGAATCGCTTGACAGGCGATTGATATAATAAATCGAAAGTGTTCCAAATGTGAGAATCACGATAAAAAGGAACGAAAGGCCGAGGCCAAGTTTTGTTTTAAGCTTCATACTCATTTACGATAATATTACAATGTCAATATCAGCAGCTGACAATTTGGTTAGTAACTGGTTGAACACCGCGGTATTTAGTATTATTTTAAATAAATTCAGATGTGGTTTACCAATACAAATGGTGGTAATATTATTTTGTGCAGTTGCTTCATAAATACCTCTTGCAATATTGCTGCTTTGAATTCTTATCACCTCTGCGCCCAGTTCTGTTGCCAGTTTAAAATTATTAATTAAATGTCTTTGAGCGGCCAGGCCAATTTTATCGCCCTGTTCTTTAGGTGTTTGAACGTACAACAGATACCACTTACTGTTATAATAAGATGCAAGTCGGGCAGTTTTACGAATCACTTTTTTTGCAATCTCATGGTTGCTGCTAATGCAGGCCAGGAAGCGTTCTGTTTTTAAATGTGCACTACGGGGAAGTTCTGTTTCAATTTTTCGCTCCACCTGGCTGGCCACTTCTTTAAGTGCCAGCTCTCTTAGTTGGAGGATGCGCTCCCCCTGAAAAAAGTTTTTAAGAGACACTTCAATTTTATCAGGGGTATAAATTTTCCCTTCCTTTAATCTAGTGATCAATTCATCTGCTGTAAGGTCGATGTTCACCACTTCATCCGCCTTTTGCAATACCTTATCAGGAATTCTTTCTGCTACATCTATACCGGTAATTGCTTTGATTTCTCCGTGGAGACTTTCGATATGCTGAATATTTACTGCGCTAATTACGTTGATACCAGCCTCTAGGACATCCATAACATCCTGCCATCTTTTCTCATTTTTACTACCCTCGATATTACTGTGTGCAAGTTCATCAATGATGACGACTTCAGGATGCAGATTAATAACCGCCTGCACGTCGAACTCATCCAAGTCTTTGCCCTTATAAAATAACCGGCGACGCGGAATTACAGGTAACCCTTCCAGTAAGCTAAGTGTTTCTTTCCGGTTATGCGTTTCAATGTAGCCTATTTTAACATCAACCCCATTTTTAAGAAGTGATTGCGCTTCCTGCAACATGCGGTAAGATTTACCCACACCGGCACTCATTCCTATATAGATCTTAAGCTTACCACGACGGCTGCTGCGGATAAGATCAAGGAAATGTTCAGCATTTTTTTCTATCTCGGGCATATGCTGGTATTGTTTTCTTTAAAAATATAAAATAGAAACATTCCTATGCTTTCATACACGATCTTAACACAAATAAAAACTCCCCCTACAGATAATTTTTTGAGATTCAACGGTTGATGGCTAAGCATTTATTCGGCTGGTTTATTTGCTGTTAAGCATGATAATTTAACTCCCGCTGGTTCTGCAATTAAAATATTTTGGAATACAAAACTATTTATCTTGGTGATGTGCATTACAATTTATTTCAATAAAGAATGATCTGAAATTGGTTCCGGCATTAATGCAGGAAAAAACGAAAGCATGTTCAATAAAATGATGACTGCAAAGAGTACCACACCCGGGGTAGCACC
>JACMPR010000347.1 GCA_014377385.1 Ferruginibacter sp. | reverse complement strand
GTTTCACAATTTCCTTGGCTACATCATCCGAGCATCTTGCACCATTTGGATTTTCAAAATCCATGTAAAATTCCGGCAAATAAATATACCCGATTTTATGTTCGCCGTTGATGATAACACTTTTTGCAAAAGTATCATCCAGCTTTATTTCATCTCTTTTAAGTATGATTACTTTAATGCTACCATCTGCTTTTTTAATCGTAAGTCTTACCTCTGTTCCGGCTTCCGATCCCCTGATTAGTTTTACTGCATCCGGCACTGCATACCCCGTAACATCTACCGGCTCTCCTGTTCCCTGCGCTATTTTAATTATTTCATCATTCACGCTCATTTGTCCTGATTTCCAGGCCGGGCCACCTGAAATAAGGCTGGCAATTTTAATTTTGCTTTCTTCTTCTTTTAGCTGTGCCCCAATACCATAAAACTTACCACTCATCATTTCATTAAAACCCCTGCTTTCGATAGGCGCAAAATAACTCGTATGAGGATCCATTTCTGTAGCGATGTTATTTAAAAACTCACTAAACAACTCGTCGGATGTATTGTGATTTTGCAAGGTGGTAAAATAGCGGCCTATTTGTTTACGTACATGGTCACGGGCTTCCCTTTCCAACGTACTATCAATCTTATAAACAAATTTAACGGGAGGTTTAACATTTTTGTCAGCCGTACTGTCTGTGTCAGTAACTTCAATAGTCTTTTTATTCTTATTGCGTTCCCTATCCTCTAAAAAATCAGCATACTTGGTTAGCACGAGGTATTTCAGGCGTTTGCGCCAAACTTCCTTGCGTGCAGCATCATCTTTAGCGTACTGCAGCTTTTCGCTATCCATTATAATATTCTCTTCTTTGGTAAAATCAAATGGCTTACTAAGAATATCAATATAAAATTGCGAAGCTTGCTTTAGTCTTCGGGAGTAGGATTCGCTGATAAAATAAAATGACTCCAACTTGCTGCCGTGTATCTCATCATCTATTGTATTGATGTATTTTTGAAAACTGTCTACATCAGCTTTTAAAAAAATGCTCTTATCGTCGTCCAGTTCTTTTACAAATGCTTTTAAAACTGCTGATGAAAAATTGTCATCAATTTTTTTCGGACTGTAGTGCCCTTGTTCGAGCAGTAAGCCTACGTTGTGCAAGATCTTTTCATTCTTCGATTTTGGATTATCGCTGGCACTGCTTCTGGAAAAAGCAAAAAAGAAACTTGCAACTGTTAAAACCAGTAATACCGGAAAAAATTTTTTATTCATAATAATTTGCCTTAGATGTAGCATAAAGTAAAATTAACGGAAAAACGCCTGTTTTTATTTCAACAACAGCTGGTATGTCACTAATGTTTTCTTAAAACTGATAAGTGGTTAAATGGGGATAAGGAAATGCTGTTTTAATTGGAAAATCAAAAAGTTAGACTATTAGCTGGAAGAATTGCCTATTTGTACCAGGTTTATCAAATCGGCATGCCTTTTAAACGAGGAAGCCCTTTCTTAAGTGACCAGGTGATACAGCGACAAGTGTGGATGGCACCTGCAGTTTAATAATGTGGTGAAGAGATCATTGATTTGATTCACCCTGATTATAATGCGCTGAAAGAATCGGTGCCGGAAAATGAAGCCAATCGAGGATTGTTTTTTATAAACTAAAACTTCTAGCCTATGCTGCTTTAAACAAAAACGAGCCTGTATTTTTAAACATTACTGCAGCTAAAACCGGCAACAGGAAATTGCTGTAGAGCAAAAATTTTATATCATGAATATCTTGCAAGGGACTGCAGCATCTACTCCGGAATTTTTTAAGAAGCTGCGCAATATAGAATTGATTGTAGCTGCTATTGGTACCAGCATTGTTACAGCACCAATTGGACTGCTTGCGGCAGTAATTACCATTGTCGCTTATGAGTATGTGGTCAGTGCTGTATTGAGGGCCGTGAGCCAGGTAACTATTTTAAGTAAAAAAGAATTTGAATAGATTGCTTTTATCGTATGAAAAGCGGTTACAAACCGCTAAGATCAGAAGGCCCAAGTCGCACTCCTGCAGAAAAAGATTAGCGCCGGTGAAAAACATGAGATTGTTATTCTGTACACTTTATTACATGCAAATCCCCGGCAGACAAGTAATTTGAGCAATCCATTGTGAAACTATCGCTCCCCAAATACCACCTTCAGCAGCATTAATAATTACAAGCCGACTGACCAGTAAAGAACTTATGATTTTAAATTGTATTTAGACCGGTAACCATTTAAGCCATAGAATAGAATAAACAGGTAACCTACCAGTGGCAACATAAAGGAAATGGTCCAGGTAAAATTATCTATCAATAATCCCTGCAAGAATGGCATCACCGCTCCTCCCACGATCGCAGTCGATAATATTCCGGAAGCCCGGGTCGTATGCGTTCCTAACCCGTGAACAGATAAGGAGAATATTATTGCAAACATAACTGAGTTAAAAAGCCCAATAGCGATCATGCTCCAAACAGCAACCATACCACCTGTATTTACCGAAACAAGTATTAGTATTGCAGCCATAGATGCACATATTGCCAGCACAACTCCCGGCTTTAC
>JACMPR010000346.1 GCA_014377385.1 Ferruginibacter sp. | reverse complement strand
ACATCACGGATAAACTTGCCAAGTACCAAAGTATCTTGTCCCATTTCTCCGCCTGGAGATGTTACTTTTACGGCATGGGTTCTAAAATCGGGCATGTGCAGATTATGCAATAATATGCCACCATTTGCATGCGGATTGGCACCCATTCGCCGATTACCTTGCGGTGCTAATTCAGCCAGTTCCGCCATTAGTTTTCCTTCATTATCAAATAGCTCTTCAGGCTTATATCTTTTCATCCATCTTTCCAATTGTTCCACATGTTGCGGATGCTCTGCATCCACTAAAATTGGTACCTGGTGCGAATGAAAGGTGCCTTCATTGGGAACACCATCTACTTCTTTAGGGCCGGTCCAGCCTTTCGGCGATTTTAAAACAATCATAGGCCATCGTGGCCGTGTCGTGTCATTATTATCATGTGCGTTTCTCTTTATCCGATGTATCTCTTCTATAACTTTTTCCATGGTGGCTGCCATCAACTGGTGCATAGTTTCAGGATCATCGCCTTCTACAAAATAAGGTGTCCATCCACAGCCTCTGTAGAATTGCTCCAACTCTTCATGTTCGATACGAGCCAATAAAGTTGGGTTACTAATTTTATAACCATTCAAATGCAGGATGGGCAAAACAGCACCATCAGTAATAGGATTTAAAAATTTGTTGGAATGCCAGGCTGTGGCTAAAGGGCCTGTCTCAGCTTCACCATCACCCACCACACAGGCTACAATTAAACCCGGATTATCAAAGGCCGCACCAAAAGCATGACTCAATGAATACCCCAACTCGCCACCTTCATGAATAGAACCCGGCGTTGTAGGTGCTACATGACTTGAAATGCCACCGGGAAAAGAAAACTGCTTGAACAACTTCTTCAATCCTGCTTCATCCTGTGTAATGTTTGGATACACTTCACTCCAGGTACCTTCCAGGTAAACATTACCAACTATTGCCGGACCACCGTGACCCGGACCAGCAATATAAAACATATCGAGGTCGTACTTCTTTATAACACGGTTCAGGTGTACATAAATAAAGTTTTGCCCCGGTGTAGTTCCCCAATGGCCCACCACCAATGGCTTTACATGTTCCAGTTTCAGTGGCTCTTTTAAAAGCGGGTTGTCATACAAATATATTTGCCCTACGGATAAATAATTTGCGGCACGCCAATAGGCATTTATCTTTTGTAATAATTCTGGCGATAAAGTTTCAACTTCATTACCGATGATTTCTGTTTCCATAATAATTATTTTTTAGTTGAGTTATTTAATACAACAGATACCAATCTGGCTATTATCAATTCTTCATTGGTTGCAATTACACGGACTATTACCCTGCTTGTTGCTGTTGAAATAACAGCTTCGTTATTCATGTTCTTTATTTCATCCAGTTCAATGCCTAAAAATTCAAGGCAATCACATACCTCACTTCTTATCTCAGGTGAATGCTCGCCAATACCTCCGGAAAACACGAGTATATCTAATCCGCATAGCACTGCAGCAAATGCCCCGACCCATTTTTTAATTTGATAACAAAACAGTTCAATGGCTTCAGCAGCCCGGCTATCTGTATTTTCGATTGCCATTAATTCCCTCATATCTGAACTTGTTTCTGATACACCAAGAAGACCGGATTCATGATTGATCAAATGATTAAATGCAGCAGGACTTAGTTTTTCAAACTGCATTAAATACCAGGCAACGCCCGGATCAAGATCCCCGGATCGGGTACTCATGGGCAAACCGGATGCCGGTGTAAAACCCATTGTTGTGTCAATGCTTTTACCATCTTTTACTGCTGCAAGACTTGCGCCACTACCGAGATGTGCCAATATTATTTTCTTTTGAGCTGCCTCAGTTCCAGCCAAATTCTCCAGTTCCTGCATTAGATAGGCATAAGACAATCCATGAAATCCATATCGTTGAATCCCTTTATTAAAATACTTTCTTGGTATGCTGAGCATTTTGGCAACTGCTGGCATAGTTGTATGAAATGAGGTATCAAAACAAGCAACTTGCTGTAGCAAAGGGTAACGCTTACTAAAAACTTCTATCAACTTGATTTCTTCGGGTAAATGTTCCGGATCAAATGCACTGATTTTTTTTAACTCACTCAATAAAGCAGGGGTAATCATCTCAGGTTTTGTATGCTGCATCCCTTGAACGATCCGGTGACCAATTGAAGTGATTGAAGCAAACCCTTCCTGTTTTTCGAGCCAGTCAATTAACTGATTGGCAGCTTCATCATGATCAGCAGCTGCAATGCTGCTGCTTTTTTGTTCACCTGCAATAATTGTAAAATGAAGGATCGCTTTTGAGGTACCAATGTTTTCTATGGCTCCATAAAACAATTGCTCAAGTGATGCTTTACTTTTATAGAAAGAAAACTTGATGCTGGAAGAGCCTCCGTTAACGGTTAAAATATATTGTGTCTTTTGCATGCATCTATTTTATAGCAATTGAAATACCATTGTTTTGTAGTGCAGTCGCAGTTGATAAATAAGATGTATGCAGGATGCTTTTTATGCCCAAATCTGTGGCAACATCCACAAACATTTGCACATCATCAATGTATAATACTTCGTCCGCAGCTACATGAGCCAAATCCAGTGCCAACGTAAAGATGGCCGCATCAGGTTTTCTTATCTGTACATAACAGGAGGACACAAAAAAGTCGATCCACTCATTCAGTTTAAACCTGTTTATTCTAAACTCATTTAACTCCCTTGCTTCGTTGCTGACTGCAACAATCTTTAGCCCATATTGCTTTTTTAATTTTTTTAGCAGGGCAATCATTTCCCCATCCGGGGTAGTTAGGGAGAACATAAATTCACGAAATACTGATTGTGTAAAATCCCGTTGCTTATAAAATACCACCCGGTTAAGGTATTCTTCCATTGTAATTTTACCTTCTTCAAAAGTTACAAACATAAGACCGTGCCGATCCTCCATTTCAGGAATATCAAGGTTAAATTTTTTAGCCGCCTGGTGCCGGAAAACATGCCCCCATCCGTTGCTGAGCAACACACCACCAATATCAAGAAACAGTGTAGTGATTTTCTTCATTTCCATCATTCATATTTATGCTGGTTACTTTTTCAACGCCTCAAACCCCGCTACCACATCAAACAATTCTTCATCAATGGAACTTTGACGTAAGCGATGAAAACTATTGTTCAGGTCTTCCAGTAATTCATCAATATTTTTT
>JACMPR010000345.1 GCA_014377385.1 Ferruginibacter sp. | reverse complement strand
TTTAGCTTTTTTAACAATGCTTTTTGCAAATGCGGAAGCTACCCACATGATGGGTAGTGATATTTCGTATGCTTGCGTAAGCCCGGGTAAGTATCACCTGACTATAAAAGTTTACAGAGATTGCCGTGGTATTCCTTTGAATAGCCCAACTATTAATATTTTTTGCGGAGACAATGGTGTGAGCCAGTCCAGCGGAATTTCATATACCAGAACCGGTATTAAGGATATTACGCCAACCTGTTCAGGGGGCACAAATCCTTGTGATCCCCAGAATACACCTGCAGCTGAAGGTATTGAGGAGCATACATTTGAAGCTGATATTGACTTCAATACTTCTCCATATAATTCTTTTATAAAAAATAAATGTTGCAGAGTTTATTTCTCTGTAGAACAGTGTTGCCGTAATGGAGCTATTACAACTATAAATCCAGGCAATCTTTACACTGAGGTTTTTCTGGATATTTGTAAAGTTCCTAAAGGAAAATGTAATACTTCACCACAACTTACAACTCCTCCTGTTGCTTATCTTTGTTGTAACCAGCCTTATACTTTCAATAACGGTGCCTCTGAATCCGTAGATGGTGATTCACTTGGTTATGCCCTTGGTAATCCACTTAATGCTCCTGCTACTAATGAAAGTTATACGGGTTCTTTTAATCCTTATATACCAATGACGCCATACTGCCCGCCAAATCCTGGTGTAATTAATTGTAATCCAATTCCTAATGCTAAACCACCAAGAGGTTTTTATTTTGATAAAGAAACTGGAGATATTATTTTTACTCCCACCAAATGTGATGAGGTTGGTGTAATAGTAATTGTAATTACTGAATATAGAAAAGATAGTACCGGAAAATGGCAGTTAATCGGTCAGACACGACGGGATATGCAGATGGTTGTAAAGCAATGTGCAAGTAATAACCCACCACAGGTTTTCGGACAGAAAAATCAAAATAAATTCTCTGTTTGCGAAGGCAATAAGCTGTGTTTCAATATTGAAAGTAAAGATGAGCAGTTTTTGCCCGGTCAGCTCAGACCTGATACAACTTATTTGACCTGGAATAATGGTATTCCGGGTGCTACTTTTACTATAACCAATCCCACAGCCCGAGAAAAAATTGCTCAGTTTTGCTGGCAGACCAAAGTTGGAGATGCAAGGCCGAATCCATATTCATTTACCGTTACTGCCAAGGATGATAATTGTCCGAGACCGGCTGTTACGGTTAAAGGTTTTAACGTAGTCGTACTACAAAGAGCCCGTGCTCTCAGGAAATATGAAATTCTTGATTGTGGAAAATTCAGATTTTCTGCATACAATGAGGATACAGTAAATTATAAAGGTGCTTATAATTACGATTGGGAAATCAGGGATTCAACCAATAAAGGAATTCCTCTTAAGCACAGTTTAAACAGGCTTGATTCTTTCAAATTTAAACGTGGTGGAAAATACATAATGACTTTTTTCATTACCAATACAATTGGTTGTGGAACTCAGTATACTGATACTTTTATTATTCCTCCTGTTCTTGATGTGAAACTTGCATTTGGTAAAGATACTTTTGTTTGCGAGGGGGATAGTTTTACTGTCAAACCTGTTATTGCTTATGGTGTTCCGAGGTATACATTTAAATGGGAAAGCCCTGCAGGAACCTTTAATCCTAAAGA
>JACMPR010000344.1 GCA_014377385.1 Ferruginibacter sp. | reverse complement strand
ACAATAGCAAAAGAATATTATGCAGGTTTGTCTCCAGAAGTATACAAACAAATGTTTACCACAATTCATTAACCAATAAAATAAATTGTATTTATTAAAAGATAAAAATTTCACCAGATTTCTAATAAAATTCCTGCTGATATTTGCCATATGTTATTATGGAACGCTTGCTTTTATCGGGCTTGCCGCACCAGGCGGGTACTACATTCCGTTTGTGGAGCATTATTTTAACTATGTAAGCTGGATAAGAAGTTCTTTGCTGTATGGCACTAAGGTCCTATTGTCTTTATTCAGTGTTCAAACTTATTTTGCAAGTGAATTTAATATAAGAATGGTTAACGGGAGAGGAATTATGATTGTTTATGAATGTGTTGGTTACGGCGTGATGAGTTTCTGGATCGCTTTTATAGCGGCATCCGAAGGTACTTTTAAAAAGAAAATTATTTGGGTTATCTCGGGCTTGCTTATATTCTGGCTCCTGAATATTTGCAGGTTAAGTTTGTTGCTGGTTGCTACAAATAGAGGGTGGCCGATACCGTTAGGCTGGGATCACCACACCTGGTTCAATATTGTGGCATACATCGCTATATTCATAATGATGTATTTCTTTCAGCGTACAAAGCGGCCACGTGAGAACCTTGAAAAAGCAAGTGAATCATGATAATTAACAGGCATTCGGTTCTTATTAATGTATTGCTTCCGCTTGCTTTAGGGATCGGCATGTTATACGGGTACCTGCATTTTTGCAGGGCTGCAAATGAAATCGGCCTGGGAAAAGGAACTTCATTCTATATGCCTGTTGATAAAAGTTATCCCATTCATATAACTTCCCTGGATACAGCAGAAAGGATGAGACAGGGGTGGAAGGAGCGGGGCTGCAGGAAATTAAGTTTATGGTTTGGCAACTCACAATTAAATGGCATCAATCAATATAAGCCTGGTGAAAAAAACTGCACCGCATTTATTTTTGACTCACTCAAGAGGTATGATCAGGAACTTTTAGGAGTTAGTTTCCCCAATGGCAATATGCAGGAATTTCTTACAGCAGTAATTTATCTAAGCAATAAATTCCAGGTGAAAAATATAATTCTGCCATTGTTTTATGACGATATGCGTGAAGATGGTATCAGGGCGGATATCAATACGTTGACAGTAGGTGACTTTTTACGCGGGCAACGAGCGATTTATCCTTATTATAAAGACATTCCGTCTTTAAACTTAATTAAAAATGCTCCTTCAGCTTTTAAAAGTATTAATAAGGATAGAAAGGCTCCCGATCAAACCTTGCAGGAAGTTTCTGAAAAATTCCTGGACGAAGGATTGAATGCAGGATGGAACATCTGGAACAACAGGGCTAATTTTCGGGCAAATATTTTCAATGATGTTTACCGGTGCCGTAATTTCATTTTGGGTATTAAGGCCACTACAATTCGTAAAATGATCTACGGGAGATATATCTCTAATTTTAATTCCTTCAAAGATATTACCCGTTACTGCAGCGACCGGGGCATTAGCTTGTACATTTATATTCCCCCTATCCGAAACGATGTTCCACCCCCTTACGATATTGGAGGTTACAACGGTTTTAAAGAGGGGGTAAGGCAGGAGTGTGTTAAGAACAAGGCAACCTTTTTAAATTTGGAAAATATCGTACCGGCGAAGTATTGGGGTAAAAAAGGAACGACTACTTTCGGCGGCGGAGAAGAAATTGATTTTATGCATTTCCAGGAACCCGGTCATCACCTGATTGCAGATACTATTCTTACAATCCTGGTAAATAATTTGCATTGACATTTAATTCAATCACATTTTTACTTTTTTTGCTAATTGTGGTAGTGCTTTATTGGCGGCTACCCAAAACCGGTAGATTATGGATGATCGCATTATCCAGTCTGGTTTTTTATGGCTTTTGGAAACCCCAGTATACCTTATTACTTATTTTTGCAGCTGTACTGGATTATTTCGTAGCTATTGAAATTGACAAAAGGCAGGAACCAAACAAGCGCAGAATGTTGCTTATCCTTAGCCTCATCCTTAACCTGGGTATCTTATTCTATTTCAAATACCTGATTTTCTTTAAGGATAACATGCAGGAGTTATTAAATTTCTTTGGAAGCTACGTTCGCATATTACCTGCTTTAAAGATCATACTTCCGATTGGGATAAGTTTCTATACATTTGAAACCATCAGTTATACGGTTGATGTTTACCGGCGTCATATAAAGCCTGAAAAGAATTTCATAAGTTACCTCAGTTTCCTGGTTTACTTCCCGCACCTTATCGCGGGGCCCATCCTTCGGGCCTCAGATATTCTTCCTCAATTCAATACAAGGATCGCCTTTCACTGGTCGTTCATTACAGAAGGCTTTAAAAGGATTATTTTCGGGCTTTTTTTGAAAGTTGTTGTGGCAGATAATATTGCACCGTTCGTAGACCAGGGATTTGCATTGGAGAATGCAGCGCTTAGCGCAACAGATATTGTCACACTCGCTTTCCTGTTTGGTTTCCAGATATATTTTGATTTCTGTGCTTACTCACATATTGCAATCGGATGCGCCAAACTAATGGGAATAACCTTTTTTGAAAATTTCAATTTTCCCTATCTGGCTGTTTCGCCAAAAGCTTTTTGGAAACGCTGGCATATCTCACTTTCAAACTGGATAAAGGATTATTTATATATTCCCTTAACCGGGAAAAAAGTTGTGTACGATCGCCAGGAAGCAATTTCGGAGATTCGTAATAGCAGTACCTTAAAAGGATATACCGCATTATTCCTTACATGGGCCATCATGGGATTTTGGCATGGTGCCAACTGGACGTTTGTGATATGGGGATTATATCACGCCCTCCTCGTAACGATACATAGAGTGATTTCTAAATTTACAGGTAACATAAACAAGACGCTATTAAATATTTCCGGTTGGTGTATTTCTTTGCCTTTTCTGATGTTAGGTTGGATACCATTTCGCGTTAACAAAATTTCAACCGTAAAAGCTTATGCCGGCAAATTACTCCATCCTTCGCAGTACCTGTGGCTGGGAATGAGAGAGAACACGTATCTCGTTACAGCATTTATTATGCTTTTAACAATCATTACATACTTTGTTTACCGATATCTTGTTCCGGTTATCGCAAATACCATCTTGGGTCAGATCGCTTATCTCACCGTATTTTCAATAATGATAGCGCTTGTGATTGTTTTTTTGAGACCTGTCAGCCAGTTTATTTATTTTCAATTTTAGTTAATACCAATAAATGATCATAGTAGGAATAAATGCATATCACGCCGATTCTTCCGCGGCGATTTTTGTTAACGGCGAAATGCTCGCAGCTATCGAAGAAGAGCGATTTACCAGGATAAAACACTGGGCCGGTTTTCCAAAACTAGCCATAGAATTCTGTTTAAAGGAAGCAGGTGTTACTTATGAACAGGTAAATTATTTTGCTATTGGTAGAGACCCAAAAGCAAAGATGCTCAATAAGCTACTTTATCTGGCGGCAAATCCTGCGGGAAGTTATGGTGCCGTGAAAAGCAGGATATCCAATAGCCGAAAAGTTTCTTCTATCCAAACTGAACTGTCAAAAATATCCGGCCTGCCTGAATCCTTGTTCACTTCCAAAATCAGGAACATAGAGCATCACCGCAGTCACCTTGCATCTGCATTCTTCGCATCACCGTTTAAAGAGGCAGCCTGTTTGTCAATTGATGGTTCCGGTGACTTTTCAACAACGATGACGGCCATTGGAACAGACAACAATATCGAAGTGCTGAATTCCATCGATTTCCCTCACTCACTCGGGATTTTTTATACAGCCTTTACGCAGTTACTCGGATTTCCTCATTATGGTGATGAATATAAGGTGATGGGGATGGCTCCATATGGTGTTCCTAATCATACCGATCAGCTACACGATGTCGTAAAGCTTACAAATGACGGTTTGTTTAAATTGAACCTGAAATATTTTCGAAAGGGAACTGCTGGCGTAATCTCTTATGGGGAAGATCATGTGCCAGTTGTGGCGCCTATGTTCAGTGATTTCATGGTGGAAAAATTTGGGGCGGCAAGAAAGAGTGATGAACCTTTGAGCCAATACCACAAAGATCTTGCGGCATCTGTGCAACGCATGGCGGAGACCACCATCTTTCATATTTTAAATCATTTGCAGAAAAAAACCGGGCTTCAAAATATTTGTATTGCCGGGGGTGTGGCGCAAAACAGTGTGGCCAATGGTAAGATCACCCGCAATACCGGTTTTAAAAATGTATATATACCATCAGCAGGGCACGATGCAGGGATATCTATGGGGGCAGCACTGTATGTGCAGCAACAATTGGTTAAAATGCCCCGCCAGCAAGCGATATATTCGGCGTACACCGGAAGCCATTTCACTAACGAAGAAATCAGGAAATTATTAGATACTAAAGGCGTGGCCTATACGCAGTTGAGCGACGAGGAAATGTATGATAGGGTAACAGACTGCCTGATAAACGGAGGCGTTGTTGGATGGATGAGCGGAAAGGCAGAATTTGGGCCGAGGGCACTTGGGGGACGATCTATTATTGCAGATCCAAGGAGAATGGATGCAAAGGAAATATTAAATCTAAAAATAAAACGCCGGGAGAGTTTCCGGCCCTTTGCACCATCTATTTTAAAAGAATATGTAGGCGATTATTTTGAAGTAAACGAACCCGTACCATTTATGGAAAAAGTGTACCCGATAAAAGAAGCTAAAAGAGCAGAAATTCCCGCGGTAACCCATGTTGACGGAACCGGCAGGTTGCAATCCGTGGATAAAAAGATATCACCACGTTATTATGCGCTTATCGACACATTCAGGAAAAAAACCGGTGTGCCCATTTTGCTGAATACCTCTTTTAATGAAAATGAGCCTATCGTAAATACACCCGAAGAAGCATTAGCCTGTTATTTGAGAACGCAAATGGATATGCTCGCAATAGAAAATATCTTAATAACCAGAAAATAGTACAACATTGAAGGCATGTTTAATAATAAAATTATATTATTGTAACGTCTTACCATAAAATATTACCCAAAAATGAAAGTGACGCTAATAACAGCTACCTATAATTCTCAAAAGCACCTGGAGGATTGTATCGTATCCGTTATTAACCAGCGTTATAAAAATATTGAGCATATTATCATTGACGGAAAATCAAAAGATGGTACGGTCGCTATTCTTGAAAAATATAATACACATATTGCCAAATGGATTTCCGAAACAGATCGTGGCATGTATGATGCCATCAACAAAGGAATGGAAATGGCAACGGGAGACATCATCGGTATTCTCAACAGTGATGATATGCTCGATTCAGATGAAGTGATGGGGTGGATCGTGAACGCATTTAAAGAACAGCAGGTGGACAGTATTTATGGCGATCTTGAATATGTTGATCCGACCGATACCAATAAGATATACAGGATATGGAAGGGAAAGGAATACAACCGTAGCCTGTTCCGGTCAGGCTGGATGCCTGCTCATCCCACCTTTTATTTTCGTACAGAATTATTTAAGAAATACGGCGGCTACGAAAATCATTATTTCAGCGCAGCTGATTATGAATTCATGGCGAGATACCTGTATAAATTTAAAATAAGTTCTTATTACCTTCCCAAACTCATTGTGAAAATGAGGAGAGGCGGGCAAAGTAATAGTAGTTTCCGCCAGCGATTCAGGGCAAACAGGCGGGATTACCTTGCGATGAAAAAAAATAATATTCCCTTTGCATTCGTCGTTTCCATTTTAAAACCGTTGAGCAAAGTGCACCAGTATTATAAGAAGTAACACTCACGCATTGTCCCTCACACCCTGATGTTCTGCCCTATATCCCGTAATTAAAAATCAGCATGTTCTCTTTTTTTGAAAAAAATAAATCAACTCCGGAAAGCAGTTCCTATTTCCCTTTTAAAACGGATATGCATTCTCATATTCTCCCTGGTATTGATGATGGTTCACCGGATGTAGAAACCTCCATTTTACTTATAAAAGGTTTGATGGCACTCGGTGTGACATCCTCCATAGCCACGCCGCATATTATCGGGGATCTTTACCGCAATGATGCTGGTACCATCAATACGGCCTTAAAATTATTGCAGGATGAATTGACAAAGCAAAAAATAGATTTTAAGGTAAGTGCTGCCGCAGAGTATATGCTTGACAGTTATTTCTTTGAATTGCTTGCAGACAAAACAAAGCTACTGGCTATAAAAGACAATATCATACTTACAGAGTTTTCGTATGCCTCTGTTCCGGAAGATCCGGGTAAGATGTCTTTTGCTATTATCATGGAAGGTTATTCGCCCATATTGGCTCACCCCGAGCGTTACCCCTATTATTATGGCAATTACCAGATGTATCATCATCTCGCAGATCTTGGCTTTTTGTTGCAGGTTAACCTTTTGTCGCTTACCGGTTACTATGGGAAAGAAGCCTGCAAGGTGGCGCAGTATCTTTTAAAAAATGAATTGGTGTCCTATGTAGGAACAGACATGCATCATGAACGCCATTGCCGCGGTTTATCGGATAAGAAGAACAGGCAGACCTTACATAAGTTGTTATCTCACAGGCAATGGAACGATTTATAGTATTACCCTGCATTTCGTTCGTCGATGAAATCAAAATAGCTTGATTTACATACATAATGCCGTCAAACAATCCACTCTACAATTTCCTTCTCCCATTCAGATTTGTAAGGCACCGTAATTTTGATATAATTATCGGTGTACCCTTCCAGCATTCCATTTTTATTTCCAGCCTCAAATAATACTTTCCTATTCTGGCCAATATGCTGTTCAGTAAATGCCTGCATTTTACTGTAGCTTAAATTCCGTAGGATTTTGTTTCGGTCGTTTCGTATGTTTTGGGGTACAACAGGATTCAGGGCAAGCGCATGCGTATGATCCCGCTCTGAATAAGTAAACACGTGCAGGTATGACAAGTCAAGATCCTCTAAAAAATGGGCGGTTTCGTTAAAATCTGCTGAAGTTTCTCCTGGAAAGCCTACGATCACATCTGCGCCAATACAGGCATGCGGCATCAGTAATTTTACCAGGTTAACTTTTTCGGCATATAATTCTTTCTTATAACGTCGCCGCATGTTCGCCAGTATTTTATTACTGCCGCTTTGTAAAGGAATATGAAAATGCGGCATGAATTTCTTACTGTTGCATACAAATTCTATCATCTCATTGCTAAGCAGGTTCGGTTCAATAGAGGATATTCTAAACCTTTCTATTGCTGTATGCGCATCAAGCTGTTTAATGAGGTCAAAGAAATCTTCCTCCTTTTTTTTACCAGCATTTGCTTTTCCGAAATCTCCAAGGTTAATTCCGGTTAGTACAATTTCCTTTGTTCCCGCAGCAGCAATTTTTTCCACTTCTTTCAATACATTTTCAATGCTTTCACTACGGCTTTTTCCCCTTGCCAATGGTATCGTGCAAAAGCTGCAATTGTAATCGCAGCCATCCTGCACTTTTAAAAATGTGCGGGTTCTTTCTTGTAATGAAAAAGAAGCCGTGAAAGTATTTACATCTTCAATATCGCAGCTGCAGATTTTAGCAGCATCATTTTTATTTAGTTCCTTAAGATGTTGTACAATGTTGAATTTTTCAGCCGCACCCAACACAAGGTTTACCCCGGGAATCCCAGCAATTTCTTTTGGTTTCAGTTGGGCATAACAACCCGCGATGACAATCATGGCTTCCGGCGCTTTCTTCTGTATCCGGCGAACAAGGTACCTGCATTCTTTATCTGCGTTGTCGGTTACGGAACAGGTATTTATAACATACACGTCTGCAATTTCTTCAAAATCTTTTTTAATAAAACCGTTATTTTCCAACAAGCGGCCGATAGAAGTGGTCTCGCTGAAATTCAGCTTGCAACCAAGTGTGTGTAAGGCCACGGTTTTATTCATGGCGCAAAAGTACATTAATTTGGAAATTTGGCGATTTTAGATATAAACCCGGCTTATTATCAAACTTTCAACTCATTT
>JACMPR010000343.1 GCA_014377385.1 Ferruginibacter sp. | reverse complement strand
TGTAATACTTCCCGCCAGGTAAATTTTGCTGCCGCCATTTAATAAACCTACTACGGTTGCATATTGGGTAACACCCCCGGCTCCCGGATTAAAAACATTATCAAGTGTTCCATCGGCGTTGAGGCGAAGGATGCCATTCGTTGTCACATTATTATAAGAACGAAAATTTCCTGCAACCATTATTTTATTATCGGGTTGTACAACAATACTGGTTACAAAATTTACCGGAGTTAAATTTATATCTAAACCTGTTCCCCCGGGATTGAACGAAGCATCATTTGAACCATCTGTGTTAAGGCGCCTGAGATAGCTATCAATATACCCGCCTATCAGGATCTTGCCATCAGTTTGCAGTGCACCCGACTTTACGACATCATTTGTGTTAAGGCTGGAAGAGAAACTGCCATCAACGCTGCCATTCGTGTTAAGCCGAACAAGATTAGCGGTTAAACCGGGAGGACCACTTATTCCGGAAAATGAACCGCCGACTATGAGTTTCCCGTCTGTCTGTATGGCAATGGTTTCTATATATGGAAAAAATACACCGTAGTTTGCATAGATCGTCACATTGAAACTATTATCAATCGAACCGTCAATATTCAGCCGCACAACCTTTGCAAAACCGCCCACCATTATTTTTCCGTCAGGTTGTATTGCGAGGCTTTTTACACCACCCGAAGAAGGAATAGCGAAATGAAAAGAATTATCCCGTGATCCATTTATATTCAAACGGATTAAAAAAGTATCCGGCATTCCGTTATACTTCATGAACATTCCGCCAACCAGGATCTTGCCATCAGCTTGTAACGCTGCCGTGTAGATGTAACTGTCAGGTCCGGTACCGCCGGCATTAAACCCTGCATCCTTCGACCCATCTGAATTAACCCTTGCAAGATAATTAGAAGACGTACCATTATAATTATAGAATGACCCTCCAATTATTACTTTACCATCAGCCTGTACATTTAAGCTGTTAATCGTTCTATTTGCAGCTTTTTGTAACGGGCTGATGCAAAAATTCTGATCACGGGCTCCATTAGCCAGGTAGCGGTTTATCTTAAAATTGCGCGTAGAAAATAAAACTTTTCTTCCAAAAAAACTGCCATATCTGTCATGGGTACTCCATTTGTCAGGTATTGATTCTGCAATCAATAATTTACCATCAGGTTGAACTACAACGGAGGAAATATTATGATCAAGATTACGATCCATTTCAGGGCTCAATGCCGGGTCGTTTGTACCATTAGTATTTAACCGGGCAACCCTTATTCCTTCTGCCCGCGTGATAGTTATATACTCGCCCCAACTAAGCAGGATCTTTCCATCAGCCTGTAAAGCAATATTATTTACCGGACTTGCATAAACTGCGTTGTTCGTAAATGTTGCATCCGGGAGACCGTTGGGAGTTATTCGTGTATAAGAACAGTTTGTTGTATTGTAGCTGGTAAATTCTCCTCCAAAAATTATTTTCCCGTCTGGTTGTATAAAGATCGTTTTTACCGAACCATTGGCTCCTGTACCGCCCACATTAAAAGTTGCATCCACTGCTCCGGTTGATGTGAGCCTCTTAATAAAATTACTCACCAGGCTATCTCCGTCATTGTTGATGCCAACGATAATGCTCCCGTTGGATTGTATGGCAAGATCTGCAACACTGTTGGCAATATTCCCTGTGAAAGCTGCGTCCCTGCTTCCTGTAGTCGTTAAGCGAACGATATGATTTGAAACAACGCCATTAAACGTCGTAAATTTCCCACCTGCGATTATTTTACCATCCGTTTGTAACACAAGCGTGTTTATAATCCCGTTTACCCCGGTGCCGACATTGAAAGTCAGATCTCTTGATCCGTCAGGGTTTAGACGCACGATGAATGGTGCAGCCTGGTTATTAAATGTGCTGAAAGCACCCGCTACCAGTATTTTACCATCTGTTGAAGGAGGATATCATTGACAGTACTATCAGCGCCGGTACCGGTTATAAAGCTCGCATCAGAAAGTCCGGCACTCGTTAACCGTGCTATCTTATTTATGACTGTTTCATTGTACGAGGTAAAGTCTCCGCCAATCAGGATCTTTCCATCAGGCTGGAGTGCAATTGCTTTCACATCCCGGTTTGCGCCTTCCGTAAAACGAAAACCGTTGTCCCCGGGATTAAACGCAGGATCAATTTGTCCCTGGGCTGAAGATTTATTAACGCCTATTAACATCACCAATATCGTAAGGCAAATAATGAGAAGCATTCTACAGAAAAAAAGAAGAAGGGGCTTACAGGACAAGTTGAAATTAGTTTTTTTTGGTACGATGTAGTAATTATTCATACATTTTGTTTAAGCGATGTTCATCGCATTGCTGCGAACTTTGGGAATGATGAGGCCGGGGATTTAATTGGTTTTCAGGCGGAAAAAAGACTTTTGTAGTAAGATTACATCAACACTTGTAGTATTTAAACTACACAAATATAATAATAAAAGTCATGTGTGCTAATAAATTATAAGATAATCAGGTAGTCCGACCATATCGGTCCTTCGATGTTGTTCGGGAATCCAACATAACCAAGAACACAAATAACCAATTTCATTGCCTGCTTTGCAATATTGTTCTACAATGCTCAATAAATATTCCTTGCTCTAAAACTGCAGGTAATGGCGTGGGGATTGGAAGCACTGTCAAGAAATGTCCCTGCAAAGTTGCCACTTACGTGCTTCTGAATCATATCGAACAAATCAAGGCGGATGTTCTTTGGGGACACGAACCGAGTCGAAACTTTGAATTTTTTGAGAAAAAGATAAAACTGTATCCATTAGAGTTGTATCCATTTGGTTTGGATACAACTCTAATGGATACAAAAAATATTTACCTGGGGTTTCAAAGAATAGTTGGCCTCTGCCTTGGTTCGTATCCCCACGAACCAGTCAGAAAAAGCACAAATATTTGTGTAAACCTATTCCAGGACAAGACAGACAGATGAATCGAAATGGTGTGTGGGGACACGAACCAGGCGCAAGACTTGAAAAGACATAAGTCATCCTTCGGAAGACTTGCGCCAGAAAAGGTTTATGCCTCACGCGACGCCTCCCTTGAAGCGAAAGAGGCCAACATTGTTTCCAAAAATTTATTGCTTGGTAAACTTTACGATCGTGCCTTTAATAGTCGTTAAAAAATAAAGGCCTTTAGGTAAAGAACTAATATCTATTTGTGTATTATTATCCTTAATCTGCACGGTGGCAAGTTTTCTACCGTTAATGTCAGTGATTAAAGCTGTGGTATTTAAAATATTTTTATCGTTCGTATATACGGTTACGCTGGTAAATGCCGGATTGGGATACACAGAAACAAAACTCTTCCTGGATACCTGCAATGCAACTATTTTCGAATAAATGAAGTGCCCATCTACATCCTTTTGCCTGAGCCTGTAATAGATAACAGCAGGGTTGATATCTATAATGTTCCTATCCGTAAACTCATATGAATTATCGCCTGCAATATTCGCTGCCACAACCTCTCCTACCTTCACAAATCCATTTCCCCCATCTCTTTCTATGTCAAAGCTCTGTGCGTTCAGTTCATTTGCTGTTTTCCAATAAAGTAACCCATCTTTTCCGGAAAGTACAGCATTGAAATCAATCAAAGTGACTGGTAATGCGGTGTAAGTTTTATTGGCTATATAAAAGGAAGAAAATTGGGGAATAGAAGCAGTAAGCACATAATCATTACCCCAAGAGGCACCTGAAACCTGCACCGGCAAAGCCGGGGCCTGAACAGTAGCCTGGCAACTTACGTTATTTTTAAATATAGCAACATCATTGATGGTATTGATACCCGAAGGCAGTCCTAATGAGTTATAGGCATTTTTCAGCGCTTCAAATTCATAGCCCTTCAGGTACAGCCTTATACTAACGGGAGTGATTGGCTGCACAGCCGGAGTGATGCTCAAATTTCTGTCGAGGTAAAGTCTATTGAGTCCGTCTTCCCGAACCGGCTGGTTATTGATATAAAGAGAAGTTGTTACGAGTCCGAGATTATTGCCATTTGCATTAATTTCTGCTACCGCATCACCTGCTGCATCTGTTATAGCAACCCAGAGGTTGTTGTTTGTATTGTCAATCGTAATGGTATTCATGGGGGTACAAATTCCCGGCGAACCTCCAGCTACAGGGGCGCGAAATAAACTCAGGTAATTCCCCAAAGGACTATTCGCATCTGCTAACACGAAATCTTTTTTCTTGACAAGGATGTTTGTGACAGGATCCCATTCAAAAAGAATTCCCTTGGTACTATTGCCACCTTCTTTCGTCATCGCATAAAACTTACCATTACTTTCTGTTAGATTTCCTTGCGGATAGCTTCCATTATTACCACCAAAGTCAAGCCGCTTGAGGTAAACATTTGTTACCGGATTCCATTCGAAAATAACCCCGGTGTTGTTAGTTCCACCTTCGGAAGTAAATCCATAAAACCTGCCATTGCTAAGCGTGAGATCTCCCAGCGGATTCATGCCGTTATTTCCTGAAAATTCAAATTTATTGTTGAACACGTTTGAAACAGGATCCCATTCAAATAATACACCGTCAGAATTGCTCGCCATACCTGCATATTGAGTCATCCCGTATAATTTCCCATTAAAAACAGCCAGGCTTCCTACCGGTGTATTTCCCATTGGCCAGGTGCCGTTGCCATCATAAAAGAAATCTATTTTCTTAGTATAAATATTGGTCAACGGATCCCATTCGAACAGCACTCCTGCCTGGTAATCACCTCCGCTGGATGTGGTACCATAAAATTTTCCATTAAGATAGGTAAGGCTACCTGAAGGATAACTTCCAATAGCATCCGACAGATCAATTTTCTTCGTGTATTCGTAAGTGTTAGCATCCATCTCGAAGATCACGCCCCTGAAGTTAATCCCTCCCAAGTGCGTCATCCCATATAGCTTACCATTGAGCGGGGTCAGACTTCCAGCGGGAGTTTGACCAGTAAGGGAATTAAAATCATATCGCTTGGTATAGATGTTTGCAGAAGGATCCCATTCAATAATTGCACCTGCAATGTTAGTGTAATCAGAAGTGCACATTTCAAAAAATTTTCCGTTACTTTCTACAAAATGCCCGGCCGGGCTATTTTCATTGGAACTTTTTCCAAGAGCCAAAATTTGTGAGATCGTATTGGTATTAGCATCCCATTGAAATAATACCCCATTTGAATACTGACCACCGGCGAAGGTCATTCCATAAAATATTCCATTGTAAAAAGCCAGCGAGCCATTAGGTCTGCTTGCGAAAATAGAATTGATATCCTGTTTTTTTGTATAGATATTAGAAGCCGGATCCCATTCGAAGATGGTTCCTGCGTTATTTGTTCCACCAATATTTGTAAGTCCGTAAAACTTACTGCCGTTCAGGGTGAGGTGGCCGAGCGGGTTCGTGCCGTTAGTATTTGTAAGGTCAATCTTTTTTGTATAAAGATTTCCGGTTGGATCATATTCAAATATCACCCCGCTATTATTGCTGCCACCAAGATATGTAAGGCCATATAATTTTCCATTATAAAGATCAAGGCTACCGTAAGGGTTCATGCCAATACTACTGCTTAAATCAATTTTTTTTGTGTAGATGTTAGTTGCAGGGTCCCAATCAAAAATTACTCCCTCATTGTTTAATCCGCCGGTGTTCGTCATTCCAAAAAATTTGCTGCCATTCCAGGTAAGGCTTCCGTAAGGCAAGTTCCCGGTCGACGCTAACAGGTTTATTTTGGTTGTATAAACATTGGTAGCAGGATTCCATTCAAATATCACTCCCTGGTTTGCGGTACCGCCTGAAAAGGTCATCCCATAGAATTTCCCGTTAATGAGTGTAAGATTACCGGATGGATAGGTTCCCCTGTCCCTTGTAAAATCTATCTTTTTTGTAAAAATATTGGTGGATGGATCCCACTCGAATATGATTCCTGAATCACGAATTCCGCCGGAATAGGTCATTCCATAAAACTTATTGCCACTGAGAACCAGGCTACCTTTTGGGTTGCTACCGTTGGCACCATAGAAATCTATTTTCTTTCTATAATTTCCTGTTGCCGGATCAAGCTCAAAAATAATTCCTTTATCATTGCTTCCGCCTTCGCTAAGCATTCCATAAAGTTTCCCATTGTAAGGGGTAAAGTCGGAATATCGTGGATTCCGGCCTTCAGCTTTCTGACGTAAAGGATACCGGCTTTGAAAATTATTACCGGTACTTCCGGTACTAAAAATAACGCCCTGGTTGTCAAATCCTCCAGCAGGCGTTGAACCCCATAGCTGATAGATGCCCTGGCTTTTTACCACTCCTAAACTTAATAGTAAAAATAATGTATAGATAAGTTTCATATCCAAGGATTTTACGGTTGATATAATTTTTGAAAAGGGAGTGTAAATGTACATAAAACTTTATCTTGTTTCGTTCGGACACGAACCAATGTGAGGACGAGACAAATCGAGGTGTTTTACCAGGACATGAATCCGGGTGGGGATAGAATCCGGGAATTTTCGTGAGGATACGAACCCCGGTGGGAAGGATAGGAATCGAGATGGTTCGTCGGGACAAATTGAATCACAATGCCAAAGAAAGAATTGCAGGTATTGGTAGCTGACCAAAAAATACTGAATAAAATTTATGTTATCCGTGGTGAGAAAGTAATGTTAGACCAGGATTTTTCTGTAATGTACGCAGTAGAAACAAAACAACTAAAAAGGCAGGTAAAACGAAATGCAGACAGGTTTCCTAAAGATTTTATGTTTCCCCTTACTAAAAAAGAATTTGAAAACCTGAGGAGCCAAACTGGCACCTCAGGTTGGGGTGGTACAAGGTATATGCCGATGGCTTTTACAGAACAGGGAGCAGCAATGTTATCCAGTATCTAAACAGCAAAACAGCCATAGAAGTAAACATAAGAATCATGCGAGTATTTACAAAACTGCGTGAATCTGCACTTACAAATAAAGAAATACTGCTACAGTTAGCAAGGCTTGAAAAGGAAGTAAAAGTAAACAACCGGGATATTGAAAATATCTTTATGGTATTAAAAGAATTAATAGAAAAGCAGCAAAAGCCATTACCACCCCGGAATAAAATAGCATTTAAAAATTAAGACTGGCATGCCCAGGTTCCTGTTTTCTCTGAATATTTAAAAGACAGCACTCACGGAGCCCAGGTTGCATAAAAAATCGCAGAAAAAAAAATGCAACCACACTGGTTGCATAAAAAATTCTGTCAAAAAAAATGCAACCTGAGTTTATTTGAAATTCAACGGATTAGAAATTTTTAAAAAACATTAATCGTATTTTTTTACCCCTTGCCAGCTTAATTGCCCCACATTAATACTTGTTCTTTCCATGTCTGTGCGAACAAGAATCTAAGAAAATCCCTAATCCCCAAAAAAATGCCCCATTTTCTCTCCCCATTCCAACAAAATCCCTTACTTTTGCCGCCCCAATTAGTTCTTTATTGAATTTGTCTTACGATTAGACAGGTTTGGGAGTTCCGCCAAAATCGGAACGTTAACACCAAAAACATATAAAAATGGCAAAAGAAATCACCGGCTATGTGAAACTCCAGTGTAAAGGAGGACAAGCCAACCCGGCACCACCGATCGGACCAGCCCTTGGTTCCAAAGGTGTAAACATCATGGAGTTCTGCAAACAATTTAATGCAAGAACCCAGGATAAACCCGGAAAAGTGTTACCAGTATTGATTACGGTGTACGCAGACAAGTCTTTCGACTTCGTTATCAAGACCCCGCCCGCTGCAGTCCAGTTAATGGATGCTGCCAAGATCACCAGCGGAAGTAAAGAACCCAATCGTGTGAAAGTTGGAAAGGTATCCTGGGCACAGGTAGAAGAAATCGCCAAGGATAAAATGGAAGACCTGAATGCCTTTACGCTTAACAGCGCCATGAGCATGATCGCAGGTACAGCACGCAGCATGGGATTAACCGTTGATGGAAAAGCTCCCTGGGAAAATTAATTGTCAACCTAAAAATTTCTAAAAAAATGATTACTAAAAAAAGAAAATTAGCAAACGCTAAGGTTGACGTTAACAAAGCCTACACGCTTAAAGAAGCTTCCACTTTAGTTAAAGAAATAAATACAACAAAATTTGATAGTTCGGTTGACCTGCACGTAAAGCTGGGCGTGGATCCAAAGAAAGCCGACCAGGCGATTCGTGGAACAGTATCCCTGCCGCATGGTACAGGTAAAACAAAAAAAGTTCTGGTACTTTGTACACCTGATAAAGTAGCAGAAGCTACTGCAGCAGGAGCTGATTTTGTGGGATTGGACGAATATATCACAAAGATTGAAGGTGGCTGGACAGATGTTGATGTTATCGTAGCTACCCCGTCAGTGATGCCTAAGATTGGTAAACTTGGTAAAGTGTTGGGTCCACGTAACCTGATGCCAAATCCAAAAACAGGAACGGTTACCAATGACATCACTGGTGCTGTAAATGACCTGAAAGGTGGTAAAATTGCTTTTAAAGTTGATAAAGTTGGTATTATTCACGCTTCTATCGGTCGTGTAAGTTTCCCACCCGAGAAGATCGCTGAAAACTGCCAGGAATTTTTAAATGCAATTCTTAAACTTAAACCTGCTACTTCTAAAGGTACATACCTGAAGGGCGTCAGCATGGCAAGTTCTATGAGCCCGGGTATCCTGGTTGACACAAAATCTGTTCAAAACTAAAGCCCCAACTAACCTTCCCTAAAGGAGAGGAACAAAGGCCTTTACAAAATATTTGTTATGACAAAACAAGAGAAAAATGAAGTGATAGAATTGCTGAAAGGCAAATTCTCTCAATACAATAATTTCTACGTTACCGATACGGAAAGCCTTACAGTTGCCCAGGTAACCAAACTGCGCAGCGTTTGCTTTAATAAGCAGGTAGAAATGAAAGTGGCTAAAAACACTTTGATTAAAAAAGCACTGGAAGGGCTAGACGCAGAAAAATATGCAGGTGTATATGATTCTTTACATAAAGTAACCGCGTTGCTATTCAGCGAAAATCCAAAGGATCCTGCAATGATCATCAGCAGCTTCCGTAAGGAAAATAACAACGAACGGCCTGTTTTAAAAGCAGCTTTCATCAACGGTGATGTGTTTGTTGGAGACAACCAGTTGAAGGCTCTTACACAAATCAAGACCAAGAATGAATTGATCGGTGAAGTGATTGGCTTGTTGTTGTCACCAATCCAGCGTGTAATTGGCGCATTGCAAAACAAGGATGCCGCAAAACCTGCAGAAGAAGTTACAGAAGCCCCCGTGGCTGAAGCAACAGCTCCGGCAGCAGAAACACCCGTTGCAGAAGCAGCAGCACCCGAGACCATCGCTGCACCAGAAGCACCCGTTGCAGAAGCACCTGTTGCAGAAGCACCTGTTGCAGAAACACCGGCAGCTGATATCGCCCCGGAAGAAAAAGCACCGGAAGCTTAAATCATTAGTAATAACGGTTCTCCCAACAGGGAAGATGGCCAATTATAAGTAAAACAATTTTTTTAAACGCTCCGACGGATCCCGCAAAATGGGGTGTGAAGCCGGAAAAAATCAAATCAAAATGGCAGACGTAAAAGCATTAGCAGAAAGCTTAGTAAGCTTAACAGTAAAAGACGTTCAGGAATTAGCTGAATTCTTAAAATCAGAATATGGCATCGAACCAGCTGCAGCGGCAGTTGTAGTAAGTAGTGGTGGCGATGGCGCTGCTGCAGTGGAAGAGAAAACATCTTTTGATGTTATTTTGAAAAGCAGTGGACCAAACAAATTAGCAGTTGTTAAGATCGTTAAAGAATTAACAGGTTTAGGATTGAAAGAAGCCAAAGACCTGGTTGATACCGCACCAAAACCAGTTAAAGAAGGTGTTGACAAAGCAACAGCAGAAGAACTAAAAGCAAAATTAGCGGAGGCAGGCGCTGATGTTGAAATAGCTTAATTTTTTCTTCAATAAATTTTCTAAAGGCTCCGGATTCTTTCGGGGCTTTTTTCATTTATTGCCACAGAGTTCAAGAAGAGTTGATGGGGAGCTTTACCGCGTTCTTGATAAGAGCTGTCTGCTGTGAGACATTCCTTTGCATCTAACTCTTCCGACCTCTGCGGTAAAAAAATAATATGTGGTATCACAGATAAAATACAAAGCATTGTTCAATGGCACAACGCAGCGATATTAAAGCCTGATCGAAGTACCATAGGCATATTTTCCCCACAAAATAAATAGTAACGTAATTTTTTGGTTTGCCGGGCTATTGTCACCTAACGGTATAACCTTTGTTTTAAAAGGCAAAGAACCCGGTATGAAAAAAGTTTTTTCTTTTGCCCGTGTATTACTATGCAACTATAATGTAGTATTTGCACAGTAAAGCGCAGTATCGATACAGCTTTAGCTACCAAAAAGCCGGTTGAGATGATTTACTGCCGGAAAATATTTGTTAGTGTTAATAAATTACCCAAAAATCACATACAAAGCTCGCCTTTTAAGCAAAAATCTTACCAATCGCATAATTTCCACATTTAGTAATAGATTCTTACTATATTATTCCCTACCTTTGCCCTCCTTTAAT
>JACMPR010000342.1 GCA_014377385.1 Ferruginibacter sp. | reverse complement strand
GATTATATTAACCGGTATCCGTACCAGTTCAGCGGGGGACAGCGACAACGCATCTGTATCGCCCGTGCCCTGGCATTGGCACCTTCTTTTTTATTATTCGACGAAAGTGTTTCGGCGCTTGATGTAAGCGTACAAGCCCAGGTACTAAATCTTATCAATGAATTAAAGGCGTCTTTTAATTTCACCGCTATTTTTATTTCACATGACCTGGCGGTGGTTCACTATATAAGTGACCGTATCCTGGTAATGAATCAGGGAAAGATCATTGAAGCGGGAACCGCGGACCAGGTGTATCACGATCCAATTAATGATTATACAAAGAAATTAATTGCCGCAATTCCCGGGAAAAAATCAGGACTTGTGTAGGTTGGAATGGCATATTCATTGTTTGGATTTGGCATTTCGTGTTGGGGGTTGGCGCAACATCAAACAACTTCTTTACCGGAATTTAATAATTACCACCGTTTTCCCTGAAAAAAACTTTGGCACTTTTATGATAGATATACAATATCTTTTTTAATTGCGCATCCAGTTGGTCACTTACAGGCTCATCATCTTTTAACCGCACTTCCGTCATCAGTGACAAGTCATCATCGGCGTTCACAACAGCTGTATTTAATGGCTGTAAACCAGTGATGCCGATCTTCCATTGATGTTCTTTTTTTACACGGTATTTATAGAAATAAATATAACCTGTTTCTCTTTTAATAGTGCAGGATCTTTTTTCTAAAAAAACCATCGAATCCAATTTATCATACTTGTTTTCTTCAGTTAAAAAACTACGGGTAATGTATTCCTGCGTCTTAAATTGTTTGGGGAATCTTTCTGAATGGCCGGTCGTTTCAAGTTGGTATAACAGGTCGGCCCTGTATTTATCATCTGCAGCCAGCGACAATAGTATGCTGTCTGCAACAACCTTGTTTTTGCGAATCAGCAATACCGCCGTATTCAACCGGACATTACCGTCGTTGGATTGCAGGAGTCTGGAAAAAAAGCTTTTTACATTTTTATCCTTCTCATAAAATGGCATTAACAGGATTGAATAATTTTGAATGGAAGCGCTTTTGTCATTGTAATTATTGTACAGCCTTGCCGGTTCCTCATTATCATTGGTTTTACTTTCTGTTCGCATCTTTTTTTCATCCCGGCTTAGCTGCTTTTTTAATGCAATTTTTGCATCCACATAAATATTAGGAAAAACGCTTTTGTAATTTTTAGGTTTAACGAGACCACTATCAACAAGGTTGGCAAAAAGATCAAATACTTTTTCTTTGTAATCATCGAGAGAACCAAGTCTCAATAATTCAGGAAATAAACCTGCCGTTAGCTGCAGAGAATCTTCCAGGTTCTCAAACATGCTAGTGTATTCATAATCGTTTTCAAATATGGGCGGATCCTGCAATAATATTTCTTTAAGCAAATGATACGCAGATTTTGTTTTTAACCTTGCCAGTGCTTTTACCACCTCATTTTGAAATAGCGCGGTATCAGCAGTTTGTTCGTATATTTTTTTAAGGTTTTCAACAAGCATATCAGACGTTGAATCCTTAATAAATCCCAGTTCACTGATCAACCTCGTTTTGGTATCAAAATACTTTTTATCTGCCATACTTACCCTGGTGATGGCATCCATGATCAACGGAATTCCCGGAACGCCATAATAAACATTGGCGATGGATTGCTGGGCCTTGTTTTGCACTGCGCTATCTTTGCTGAAAAGATCATTGAAAAAATTCTTAAGCGTGTTCATGTATAAATTCCTTTCAACCGGCACCTGCCAGGGTTCAAAGTTTTCGAAGAAGGTGCTGATAAATGTTCCGGTTACATTTACAGTATCACTTACGCCGGTGATATTGTATAAATAATTATTTTTAAGAATAAGCAGCTGATCAATTTTCCGGCTGGAGCCCGTATCCATGATAGAAAATCTTACCCCTGTATAATCCTTACCGGAAATCCGTTCCATCTTTCCTGAAATGAACATATCCTGCTTTTCCAACAACTCATTTATTTCATTTTGCCAGAATTTTGCTGAGTCCCTGATATAATAATAAACAGGATATTCATGTACTTTCACACTCATCATTTCACCTGTTGCCTCACTTCGGAAAACCCCTCGCTTTACTTTGGGCCAGTAACTGATATAACCGGAAGCATTGTTGCCATTTGCCGCATCATCTAAAGCCTGTTCCACCAATTTACGCATGCTGGCATCAAGTTCCGGAACAACCGGGGACATCACAGAAGAACGTAAGAAAGTATCAACATAGGTGGTTGGTTCAGGATATTTAAAAGGCTTAAATAAAAAAGAATGGAGGTATTCATCCGGCGCCTTAGTTTGTTTTGCGTTTCTCACAGCCAGAACATAGTAATGAGGACCATTGATAAAATACCGGGCATCGACAATCGAACTATCTTTCAATTTTTCTTTTACTTCAAGCACCAGCTGCCCGTTTACGGTTACCTGCCGGCGGCTTATTTGTTTCACGAATAATTCAGGATTGTGAAAGGAAGCCTCTGCCAGGCCGAGATCAAAACTATCCTCATCAATAAAATTATAATTATAAATCGTTTTTTTCATCAACAGGTATGCGTTACCGGTTGTTTTATCAATGGCTTCGTATTCCCAGCGGTCGCCTGTTGAAGTTTTGTTTAAAAAACTCACCGGTTCCTGGGGGAGGCGCATACTAAATCCTCCCTGCAGAGGCTGGAACTCCACAGGACTATTACTGCGTTCTTTTAAAATAACAGAAGAAAAAAAACAGCGTGCTTCCTCACCCGAGGTATAGTCTTCTTTGCCACTCATTTTAAAAATGATTATTTCAAACGGCGTAACAAATATTTGGTAACGTTGCAAATCGCCCCGGCGTGTTTTGCTCGTAATATCAAAGCCATCATAATTGTTTTTGATAATATTTGTTTTTGATAATATTTTACCGGGAATATTCTCGTACAGCATACTGTCGATCTTTTTCAATACATTTTTTTCAGACTGATTTAAAAAAGCAGCATAGGTTTTAACCCGGGTTACCATGTAATAAGAGCCGTTGCTCATATCTGCATATTGCTTCCTGTTTAAATCGTCATCATCCTGCGAAACTTTGTAGAGGTCACCTGGCACTTCTACACTGTAAACCAGGTCTTCCGAATACCGCCTTTTGAATACAACCGGCACTCTCAGGTCATCTACAATACTTTTTTGTACGGCATCCCGGTCGGCCATTTTTACCGGGCGGAGGATATATCCTTTCTTACGAAGCAATTCTATTACTCCCCGGTTTCCCGGCAAATGCGCAGCACCCACACCCACAAACAAGCTTGTGTTGCGGATAATACTGTCGATCGAATTAGCCTGTATATCATTTCTTTTGTATAAAAACTTTTCACGAAAAGCATCTGAACGTTCCATCAGCAGATCCAGCGAGTCCATCAGGTCCAAATCGCCACGGCGATAAGCATTCTGCATTTTCTGAACGATATCATTCATTGATTCGGCCTCGATGTCCACGCTCCTTTTATTTTTTTCTTTAGCCATATCTGCGTAAGCTTCCAGGACGATTTTTTCAGATTCATAATAGTTTTCCACCCCGGCTGCCTTCTTTCCCAGTTTTCTACCGGTTTGAAAAATATATAGATCAAGAAAAGTATCTTCTTCAAAATCTTCTTTAGATTTATAAGACCTGTAAAGAAGGCTGTTTACGACCGCGGGCTCTGATTGCAGCGCAAGCTTTAATTCATCGAGGTAATCGTTGATGCGGAAAGAATTTTGGTGTAAATAATCATTGCCTGCGATTTTTACAAAAGACTGGTAATTTTCCTTTAGTTTATCCATTCTTACCATTTGATCCTGCCACAATTCAGGGTTTAGTTCCAGTGCTACAGCTTCCGTACTTTTAATGGCATTGTAAAAGGAATCGCTCAGGTGAAAAACCAGTTTATTGCTTACGTGCATGGTACCAAAAAGGTAAGAGGGCTTTAACATACCGTTACCACTGATCTCCCAAAGCAGGCTGGGATATTTTTCTGTTTTTTGCGCAACGGCGGTAACACTGAGAAATAAAAAACAAAGGCTGATGAAAAAATGGTATTTGGTCATGATTTTAATAAGATTGCAGGCTGGTTCATAAAGATGCGTAGAAGCAGACAATTAATAAAGAGAAGAGATATTTTTTTGAAAACTTTATCAATCCAAATAAGAATTAAAAAATCATAAGTAAAACCCATAGCCTGCTGGCAGGGGATTGTCTATTTTCGACTTTAGCCACTTCCCTATTTGAAAGCATATTTCCTTGTCCATATTGGTTTCTTATTATTTTAACGTAACTTCGCCCACTTTAAAATCATGCCGTAACATGATAAATGCCCTGGTTAAAACCAAGGTTCCTATATCAGAAGTATTTACAAGGCATGTGATAAATAATCAAAAACAACCTAATTTATTACATGAAATTATCTCAATTCCGTTTTGACCTTCCCCTAAACCTGATCGCACAACACCCAACAAAGAAAAGAGAAGAAAGCCGGATGATGGTGATCAATCGCAAGACCGGCGACATCGAAAACAAGCATTTCCGCGATATCATGGAGTACTTTGATGACAAGGATGTGTTTGTTGTAAATAATACAAAGGTTTTTCCGGCAAGAATGTATGGCCGCAAAGAAAAAACGGGTGCCAAGATCGAAGTTTTTTTGCTCAGAGAATTGAATAAGACCAACAAATTATGGGACGTGATCGTGGATCCGGCACGAAAGATACGTGTTGGCAATAAATTATATTTTGGAGAAAGTGATGAACTGGTTGCAGAAGTAATTGACAACACGACCAGCCGTGGCCGCACCATCCGCTTTTTATGGGATGGAACAGACGATGAATTCAGGCAGATGCTTGAAGTAATGGGAGAAACACCCCTTCCAAAATACATTAAACGTAAACCGGAAGAAGAAGATAAGGAACGCTACCAGACTGTGTATGCAAAGCACGAAGGCGCTGTGGCTGCTCCTACAGCTGGATTGCATTTTAGCAAAGAGCTGATCAAAAGACTGGAGATACAGGGCGTACGTTTCGCAGAAGTTACCCTTCACACAGGCCTCGGAACTTTTAGACCAATAGAAGTGGAAGACCTTAGCAAACATAAAATGGATGCTGAATATTACAAGATAGATGATATCGCCTGTGGGATTGTAAATAAAGCCAAAGAAAGCAATCACCGGATTTGTTCTATCGGCACCACTACGATGCGTGCCATGGAATCTTCCTATACGGCACAAAAATTATTAAAACCTTCTGAGGGCTGGACCAATCACTTCATCCATCCGCCTTATAATTTCAATATTGCAGATTCATTGGTTACAAATTTTCATTTGCCAAAAACGAGCTTACTTATTATGGCATGTGCTTTTGCGGGATACGACCTGATGATGGAAGCTTATAAAAAAGCAATTAAGGATAAATACCGCTTCTTCAGTTATGGTGATTCGATGCTTATTATCTGATAAAATACTGAAGATATTTATGTTACTAACCTCCCGATGGGAGGTTTTTTTTGGCTATTCCGGTTGGACTGCTGCGGAAAAACCCCTTCAGGTCTGCAGTTAATGAAAGAAATTCAATTAGATCAGTTATTTCAAACTTACAGATCCGGTTTAGTTTTGATGATTACTAATCACCAGGACGAGGTGTTAGTTCTCGTATCCTTGCCCCGACTTTCAGCAAACAGACGCATAAACGAATAGACCCGTGCCGTATAGGCAAAAAAAGGGGCTGAGATGGAAATCTCTGCCCGTATTAATCCAATATCCTATGAAAAACCATACTATAAACGCAACAACTTGCTTTTTAGTTTGTGAAGGCAAAAAAAAATGAAATATTTTTTACCTGCTTTTTAAAGGCTGATGCGAAGGACGCAATTTTGAAGTAAAAGATCAGCAGCTTGGGAGGCTTGAAAAATATATTATGGTTAAAATGAAGTGCACAGAAAGTACTTCAATGTATAATCGGCTAAAACACCTGTTCACTGTTGCTACTCCTTGCCAGACCTTATGGGCCGGAGGTAAAACTCTATTACACTTTAACACTTACTTAAAACCCTGATTTTGAGTGGTTAAGTTATGGGAAAGGTTAGCCAATATCAACAAAGCAATTAGCAGATTGTATCCATGAAATTTGTACCCATTCTGTTTGTATCCATTTACATTGGGTACAAACAGAATGGGTACAACAAAATCAGCGGCTTAAATGAGAGAACCTAACCATATTGAAAAGGCGATTATAAGTCAGCTTTTTGTCTTATTTCAATAAATCCTTCGAAATACCATTCGGTCTGCTTCCTACGCATTTTCAATTAATTTTAGCATAACCGGGTTTGTAGGATCACTTATATCATACAATATGATGCCTGTGGACACGTAACAGATCAGTAAATCTCCGTATGGAATCACATCCTTAAAATAGGCGCCGGTTACTGTTCTTATTTCTATAGGATTAGCGGGATTAAGCACATTGAAGACTTTTAAACCGTCGTTGTTACAACATATATATAGTATTCCACCCTCCAGCGCCAATCCTTCGGGGCTGGGTAATTCTAAAGTTTTGATGAGTTGTGGCGCAAAAACGTTCCTGATGTCATGCACATACAGTCCACTTACGGCCGGTCCACAGCTGCTGTTTCCTTTCAGGGTTACAAAGGCAATGGAATCATTTGCCACCACCGGATCACAACTACGCACATGACTTGCCGATCCAACCTGCACCGGGGCAGCAGGTACATCTATGGAATAAATGAACATACCCGTTGTGGTTCCGATAAACAGCCGGTTATTAAAAGGATAAATTGTTTCTATTGCAAATCCGAGGAAGGAGGTATTTGTTTGGATGGGATTGGCTGGATCGGTTATGTCGTAAGTGTACAACTGGGTATTGTCGACAGCATATAAATAATTACCAGCAATGGCAAATTTTGAAAGTGAGCCTGCTTTGCCAGTGGAATTTGCAGCGGCGGAATCAGGCGTACCATCTTTTGAGCAGGAAAATAAAAAAATGCTTACCATTACAACCAGCGACGACTTATAGAAAGAAAATTTCATGATTATTTTTTTAAGGTCTGCTTAATTTTTTGAACAACTCGTCCAGATAGAATCTTTCACCCATGCCACTACAACACTGTCGTAACGTGGACATTCATAATACCCTGATTCGATGGGCTCGATGTAAAAATAATTGCTGGCTCCTTCGGGAAAAGCACCTGCTACCCTTTTTACAACACTAACACTATTACTGTTTGAGATATCAATTACCACGAGGTCGTCATAATTGTTGGTATAGAGATAATTGTCTTTAATAGATATCTGGGAACTTCCGTTTACGGTGATAAAGCCAATGCGTTCGGCCTGGGCAGGGTTTGTTTTGTCTATCACGTGAATACCTTTTCCTATCTCTAACTGGTAAATGAAGTTCCCTTTCGCATAAATATTTCCGGGAACAATTACAGGCAAGGCACTGTCCAAATAAGAGATCGTTTTTGCCTCGGTGCGTGCTGCATAAACAGGTTTGTTGCCCCACACATGAACATGTGGATCTATAAACCGGGGTCTGCTGTTCCTTGTCCAGCAGGATGTAATAGAAAATAGAATAAGCAATAGCAACAGTAGTCTCATGGCAGGAGAATTTGAAAAAAAGACCACTGCACAAGATGATTAGCTGCTTACATATAATTTTTTTAAAAAATATTTACGGAGAACCGCCTGCCCAACTGCTGAAGGTCTTCGATAACCACTGCGGGTAAGCGAATTCCATTGTCGAGGTGATATTTTTCTGATTCAATTTCAGGTTCGCCGGGAATGATGACTCTTTCAAATCCATCAACAGGTTTGGCACTTTTAAAACTCTGTATCCATTTGTCCATGTCGCTTTTAAAATCCTCGCCCTTTCTGAATGCATCTATTCTCATGGCCCCAAAAAAATGCCCGATCCCTTTACCCGGCATGTTTTCCGGCATCGGTAAATAGGCAGGAAAAGGTGGCACCCAGGGTCCAAAATTCGCACCACTTAAAACTCCTGAAAAAATATCTACAATGCTGCCAAGCATATATCCCTTGTGGCTTCCATGTTCCCGGTCACCGCCAAGGGGCAATAAGGCACCTCCTTCCTTTAACTCATGGGCATTGTTGCTGGGCAGTCCATCTTTCGTCTGCACCCAGCCATCGGGAGTGGGCTGGTTTTTTCTTTGAAGGATTTCCAGTTTACCATTTGCAGCAGTAGTGGTAGCGAAGTCAGCCACAAAAGCCGGTTCGTTTCCTGCAGGTATAGCAACAGCGATAGGATTTGTGCCAAGTAATTTATCTTTTGAAAAAGTGGGCGCTACGAGTGCAGATGCATTGGTCATGGCAATTCCGATCATATCATGTTTCAAAGCCATCATGGCATGTTTTCCCGCAATACCAAAATGATTGCTGTTTTGAACGCTTACCCACCCACTCCCCACCTGGTTTGCTTTATCAATCGCTACCTGCATGGCCGCCGGTGCTACTACCAGGCCAAGGCCGCTGTCTCCATCCACCACGGCAGTACTTGGCGTTTCGTGAATTACCCTGATATCCGGATTTGCATTAACTCTCTTTGTTTCCCACAGCCGCACATAGCCGGTAAGCCTTGCCAAGCCATGACTGTCAACACCCCGAAGATCGGCACTTAGCAAAGATGTAGCAGCTACGGCAGCATGAGCGGCACTGCAGCCGATTGCTTTAAAAATGTTGGTTGAAAAATCCAGCAACTGTTGGTAAGTAAATGTTTGATCCATGAAGCGAAGATAGGAACAGAGGGATGAGAATGATGGAGTGTAAGTTGTTAATTTGAATAACAGTGTCAGCAAAAACGGACATGGTTACGGGAAAGATTAATGCCCTTACCTGGTAATGATTCAAGGTTTTTGCGTTTGGCTCTTCGCTAACGCACCTCTTCCTTTATTCACTCATCGCCCGTTACCTGAGATATAAAGTTTCATTACATTTGCATCCCTAAAACAGTTAAAAGAATTTATCATGGGAAGAATATTTGAAGTAAGAAAGAGTTCGATGTTTGCCCGTTGGGATAAGATGGCAAAAAACTTTACCCGCATCGGTAAAGAAATTGCGATCGCAGTAAAAAGCAGCGGACCCGATCCTGATAACAATCCCACTTTACGGAGGTGTTACACCAACGCAAGGGCTTGCGGTATGCCCAAAGACCGGGTAGAAGCTGCCATTAAAAGAGCGATGGGGAAAGACACTACCAATTATGAGGAAATAGTGTACGAAGGTTATGCCCCGCACGGGGTAGCTTTATTGGTAGAAACTGCCACCGATAATTCCACCAGGACTGTTGCGAACGTACGCATGCACTTCACCAAAAGCGGAGGCACTTTAGGCACCAGCGGAAGTGTGGCGTTTACATTTACCCGTATGGGTGAGTTTAAGGTGAAAAGCCAGGGATTAAATACCGACGACCTTGAACTGGAACTTATAGATTATGGGCTGGAAGAAATAGGCGAAGACAGCGAAGGCAATATCATTATACGGACGGCCTTTACAGAATTTGGGCATATGGCAAAAGCACTTGAAGAAAAAAAGATTGAAGTAATAACTGCGGAACTTACCAGGATACCGATGAACATTACTGAACTCAGTG
>JACMPR010000341.1 GCA_014377385.1 Ferruginibacter sp. | reverse complement strand
TTTCGAATATGCGATCGTGGATGGCAATATGGAAACCGATCCGTGGGAAAAAATTCATGCGTATTTATCAGCCGGTAATTTTGGCTATTTTGGTTGCACCAGCATGCCGGGCCCGCAGTTAAAACAATCAATTCCTGTTTCAAAAAAAATACGTGAATTATTTCCTGGAATAAAAATTATCTGGGGAGGCTATTTTCCCTCTAATCACTCAAAGGTTGTGCTGGAATCTACTTATGTTGACTTTGTAATAAACGGGCCCGGTGAAAAAACATTTCCTGCATTAATTGATGCATTGGAACATAATAAACCATATGAATTAATTCATAACCTGATCTACCGATGCGATGAACAAATTATTAAAACGCCCAAAGATGAATTATATGATCCGGATGAATTGCCGGCGCTGCCTTACAACAGGCTGAATGAATTTTACCCGATCACAAATTATCTCGGAAAAACTTACCTGGGAACAAAAACCATTGCCTATCACTCCAGTATGGGCTGTCCGTTTAAATGTTCGTTTTGTGCGGTGGTTCCAATATACAACGGCCGGTGGCGGGGAAAATCGGCGCAGCTAATTTACAAAGATGTGAAATATTTGAAAGAAGCATTTGGCGGAAATTCAATTGAGTTTCATGATAACAATTTTTTTGTATCTGAAAAGAGAACGGTTGAATTTTCCAGGCTGATAAAACCTGAGCAGATGGTTTGGTGGGGAGAAGGGCGCATTGATACCATTGATAAATATTCGGATGAATCTTTGGCGCTGATGAGAGAAAGCGGTTGCAAGATGATTTTCTTTGGCGCGGAAAGCGGCAACGATGAGATCTTAAAAAAAATGGATAAAGGCGGTACACAAACTGCCGCCGAAATACGTTCGTTTGCAGCACGCATCGGGAAGTTCGATATCATTCCCGAATATTCTTTTGTATTGGGTACCCCGGCAGATACTCCCGAACAGGCCATGAAACAAATTGACCAGGACATTGCCTTTATCAAAGAAATAAAAGAGATTAACCCCAAAACCGAGATCATCATTTACGTGTACAGCCCGGTGCCCACAGAAGGTAGCGAGATGTACAAAAAAGTATTGGGAAGCGGTTTTCATTTTCCTGAAAAACTGGAAGACTGGATTGGGCCGCAATGGGAAAATTTTGATCTAAGGAAAAATCCATTAACACCCTGGTTAACGCCACAAATGATTGATAAGATAAAGGATTTCGAAACAGTATTGAATGGCTATTATCCTACGGCATCTGATATTAGGTTGACAAACCTGAAAAGAAAAGTGCTTCGCAACATCGCTTCGGTGCGTTATAAAACAGGCCTGTATAAAAAGCCTTATGAGTTGAAAGCATTGCAGGTATTGTGGAAATACCGGCAGCCGGAAATAGAGGGATTTTAATTTTTTTAAACTCAACGTGGAAGGAATCTTTTTATAGACTTTGTTACAAGTTTGCCACGAAGACGTAAAAGCAGAAAGTAATACAAAGTTTTTCCAAGGCTTCTTTAAAACCTGAAGCTTCAGCGGCAACTATCATAAATTTTATTTTTGAATACCACTCTAAAAAATATCATTGGCAGAACTTATAAACCCTGGTTAGAAAAATATCTTGCCAAAACCCGGCAGTACAAGTACAAAGGCATAAAGATTGAAATTCCACCGGAAGTTTTTCATCCCGGGTTTTTTTTCAGTACAAAACTCTTGCTTCAATTTGTTGAAAGAATGGATTTGCATGAAAAAAAATTGTTGGAACTGGGCTGTGGCAGCGGCCTTATCTCCATTATGGCGGCACAAAAAGATGCGGTTGTTACAGCTACTGATATAAACAGCATTGCTGTTGAATTTCTTAAAAAAAATAGCAGTTATAATAAAGTTTCTTTAAAAATTATCCGTTCCGATCTTTTTCAGGAAATTCCTCCGCAGCTTTTCGACATCATTGTTATTAATCCACCATACTATAAAAAACAACCCGTTACAGAAAAAGACCATGCCTGGTTTTGCGGTGAAAACGGCGAATATTTTTCCCGGATGTTTGGTACGATCAGCAATTTTATTCATACTGATACAATGATATTGATGGTGCTTTCTGATGGTTGTGATAAGGAAATGATCGATGGTATCGCGGTTCTGAATGGCTTCATGTTGAATTGTGTTCATAGCAGGCAAAACATGTTGGAAAAGAATTTTATTTTTAAAATCGAACAGCAAGTATGAAACAGGCAAGCATCCATGGGTCTGGTCGTGAGTTCGAAAAGCTTTACATTAGTCTGCGTGAAAAAGAAGGCCGCCTTTATTCGGATGAGGAAGTTTTGCAGCTTCCATTTATTGCAAGGTCACATCCGCATTACAATGAATGGCGTGCCAGGCGTTCGTCGCTCAAAAAATTAATACATTACATAAAAGGCAAAGGAACTGATATAGATATTCTTGAAGTAGGTTGTGGCAATGGATGGTTGTGTGCTCAACTGGCTGCTATTACAACCGGAAAAGTCAGGGGAACAGATATCAACAATACGGAACTTAAACAGGCCAGGCGGGTTTTCAACCAAATTCTTAATCTTAGTTTTGTAGAAACTGAACCGGGCGATGCCTTTTTTGACGAAAAGAAATTTGATATCATTCTGTTTGCAGCATCCATACAATATTTTCCCTCATTAAAAGGGGTGCTTGACATTGCTTTAGATCATCTATCACCAAATGGCGAAATACATATAATCGATTCACATTTCTATAAAGCGTCTGAAATAGAAGCTGCCAGACAGCGGACAAAAGATTATTATGCAACCATGGATTTTGATGTACTTTCAAATTACTATTATCATCATTCCATAGATGAGCTGGTCAATTACCGATATAAAATTTTGCAGGATCCGAACTCGTGGAAAAACAAATTAACTTTTTATAGAAATCCATTTTACCGGATCGTTATTAAAAACTAAAAAAAGTAAATTGACAGCCCAATCATCATTCAAGCTATCATCACTAGTGCAATTTGTAAAAACGGCCGGGTAAAAAAGGGGTGAGAACTTTAAGCAATGTAAAATTTAGAATAAAACGTGGAAGGACGGTTTGTTTATGAAAAAGATATTAATCACACATTCTTATTTCCTTCGCTTCGACCCAAAACAATGGGCGACGGCGAAACCATATGCGCCATTAGGAACATTGTATGGCGCAGCAGTTTTACAACAAAATGGTTACGCGGTTTCTTTTTTTGACACTATGTTTTCGCACAATGCAGAAGAAATCATCCCTGTTCTTGGAAGAGAACGGCCTGATATTTTTATCATTTATGATGATGGATTTAATTACCTCACCAAGATGTGTTTAACAAATATGCGTGATGCTGCTTTTAAAATGACGCGGTTTGCAAAGGAAATAAATTGTACCGTTATATTTTCCAGTTCAGATTCAACAGACCATTTTGAAAGTTACCTGGATAACGGCGCCGATTATGTCATCATTGGTGAGCCGGAAGCAACGCTGTTAAAACTAGTGGAAGCAATTGGTAATAATTATACAGATTTTTCTTCGATCGATGGACTTGCATTCAAATTAAAGGGCAATCTGATTAAAACCAAACGGGCTGTGGTTTTGAGGGAACTAGATAGCATTCCATTTCCCGCGTGGGATATGATAGACATGGCCCCGTATAAAAAAATGTGGATGAAAAGCAGTGGCTATTTTTCGATGAATATGGCTACAACAAGGGGATGCCCTTTCAAATGTAACTGGTGCGCCAAGCCCATTTATGGCAACAGGTACAATTCAAGGTCGCCTGAAAATGTAGTGGCTGAATTAAAAATGCTAAAAGAGAAATTTAACTTCGATCATATCTGGTTCTGTGACGATATTTTTGGATTGAAACCGGGTTGGGTGAATGAATTTGCGGATAGGCTCCAACAACAAAATCTCAAAATCAGGTTCAAGATCCAGGCAAGGGCAGATTTGCTGGCTGATAAATTTGAGATCAGTGCGCTTAGCCGTGCCGGTTGTGACACAGTCTGGATGGGAGCTGAAAGCGGCTCTCAAAAAATACTTGATGCCATGGATAAGGGCACAACTATAGCGCAGATAGAAACATCCACCAGGCTGATGCGTGAAAATGGTATTAAGCCGTGCTTCTTTATTCAGTTTGGCTATCCAGGTGAAACAAAAGAAGATATAAATCTGACGATCAAAATGATCAACACGTTACTGCCGGATGAATTGGGGATCTCTGTTTCTTACCCGTTGCCGGGAACTGTTTTCTATGAAAATGTAAAGTCAGAGCTGAAACAAAAGGCAAACTGGTCAGATTCTAATGAACTGGTACTGATGTTCCAAAACACCTACCAGCCTGCCTTCTACAGGCAGTTGCATCGTTATGTACACAAGACTTACCGAAAGCACCTGGCTTTTGAAAATCTTAAAAAGATGTTTCTAAATCCATTGAAGACCGATGGTATAACGTTGAAGAGAGCCATGTCTTCTATTTACTATTTACCTTCGGCGATGATCAATAAGTTTAAATTAAATAAACTCGAAAAAAGATAATGTTGATTGACCCTGCTATACACAATGAGGAAAAAGCAGCGCATGCATTTACCATGCAGGCTCCCGTATTTGATGAATTGTATGGAGGCGATAAGATCGTTCAATACAAGCGCGACAGGGTAAGAAATCATGTACTCCAATATCTAAGGCCGAAGGCCCGAATCTTGGAATTAAACTCAGGCACGGGAGAAGATGCAATTTTCTTTGCAAATGCAGGGCATACGGTGCATGCTACAGACGTGTCGGCAGGCATGCAGGAACAATTAAAGGAGAAAGTAATCAAAGCGGGATTAACGGATAAGGTTAGCTGCGAAATGTGTTCATTCACTACACTGCACAATTTGCAGGATAATGATCCATATGACCTCATCTTTTCAAACTTTGCCGGTTTGAATTGTACCAATGAACTGGACGTGGTACTTCAGTCATTCGATAAATTATTAAAACCCGGTGGAATGGTTACTTTGGTAGTACTTCCTAAATTTTGCCTGTGGGAAACGCTGCTTGTATTTAAAGGGAAATTTCAAACAGCCTTCCGTCGTTTTTTTAGCAGTAAAGGAAGAAATGCCAAAGTAAATGGCCTTGCGTTTATTTGCTGGTACCATTCTCCAGGTTACATCATTGATCAGCTAAAACAAAAGTATAACTTACTGGAGTTGGAAGGATTGTGTACGATTGTACCACCATCTTACATTCAATATTTTGCTGAAAGTCATCCGAAAACATTTGCATATCTGGTTAAGAAAGAGAATAGGTATAAGTCCGGCTGGCCCTGGAAATATATCGGGGATTACTACATCATTTCATTCAGGAAGAAATATAAGGCCGTGTTTGTTGCTGACACGTCTCATTGCTGATTTATAGTTGAAGATTTCATACCCGCAACTTAAAGGATAGTCTGATACAAAACAGTTTCACAGTGGGTTCATTTCAAAACTGTTTCCTGGAATACATATTCATAATTATCAAAAAGCTCAACCAGTTTATTTTCGTATTGTTTGAGAAGCTTTTGTTGAAAATTTACAGGGCTCGG
>JACMPR010000340.1 GCA_014377385.1 Ferruginibacter sp. | reverse complement strand
CTTCACCAATTCATCGATACGCAGGGCAAGTGCTTTTTTTTGTTCAGTTTCGGGCAACTCTTCAAGTGTGCCCAAATGCAGGATGGTTTGATGGCGGACAGTATCATCAATACGATAGCTTTCACATAACCGATAGTGCATTTTTCGCTCACCGGTAGTTTTTATCGTCTTGAAAATAACCTTCAGAAACATGCCCAAAGCTATTGGTACTTCAACCAATAAAAATCAGAACCGACGGGGTCTACAATGACTTTTTTAAAAATGAACTATTGAATATCAAGTAGTTACAAAATTACAAATGCCTAAAAATTCCTATTTTAACAGTTTTTGCAACAAAATTTAACATTTGAGGATGCGGGGGCTGCAATGTGGGTTAAGCAATACTGGATTTCGGCGAAATTGCACCCTTAATACATTGTGCCATTTCATAATCACATAATTATTCTCAATGATTTTTTAATCGTTCGGGAATATTTTACGTCTGGTTCCACTTAAAGGATTTATAATGAAAGGCTGTTCATTTTCTAAAAACATTTCTCCTGTTTGCCTTTGCTTTATCAGACGGCTGGCGTAACATGTATTTCCCCCAACTTCAGTTTCGTGCATGTCCTGCTTTTAGTGACAAGGATTTCCTGTCGTCACTGCTAACAGCTTTATCCACTAACTTATTTAAAGTAAGCCCCTGAACAATTATAGAAAATATGACAATAAAATAGCAGCAGGAAAGTATCACTTCCCTGTATGGAGAAACAGGAAGGGACAGCGCCATGGCTATTGAAATTCCGCCCCGCAGACCAGCCCAGGTAAGGATGGAAAGATTCACCAGGTTCACCCTGCGCAATTCAAAAAAGGCAATTAGCGATACGCTGATCATTCTTGCTATGAGTATAATTAAAATAGAAGTCAACCCAATTAGCCAGTAATGTTTCAGGAATGGCAATATCAATAATTGAAGCCCAATCATTACAAATAAAATAGTGTTTAGAATACCATCCAGTAATTGCCACACATTATTAAGAAATTGATTGGCAACATGATCTTTACCAAAACTTTTATTGCCTACAACCAGCCCGGCCACCACAGCTGCCAACGGTATAGATGCATGAAAATAATTAGCCACTACAGAAATGCCCAGCACGATCGCCAGTGAAATTAAAAAAATGGTTTGAAAGTCTTTGATGGACTTGATAAGTCTGTAAGCAATAAACCCCATTATCAACCCGATAAGCGAGCCTCCTAGCACCTGGATTCCGAATGACCGCAGTATCTCTAAAATGGAAATACTGCTGCTGGATTGTTTTGTAATACCCAGCAATGTTACAAAAAGCAGCAATCCAACCGCATCATTGAACATTGATTCACCGAATATAACGGTTGCTAACCTGGGAGGAATTTTTGACTTGGTTATAATAGCCCCAACGGCAATAGGATCAGTAGGCGAAATCAGTGAACCAAAAACAAAACAATAAATCAGCGGCAGGTGAATGTGTAACAGCCAGGCTGCGCCAAATAGCATACCGCCAAATATACCTGTTGAAACCATTACGCCGAGTGTGCTCAAAATCAGTACAGGGCGGCGCAATGATTTTAGTTTTTTATAATCGAAATGTAAAGCGCTTGCAAAAAGCAAAAAGCCAAGCATCACGTTCAGCAACACTTCCGAGAAATCAATATTATGAGCGAGTGTTGTTAGCAGGTTCGATTTTTCATCGCCGATTTTGCCAATTATTAACACAACAACGGATGCTACAACCGACATTGCCATCACGCCAATGGTGCCAGGTAACTTCACAAACCTTTCATTCAGATAAGAAAAACCGGCGCTGATGATGATGAGAACCGTTATGATAGATAATATGTCCAAAGCAAGACAACTTTAAATTTTATTCTGCAATATTTTTTCCGCCTGCTCTTTAGCTTTCGAAAAAAGCTTCAATTCTGTTTATCCTAAAGTATTTAAGCCAACGGGATTTTGATTGTCAAGAAAAGAATTCCTGCCATTTATCCTTAGTTTATCCCAGACCAAAGTTGCCTCCTGTATGCTATTGAAAGCATAGGTAAGATTATACTATCCTGCATATAAATAACTTAATATTGGTCACTTAATACCAGTCTGCTTTTCGCGTGTTTTTATTTTATCTTTTTTTTCGCCGTTGATTTCTTCACCGGTTCAGTTAACGGTTGCGGTTTCATTCGAATGTTCATGCTCCGGTCCTCTTCAAATTCTTCCGGGAATTCATTGGTCTTATTAGCAGCTGAACCGATTTTTGCTTTTGAGCGACTTTTATTTTCCCGCTCAGTCTCCTTGCTTTCAGCAAGATTGTCTTTACTCTTTTTCATCTTTTTGATTTTTTATTATTTGCGCAGAACCTGATCTTGAATAAATAAATTTGATTTCATTAATAAAAACAACTCACTTCCCTGAATGATTTTGCATCGCTCTGATATACTATTCCCAACCTTTGGCATCATCACATTTGGCATAGTTACAGCAAGTATGCTACAAAGACTTTGCATAAGTATCCTAACCAAACCATCTTTCCCCGGCCAACTGTTCCAACAGGTTTTTTCCCGGATATCTATTTTCCCGGTTGTACGCCATCATTTTTTGACCCCGATGATTATTGCGCAATAATTTTTTCCGCTTGTTCTTTATCCGTCGAAAAAATTTTCAGTTCCGTTCCACCTAAAGGGTTCAGACCAATGGGATTTTCGTTTTCAAGAAAAGAATCTATGCCATTTTCCTTTAGTTTGTCTTTTGCTAAAGTAGCATCCATTATATCGTTATAAATTTGAACCACCACGATTTTGTCCTCTGTCATAAAATTTGTTTTAATACTTTTTACTATTGTTTACTGATTGCGAATATCATGCCTTTTCCATTGCAGAGGTATATTCACCGCGGCGTGCAGCATCATCACATTTAGCCCGGTGATACAATCCCTGCTGGGCTTCGTGTTTATTATTTCCTTCACCACGCCAAATACTCATTGCCGGTTGCTGAATGGCCCGTGCAAACGAGAAAGTGACCGGCCATAATAACTTTGACCAATGCCTGACATGCATTGCATTCAAATGCGCCGACGCCATTTCGCCCGATTGCCCGCCTGATAAAAACGCAATACCTCCAACAGCGGCAGGCACGGATTGCAACAGGCATTGTATGGTAGCATCGGCCACTTCATTTACCGATGCCCGTTGTTTACATTGCAATCCGGGCATTACCATATTGGGTTTCAACAGTATTCCCTCCAGCAGTACGTTTTGCAGGTAAAGCTGATCGAAAACAGTAAGTAAAACCTGGTCTGTAATGTCGAAGCAACGTTGTAAATCATGATCGCCTTCCATCAATACTTCAGGTTCTACAACCGGTACGAGGCCGGCTTCCTGGCATAAGGCAGCGTAGCGGGCCAGTGCATTTGCATTGGCTTCTATACAGGCACGGGTAGGGTTCCCGTTACCGATAGCAATTACAGCACGCCACTTGGCAAAGCGGGCGCCCATTTTATAATACTCATTTAAACGTTCCCGCAAACCATCCAACCCTTCTGTTATTTTTTCTCCGGGAAAACCTGCCATGGGTTTTGCTCCCGTGTCAACTTTAATGCCTGGTACAATGCCATCAGTAATAATCTCATTAACTATTAAAGTTCCATCTTTCTTTTTTTGATGTATTGTTTCAGCAAATAAAATGGCGCCACTGATGTATTTGCCCAGGCCGGGTGTGGTAGCAATCAGCTCACGCCAGTCACGGCGATATGCTTCGGTTTGAGGAATGCCGAGTGCTGCAAAACGTTTGTTGCAGGTGCCATTACTTTCATCCATCGCCAGTAGACCTTTGTTTCCAGCAACCAATGAGATTGCTATTTGAATCAATATTTGTTTATCCATTGTTGTTCCATTTCCAGTTTAGTATTTCCGGCATATCCTTACCATGTTCGTGCACATAGTGCTTATGTTCAATCAGCTTGTCCTGAAGTTGCTGTTTCAGGTAAGCACCTTTACTTTCCAGCTCTGGCAATCGGTCAATCACATCAATCACCAAATGGAACCGATCTATATCATTTTGTACCCGCAGGTCAAATGGTGTGGTAATGGTACCCTCTTCTTTGTAACCTCTTACATGAAGGTTACGATTGGCACGACGATAGGTAAGACGATGTACCAACCATGGGTAACCATGAAAATTAAATATGATGTGCTTGGCTTTTGTAAAGATGGAGTCATAATCCTGGTCGCTTAATCCATGCGGATGTTCTGATGCGGATTGTAATTTCATAAGGTCCACCACATTCACCACCCTTATTTTAAGATCGGGTAAATGTTCTCTCAAAATAGAAACTGCCGCCAGTAATTCCAGCGTGGGTGTATCACCACAACATGCCATCACTAAATCCGGTTCACTGCCCTGATCGTTACTTGCCCATTGCCAGATACCGATACCTTCAGTACAATGAACTACTGCCTCTTCCATCGTGAGCCATTGGGGCAGCGGATGTTTGCCTGCAACAACCACGTTTACATAATGCCGGCTTCGCAAACAATGATCAAAAACAGATAAAAGACAATTGGCATCCGGTGGTAAATAAGTCCTTACCACATCGGCCTTTTTATTGATCACGTGATCCAAAAAGCCGGGATCCTGGTGCGTAAAACCATTGTGATCCTGTTGCCATACGTGTGAAGCAAGCAAGTAATTTAAAGAAGCAATATTTCTGCGCCATGGTAACTCTGATGTTACCTTCAACCACTTGGCATGCTGACTAAACATAGAATCTACAATGCGG